>NZ_NKCO01000005.1:0-228971 GCF_002245615.1 Mycobacterium neumannii | reverse complement strand
GCGGCGGGGGTGGCGGCGGCGGTGGCGGCGGTGACCACGAGCTCGGCTCCTCGGCCGACTGGCGACCCCAGTCGGCGTCGCCGGCCCTGCGGTGCGCCCCACCGCGCTCGGCGGTGGGCTGCCAATCGAATTCCGGCGGTTGGGGTTCGGCGGGCACATCGATGATCGGACTTTCCTCGGTCCTCTCTTCGATGTCGGGCCGGTATTCGTCGATGCGGCTGCTGCTGACGCGTCCCGTGGTCTCCGAATCCCGCGCCCAGTCGCTGTAGGCGCGCACCGTCGTGCGCTCGGGCTCGATGGCGGGCCGGTGCGACAGGTCCGCATCGAAGAGGATCTCCAGGTTGGCGCGCAGCGCGGACAGTTCCGCCCGCAACGTCGCCATCTCGTCGGCGGCCTGGGCGCGCACCTCGGCTTCCAGTTCGCGGCGCAGTTGCGTCTCCAACGACAGCTCGTATTCGCGCCGCGCCGAGATCTCACGGTCCAGCTGCAGGTCGTAGACGAGCTTGAGGTCGCGCACCTTGGCCTGGTCGACATCGCTCTGCCGTCGGTAGATGACCGAGACGAACGCCGCGACCACCGCCGCCCACAACGCCAGGATGACCGCCAGCTTGAGCAGCTCCACCCGATCGGTGAACACCAGGGCGGAGCTGGCCGCGATCGCCAGCACCAGCAACGCGGTCAACAGCATCCAACCCGGCCTGCGGCCGGCACGCCGATAGCGTGCGCTGCGGGTCGGATCGGTCATGGGGGCGACTGTACCTGTCACAGGTCACTCCGCGTGTCGCCTCGTCGGCGATTCGTTCTCGCGTCGGCCGAACTTCGTTAATCCGTTGCCCCATTGGGGTTCTCCGGCGGCTCACCCGGCGACTTGCAGCAATGCTGCAACCACAGCGCAGCAACCACCAGAGCCAGTGCACACCCGGCGGCCACCGCGGCGCCCGCGGTGTCCTCGGCGGCGACGCGCAGAGTGGAGCGACGCGGCAACAGATAGACCAGGACGGCCAACCACCAACCGAACACCAGCGCGCCAACCCATGCCGAGGCCTTGGCGATCACCACCGACCTCGCCACCGCGAGGGGGTTCAGCCGGCCGGATCCCACGCCGATCTCACCGTCGTTGATCTTGGCTCGCACGTGGAACGCCCAGCCCGCTTCGGCGATCGCTACGGCCAGCAGCGAGACACCCGTCCACAGGGTTATCGGCGGGAACCATCGGTACGACGCCAGCACGAGCAAATAGCCGACGACAGCGGTGAGCACCGCAGCGGCCGCGAGGTCGCGCTTGCGCGTCGGCCCCATCAGCGCAACACCAACTCGGTGCGGTGGACGCCTTCGCGTTCGGCCGTTTCGAGCGCCGAGAGCAGTTCGTCGACCCGGCGCGGCTCGCCTGCGACCGTCAGCGCCGCGTCCGGTTCCACCGCCAGCCACGGCACCAGCACGAACGCGCGTTCATGGGCACGCGGATGGGGCAGAGTCAGCTCGGCGTCCTGCGAGATCAGCTCACGTCCCCCGGTTCGGCAGGTCACGATGTCGACGTCGAGCGTGCGCGGGCCCCACCGCTGTTCGCGCACCCGCTCGGCGGCTCGTTCGAAGTCGTGGGCGCGCCGTAGCCAACCGTGGCCGTCGAGCGCCGGATCCTCGGCGATGAGGACGGCGTTGAGGAACGGCCCCTGCTCGACACCGCCCCACGGCGCGGTCTCGTACACCGGCGACGCCGCGCGCAGCGCACCGCCGAGCCCGTCGGCGACCGACCGAAGCATCGCCAGCCGGTCGCCGAGATTCGACCCGATCGACAGAACCGCGGTGGTCAAGGGCCACCCCGACCGCGCCGCGAACGACGCGCGACGACCGCGACGTCGGAGAACGCCAGCGGGATCGGTGCGGCGGGCTTATGCAGGACCACCTCGACGGCATGCACTCGCTCGTCTTCCATGACGCCCTCGGCGATCTCGGCGGCCACCGTCTCGATCAGGTCCCGCGGCGGTCCGGCGATGACGTCGGCCGCCCGCTGCGCCAACGCGCCGTAGTCCAGGGTGTCGGCGAGGTCGTCACTGGCCGCCGCGGCCGCGAGGTCGATCCAAACCGTGATGTCGACGATGAAGTCCTGGCCGTCGCGACGCTCGTGCTCGTAGACGCCGTGATAGCCGCGAACTCGCAAGCCCCGCAACTCGATTCGGTCAGCCATGCGACCACGCCTCCAACACCTTGACCGCGTCGACCGAGGCGCGCACATCGTGCACCCGCACGCCCCAGGCGCCGTGCAGACCCGCCAGCGCCGAGATCACCGCCGTCGCGGTCTCCCGCCCGTCCGGCGGCCGCGGTTGTCCCTCGGAGTCCGCGAGCAGCGTTCCGAGGAAGCGTTTGCGCGACGCGCCGACCAACACCGGGATGCCGGTGGCCACGAATTCGGGCAGCGCACGCAACAGCGCCCAGTTGTGGTCGCCCGTCTTGGCGAAGCCCAGCCCCGGATCGATGATGACATTGGCCGCGTCGACGCCGGCGGCCACCGCGGCGTCCACACTGGCGAGCAGTTCGGTCCGGACCTCGTCGACCACGTTCCGATAGGCGGGCACCGCGTGCGGCCGGTCCGCGCCCACCGAGCGCCAATGCATCAGCACCCACGGCACTTTCGCGTCGGCGAGCAACGGCGCCATGTCCGGGTCCGCGCGGCCGCCGGAGACGTCGTTGACGATGTGGGCGCCGTTCTCGAGCGCGGCGCGCGCGACGTCGGCGTGCATGGTGTCGATGCTGACGGTGACACCGTGGGCGGCGAGCTCCCTGATGACCGGGCACACCCGCGATTTCTCGACGTCGGGGTCGATGCGCGTCGCCCCGGGGCGAGTGGACTCACCGCCCACGTCGACGATCGCAGCGCCTTGGCCGACCAGCTCGAGCCCGTGCTCTACAGCGCGGTCGCGGTCGAGGAACAGCCCTCCGTCGGAGAAGGAGTCGTCGGTGACGTTCACGACCCCCATGACTCGCACCCGTGTCGAGTTCACTTGCGCAATATCAGGTCCAGCGCCTCGGCCCTCGATGCCGCGTCGACCTTGAACTGTCCGCGCACGGCCGATGTGGTCGTCACCGCGCCCGGCTTGCGCACCCCACGCATCGCCATGCACAGGTGCTCGGCCTCGACCACGACGATCACACCCCGCGGATCGAGTTTGCGCATCATCGCGTCCGCGATCTGACCGGTGAGCCGTTCCTGCACCTGCGGTCGCTTGGCGTAGAGATCGACCAGCCGGGCGATCTTGGACAACCCGGTGACGCGGCCGTCCTGGCCTGGGATGTAGCCCACGTGCGCGACGCCGTGGAACGACACCAGGTGGTGTTCGCACGTCGAGTACATCGGGATCTGCTTGACCAACACAAGCTCGTCGTGCTGCTCGTCGAAGGTGGTGTCCAGCACCGAATCCGGATCGATGTAGAGGCCGGCGAACAGCTCCTTGTACGCCCGCGCGACCCGCGCGGGCGTGGACTCCAGGCCGTGCCGGTTTGGGTCCTCCCCCACCGCGAGCAGCAGTTCGCGGACCGCCGCCTCAGCGCGCGCCTGGTCGAAGTTCGCGGGGCTGAAGGTGACAGAGTTGTGCTGGGACTGCGCCAATGGAGCCTCCTGTGAGCCGGTCGGTCTGTCAGCCGTTACGCCGGCTGTTGTCCTGACCCTTGTCCTCGTGCGGTTGGGGTGGCCCACCCTGTTGCTGCGGTGGCCCCTGCTGCGGATACGCCGGATACGGCGGATAGGGCTGCTGCTGTTGCCAACCCTGGTGCGGCGGCGGATACCAGTAGCCGTGCGGCTGCTGGACGGGGGGCTGTTGCTGCTGCTGTGGCGGCGGCGGCCAGCCCGGTGCGTGCCATCCCGCGGGGGCGCCGTAGTCCGGCTGTGTCGGACCGGAGGAACCGTTACCGCTGCCGTTGGCGCCGTTGGGCCCGCCCTCGGCCACCTTGGTGGCTTCGGCGGCCTTGGTGGCCGCGGCGATCGCGGCCTTGAACGCGGGTTCGGGCACCGGTTTCGGCCATTCCTCGCCGCGCTCGATCGCCAGCTCGCCAGGGGTCTTGATCGGCGGCTTGTCGGATGGCACCCGCCCGCCGAAGTCGTCGAACATGGTCAGCCGCGGGCGCTTCTTCACGTCGCCGAAGATCTCCTCGAGCTCACGGCGGTGCAGCGTCTCCTTCTCCAACAGCTCGCCGGCGAGGGTGTCGAGCACGTCGCGGTACTCGGTCAGGATCTCCCAGGCCTCGGTGTGGGCGGCCTCGATGAGCTTGCGAATCTCGTCGTCGATGATTTGAGCGACCTCGTGGCTGTAGTCAGCCTGGGTGCCCATGGTGCGGCCCAGGAACGGATCGCCGTGCTCGGTGCCGTAGCGCACCGCGCCGAGCTTGGAGCTCATGCCGTACTCGGTGACCATCGCGCGGGCGATCTTGGTGGCCTGCTCGATGTCGGACACCGCGCCGGTGGTCGGCTCCCGGAACACCAGTTCCTCGGCCGCGCGTCCACCCATCGCGAACACCAGCCGCGCGATCATCTCCGAGCGGGTCATCAGGCCCTTGTCGTCCTCGGGGACCGCCATTGCGTGGCCGCCGGTGCGGCCGCGGGCCAGGATCGTCACCTTGTAGATCGGGTCGATGTCCGGCATCGCCCACGCGGCGAGCGTGTGCCCGCCCTCGTGATAGGCGGTGATCTTCTTCTCCTGCTCGCTGATGATGCGGCTCTTACGCCGGGGCCCGCCCACGACGCGGTCGACGGCCTCCTCCAGCGCCGGGCCGGTGATCACCGTGCCGTTCTCGCGGGCGGTCAGCAGTGCGGCCTCGTTGATGACGTTGGCCAGGTCGGCGCCGGACATGCCGACGGTGCGCTTGGCCAGCCCGTCGAGGTCGGCGTCGGGGGCGATCGGCTTACCCGCGGAGTGCACCTTGAGCACGGCGCGACGGCCGGCAAGGTCGGGGTTGGAGACCGGGATCTGGCGGTCGAAGCGGCCCGGTCGCAGCAGGGCCGGGTCGAGGATGTCGGGCCGGTTCGTGGCCGCGATCAGGATGACGCCCTGACGGTCGCCGAAGCCGTCCATCTCGACCAGCAGCTGGTTGAGTGTCTGCTCGCGTTCGTCGTGGCCACCGCCCAGGCCGGCGCCGCGCTGACGGCCGACGGCGTCGATCTCGTCGACGAAGATGATGCAGGGGCTGTTCTGCTTGGCCTGCTCGAACAGGTCGCGCACGCGGGAGGCGCCGACGCCGACAAACATCTCGACGAAGTCCGAGCCCGAGATCGTGAAGAACGGCACCCCGGCCTCGCCGGCCACGGCGCGCGCCAGCAGCGTCTTACCGGTGCCGGGCGGGCCGAACAGCAACACGCCCTTGGGGATCTTGGCGCCCAGCGCCTGATACCGCGACGGGTTCTGCAGGAAGTCCTTGATCTCGTAGAGCTCTTCGACGGCCTCGTCGACGCCGGCGACGTCGGCGAAGGTGGTGCTCGGCATGTCCTTGTTGAGCATCTTGGCTTTGGACTTGCCGAACCCGAAGCCCATCCGGCCGCCGGTCTGCATGCGGGAGAACATCACGAACAGTCCGACCAGCAGCAACAGCGGCAGCAGGTAGATCAGCAGCGAGCCGAGCATGCTGCCCTGGTTGACGACCGTGTTGGTCTTGACGTTCTTGTCCTGAAGCGCCTCGAACAGCGTGACCCCGTACCCGGTCGGATACTTGGTGAGGATCTTGTCGCTGTTCTCGGTGTCGCCGTTGCCGCTCTTGAGTTCGAGCCGCAGCTGCTGTTCCCGGTCGTCGATCTGCGCGCTCTTGACGTTGTCGCCGGTGATCTGGGCGACCGCCACCGACGTGTCGATGGGCTTGTAACCCCGCGTGTCGTCGCTGAAGTAGTAGAAGGACCACCCCAGCAACAGCACGACCGCTATCACGCTCAGCGTGCGGATGACATTTTTCCGATTCATCAACTATCCGTCGTCGTCCGGCCGCGTGGCGGGCCGTTGTCCCCGGCCGTCAGCGACCACTCCTGCCTTCCAATGCCTTTTCAAGCCGTCGAAACCTCTCCAACAAGTACGCGGTTGGAATAGTTCAGGCTACCGCTAGACCAACGAACCAAGGTTCCCGACGGTTCTCCCGACGTCCCGGCGAACGTGGGTTACCCGCACGCTGCCGGCCGCGGCGGCGTGCTTCAACTACACACTCGCGCGCCCAGGACTGTGCTTGGGTGGGGATCGTGATCACCTGGACCGAGCGGTTCGTCGACACCAACGGCGTCCACCTGCGTGTGCTCGAGGCGGGCGAACCGGGCGCTCCGCTGGTGGTACTCGCCCACGGTTTTCCCGAACTGGGGTTCTCCTGGCGCCACCAGCTGCCCGCATTGGCCAAGGCGGGCTATCACGTGCTCGCTCCCGATCAGCGCGGCTACGGGCAGTCGTCCAAACCCGAGGCCGTCGACGCCTACACCATCGTGGAGCTGAGCGCCGACATCGTCGGCCTGCTCGACGACGTCGGCGCCGACCGCGCGGTCATCGTCGGCCACGACTTCGGCGGGGTGGTGGCGTGGGCTTCGCCGCTGCTGCATCCGGACCGCTTCGCCGGGGTAGTCGGTGTCTGCACACCGCCGGTGCCGCGCTCGCGGGTGCCCACGACGCAGGCGTTCCGGCGCATCTTCGGCGAGAAGTTCTTCTACATCCTCTACTTCCAGGAGCCGGGTCCGGCCGACGCGGAGCTCAACCGAGACCCCGCCACGTCGATCCGCAAGCTGCTCGCGTCGACGGCCTCGTCGAAGGGCGGACTCGTCGGCGACCGGATGATCGCGCAGGGACCGGCTGGGCTCTTGTCCCGTATCCCCGAGCCCGACGGCCTGCCCGACTGGATCAACGAGCGCGAACTCGACCACTACGTCGAGGAGTTCACCCGCACGGGCTTCACCGGTGCGCTCAACTGGTACCGCTGCTTCGACCGCAACTGGGAGCTGACGGCGAACACCCCGGCGACGACCATCGGCGTGCCTGCGTTGTTCGTCGGCGCCACAGAGGATCCGACCCAGGCCTTCGCCCGGCGGGACCGCGCCCGCGAGGTGGTTTCGGGCGACTACCGCGAGGTGATGATCGACGGGGGGCACTGGCTGCCGCAGGAGCGGCCCGCGGCGGTCAACGCCGCGTTGCTGGGGTTCTTGAACCGATTGGATTGGTGAATGCGCGCTGCCGTACTGCGAGGCGGACAGATGGTGGTCCGCGACGACGTGCCCGAACCGGTTCCCCAAGAGGGTCAGGTGCTGGTCGCGGTCAAGGCTTGCGGGATCTGCGGTTCGGATCTGCACTTCGCCAAACACGGCGACCAGATGGTGCGGCTGACTCGCGAGATCACCGGTATGCCGGTGCAAGGTGGCCTGCCCGTCGACCTCGGCAATGACGTGTTCATGGGCCACGAATTCAGCGCTGAAATCCTCGAGGCCGGTCCGGGCACCGATGCGCCCGCTGCAGGAACTCTTGTCACGTCGCTACCGGTATTGTTGTCGCCCAAGGGCTTCGAGCCGATCATGTCCAGCAACACCGTGCTCGGTGGATACGCCGAGAGGATGCTGCTGTCGGTGCCGCTACTGCTGAGCGTGCCCGACGGTGTCGACCCTCGGCACGCCGCGCTGACCGAACCGTTGGCCGTCGGGTTGCACGCCGTCAACAAATCCAACATCGCCCCCGGCGAGGCCGCGCTGGTGATCGGCTGCGGTCCGATCGGCATCGCGATCATCGCCGCCCTGCGCCTCAAGGGCATCGAACACGTTGCGGCGGCGGACTTCTCGGTGCGCCGGCGGGAACTCGCCGCGACGATGGGCGCGCACGTGACCCTCGATCCCGCGCAGGGTTCTCCGTTCGACGGCGCGACACCCGCGGTGACCTTCGAGGCCGTCGGCATCCCCGGGATCATCGACGACGTGATGCGCAGGGCTCCGTTGGGCAGCCGCCTGGTGGTGGCCGGAGTGTGCATGCAGCCCGACACGGTCACGCCGTTGTTCGGCATCGCCAAGGAGATCAACGTCCAGTTCGTCAACTCCTATGACCACAACGAGTTCGCGGAGACGTTGCGCGCCATCGCCGACGGGCGAATCGATGTCTCGCCGCTGATCACCGGCGAGGTGGGACTAGAAGGCGTCGGCGCCGCGTTCGACGAACTCGCCGACCCCGACACGCACTGCAAGATCATGGTGACCCCCTGACGGTAGGGTGCCAGCCATGCCAATCGCTGCCCGGGCGAAGACGCCCACCCGAATCCTCGCGGCCGCGGCGGCCGGGTTGATCGCCCTGCTCTCGGGCTGTGACGCGACGGCCGCCCCCGTCCTCACCAACGACGACAACAGCACACAACGCCAGGTGACGGTCGTCGGCTCCGGTGAGGTGCTCGGCACACCCGACACACTGACGATCAACGCGGGGATGGAGGTCGTCGCCGCCGACGCCGCCGGCGCCCTGAACCAGACCAGCCAACTGCAGCGCGGTGTCATCGACGCGCTCGTCGACTCGGGCATCGACCGCAAGGACATCAACACCTCCGAGGTGAGCGTGCAGCCGCAGTACGCCGGCGGCGACACCACGACCATCAATGGCTACCGGGCGACGAACACGATCGACATCAAGGTCCGCGCGCTCAACACGGCGCCACAGGTGTTCGGGATCATCGCGAGCAGGGGCGGCAACGCGACGAGGATCAACAACGTCACCCTCGCAATCGAGGACGACTCACAACTGGTGCGCGAAGCGCGCGCCCGGGCCTTCAACGACGCCAAGAGCCGCGCCGAACAGTACGCGCTGCTGGCCGAATTGGACCTCGGCAAGGTCCTCTCGATATCCGAGGTGCCTTCCTCGTCGCCCCCGACGCCGTATCCGGGTCCGCGCGGGCAGGCCGCGGAAATGGCGACGGTGCCGTTCGAGCCGGGCCAGCAGGCCGTCGGCTTCAACGTCACCGTGGTCTACGAGCTGACCTAACCCGCGGGCGCAATATCCACCGGGATCCCGTTGAGCACCGCGGTCCCCGACAGCGGATCCAGACGGTTGCCGTCGTTGAGCTGGTTGACGTTCACGCCCGGCGCACCGGCCGCCACCCGTTGACCCGTGCCGTCGCGATCGTGGCCCCAGCCGTGCGGTAACGACACCACGCCCCGCCGCATCTCGGGCGTGATCTCGACCGGCGCCAGCAGCTCACCTCCCGGCCCCTTGACGACGGCCGTGTCGGTGAGGCCGAGCTCGGCGGCGTCGTCGGGATGGATCCGCAGCGTGCACTGGTTGGACCCGCCCGAAAGCGCGGGCAGGTTGTGCATCCAGCTGTTGTTGGAACGCAGGTGCCGTCGCCCGATGAGCACGAACCCGTCGGCGCGCACACCGAGCGCATCCCGCAGCCGCGCGACGTCGGCGGTCAACTCGGGCGGTGCGAGTTCGATCCGCCCGGACGGCGTCCGCAGCACCTCGGCCAGGCGCGGACGCAGCGGACCGAGGTCGATGCCGTGCGGTGCGGCCTTGAGCTTGCCCAGAGTGAGGCCGTCGGAATTGGCTCCGAACGCATCTCCGTAGGCACCGAGGCGCAGCATCATGTCGAGGCGCCGTTCGTAGCCGGGAGCCGTCGGCAGCATTGCGGTCATCTCGTCGACGGATCGCCCGGCGACCGGCGAGTCGGGGTCGGCGGTCTCCTTGGCCAGCGTTGCGGCGATCACCTGATCGTCGACCAGCATCGGATCGGCGCCGGGGCCCAGACCGTAGAGGATCAGGGCGATGCGCGCGAGGATCTCGGCTTCGTCCGGTCGGTCGGTCAGCGGGAGCGCGGGCGGTGAGTACCGCGCGTTGTTGCGCACCGCCAGGCCGTTGAGCGCGACGTCGAAGTGCGCGCTGCGCGACGGCGGAGGCGGCGGCAGGATGACGTCGGCGTGCCGGGTGGTCTCGTTGAGGTACGGGTCGATGCTCAGCATGAACTCGACGCTGTCGAGCGCCTTGTCGAGTCGATCGCCGTCGGGCGCCGACAGCACCGGGTTGCCCGCGATCGTGATCATGGCCTTGATCTGCCCGTCGCCGGGGGTGTCGATCTCCTCGGCCAACGCCGCAGCCGGAAACTCCGACAGCACTTCGGGATAACCCGATACGCGGCTGTGCCAACGCCCGGTGGAAAAGCCTCGGCCTCGCTTCGGTGGCCGCGCCGCGGGCGCGATCGGCGATTGCGGGAACATCGCGCCGCCGGGGCGATCCAGGTTGCCGGTGAGAATGTTCACGACGTCGACGAGCCAGCTGCCCAAGGTGCCGAATTCAACGGTGGACGTGCCGATCCGGCCGTACACCGCGGCCGACGGCGCCGCCGCGAGTTCGCGTGCCAGCGTGCGGATGTCGTCGGCGGGCACCCCGCAGTACGCCTCGACCGTGTCCGGTGAGAAGTCGGCGGCGAGAGCACGCACCAGGTCGACACCGTCGACGTGGCCGAAGAGGTCCTTCAGGTCGGCGAGGTCCTCGTCGAACAGCACGTGCACGATGCCCAGCAGCAGCGCCGCGTCGGTGCCGGGCCGCGGAGCCAGGTGGCGGTCGGCGAGTTCGGCGGTACGGGTGCGGGCGGGGTCGATGACCACGAGGCGCCCGCCGCGTCTGCGCAGCGCGCGCAGCTTGCCGGGAAAGTCGGCGGCGGTCGCGAGGCTGCCGTTGGAGACAAGGGGGTTTGCGCCGATGATCACGAGGTAGTCGGTGCGGTCGAGGTCGGGCACGGTGAACGCGACGGGGCTGCCGAACATCAGGCCCAGCGCGACGTGCTTGGGCATCTGGTCGAGGGTGCTCGCCGAGTACACCTGCCGGGTGCCCAGCGCCTTCACGACCAGCGGCGTGTACAACCCGCCGGCGATGGTGTGGGCGTTCGGATTGCCCAGGTACACGCCGACGGCCGCACCGCCGTGCTGGGCGATGACACCGCCGAGCCCCTCCGCGGCCGCGGCGAACGCCTCCTCCCAGGTCGCCTCGGTCAGCACACCGTCACGCCGTATCATCGGCCTGGCCAACCGGTCGGGATCGTTGTCGAGTTCGCCGAAGCTGGCGCCCTTCGGGCAGATGAAGCCGTGGCTGAACACGTCGTCGCGGTCGCCGCGGGCGCCGGTGACGCGACCGTCGTCGATGGTGAGGACCAGGCCGCAGGTGGCCTCGCACAGGGGGCAGATGCGAAGGGCTGTTTCGCGCATGCCCCTCATCTTGCGCCGTTCAGTGCTGCTCGTACACCTTCGGGTCCAGCGTGCCGATGTAGTCGAGGTCGCGGTAACGCTCGGCGTAGTCCAGGCCGTAGCCGACGACGAACTCGTTGGGGATGTCGAATCCGACGTGCGCGATCTCGACGTCGGCGCGCACCGCGTCGGGCTTGCGCAGCAGCGCGCATACCCGCAGCGAGCGGGGGTGGCGGGTGGCGAGGTTGCGCAGCAACCACGACAGGGTCAGCCCGGAGTCGACGATGTCCTCGACGATGAGCACGTCGCGGCCGTTGATGTCGCGGTCGAGGTCTTTGAGGATGCGCACCACACCGGACGACGACGTCGACGAACCGTAGGAGCTGACCGCCATGAACTCCAGCTGCGTCGGCAGCGGGATCGCGCGCGCCAGGTCCGTGACGAAGAAGACCGCGCCCTTGAGCACGGTCACCAGCAGGAGATCTTGGCCGTTTTCGGCGACGGTGTCGCGGTACTCCTCGCCGATCAGGGTGCCGAGCTCGGCGATCTTCGCCTGGATCTCGTCGGACGACAGCAGCACCGACTTGATGTCACCGGTATACAACTCGGCGGATCGCTCAGGCACGGGCACAGTTTTTCATGGTTCGCACCGGCTCCGTGTGCAGGGTCAGCATGCCGTCCCGGCGGCCCGCGATCAGCCGTCGCTTCCGCAGGGGGGATCCGACCGCGACCCCGCCCTGGCCTCGCCACGCCGTGACGAGGGCGTCGACGGCGCGGATCTGCTTGTCGGTCAGCCCGGCGGCACCGCCGTCGAGCAACCATCTGCGAATCACCCTGCGCCGCAGTGCTTCTGGGAGAAGAGCGAGCTCGTCGCCGTCGAGCGCATCGTCGCGACGCAGCCCGGTCAGTGCGCGGTCGGCCAGCTCGTCGAGGGTGTCGGTGTCGGCGCGCAACGCGCCTGCGGTGCGGGCCAGCGCCTCCGCGACGCCTCCGCCGAGAACGTCTTCGAGCAGCGGTAGCACCTCCTCACGCAGGCGAACCCTGGTGAACCTGCGCTCCGCGTTGTGCGGGTCCTGCCACGGCGACAGACCGAGCTCGACGCACGCGGCCTCCGTCGCCGCCCGCCGCACACCCAGCAGGGGCCGGCCCCACGGCGGATCCCACGGCCGCATGCCTGCGATCGACCGCGGCCCGGAACCGCGGCCCAAACCCAGCAGCACCGTCTCGGCCTGGTCGTCCAGCGTGTGGCCCAGCAGCACGGGCATCCCGTCCCGCGCCGCGTCCAACGCGCGGTATCGCGCGGTGCGCGCGGCGGCTTCGGGACCCCCCACCGTGCCGACGTCGACAATGATCACCTGCGCTGCAACGCATCCCACAGACATACCCTGTTTGCGCGCGTTCTCCGCCACGGCGGCGGAGTCCGGCTGCAACTGATGGTCGACGACCAGGGCGGTCGTCGGTTTGAGCCGCGCCGCGACCGCGGTCAATGCCAGCGAGTCGGGGCCTCCAGACAGAGCGACGCACCAGCGGTCGCCGATGCCGAAGTCGCGGTCGAACGCCTCGACCGCCGCCCGAAGCCCGGCTACAGCACCCTGTCGATCCATCGTTGAGGCTCGTCGATTTCGGCTGGCAGAGGCAGTGTTTCGGGTCCCGTCCACACGGCGTTGAACCGGTCCATGCCGACAGCGGACACCACGTGGTCGACGAACGCCTTGCCGCGGGTGTACTGGCTGAGCTTGGCGTCGATGCCCAGTAGCATCCGCACCACCCGCTGCAGCGGCGACTGTTTGCGCTGACGACGCTCGTCGAACCGCTTGCGGATCGTGGCGACCGACGGCACCACAGCGGGACCGACGGCGTCCATCACGTGGTCCGCGTGGCCTTCCAGCAGCGTGCCGAGCACGAGCAGTTTGTCGAGGGCCTCACGCTGAGGTTCGGACTGCACTGCCCGCAACAGCCCGATCATCCCATTCGAATTGACATCTGCCACACCGCCGTTCGTCTCGTCGCGGCGGCTGCGCACGAACGAGGCGAGCCTGGAGACCATCTCGGCGATGTCGTCGGAGCTTTCTTCGGTGAGCACGGCGAGTGCACCGGACATGTGTTCGGCAAGCCACGGGTTGGCGCGGAACTGCACCCGGTGGGTGACCTCGTGCAGGCAGACCCACAGCCGGAAGTCGTAGGGCTGCACCTGCAACTGGCGCTCAACGGCGATCACGTTCGGGTAGATCAGCAGCAGTTCGCCACCGCCGGGGCCGAACGGGTCGTACTGGCCGAGGATGCCCGAGGAGATGAACGCCAGCACCGCTCCGGTCTGCGCACCCGTGATGCGCCCGCTGATGGCACCGGCCGGCTTGTCCGATCCGCCCGTCATCACGCGCATGGACCTGGTGGCCGCGCGAATCCACTGCGGGCGGTCCACGATTCGGGCCTCGGGGATCTCACCGCCTTCGGTCATACCGGTGACCTCGCGCACCGGCAGTTCGGCGGAGCGCGACGCCTCGGCCAACTGCTCGATCACCTGCTTGCGCGTGTAGTCGGTCGACGCCGGGCCGGGCCGGGCGAGCTTCTCCCCCACGGCGGCGGCGAAGTCCCAGTCGACGGCGCGACCGACCGACAGCGAGGATTTGGTCGAGGGGCTCACGCGCTGCACCCGCAGGCTCGCAGTGTGGCGGCCACGTTGTCGAGCGCGATGCGTCCAGTCGGGCCTGCGTTGTTGGAGATCAGCGCGAACGTGAGCACCCGTCCGTCCTCGTCAGTGACGATGCCCGACAGCGAATTGGTGCCGGTCAGCGAGCCGGTCTTGGCCCGCAGAAAGCCGGCCGAATCCTTGTGCGCCCCCTCGAGATAACGGTTGGACAGGGTGCCGCTGCCGCCGGCCACCGGCAGCAGGTCGACCAGCGGTCGCAACGCCGGATGCTCGTCACCGGCCGCGGCTTGGGCCACCTCGTCGAGCGTCTTCGCGGTGAGCCGGTCGTCGACCGACAGCCCGCTGGAGTCGAGCAGCCGCGCCCCGGCCGTGTCGATGCCGGCGTCGGCGAGCGCGCTCAGCGTCGCGCGCGTCGCGCCGTCGAAACTCTGCGGCCTGCTCGCCTGCGCGGCGACCTCACGGCCGATCGCCTCGGCCATCACGTTGTCTGAGGCGTACATCATGTCGCGTAGCCGCGAGATCAACGGCGGTGACTCGACAGCGGCGATCTCCTCACCGCTGGCCGCGCCCGGCAGCACGGTCACCGTCGCCGGGTCGACCTTCAACGCCACCGCCAGCGCTCGCCCGGCATCCAGCGCCGGCGTGTGCGAACGCACCGAGTCGTAGCTCACCGGCTGGGTGCGGCCGCCGTCGAGCATCACCGACTCCATCGGCGCGATGTCGCCGTAGTCGATGTCGAGCGGATCCCAGCCCGGCGCCAGCGTCGGTCCGCTGTAGGTGCTGACGTCGACCGCCACCCGGGTGACCTCCATACCGCTGCCGCGGACCCGCTCGGCCAGGTCGCTGATGCGTGCCGCGTCGCGGTACCAGGTGTCCTCACCGGGCGGTGCCGCCGACAGCGTCGGATCTCCGCCACCTTTGAGCACCACCACCCCGGGCTGGCTGCCGCGCAGCACGCGGGTGGTCAACCGCGCGTCGCGGTCCAGCGTCAGCAGCGCGGCCGCGGCCGTCAGCGACTTGTTGGTCGACGCCGGCTGCATCGGCACGTCGGCGCGTTGCGCCCACAACTCGGCCCCGGTCAGCGCGTCGGTGATCCGGCCGGTGAGGTCGCCGAGGTTCGGGTCGGCCAGTACGGGCGCGAGCTTGGCGGCCAGCCGGTCCGGGACAGGCTTGGGCGCCGAGTCGGCGACCGGCACGACACCGGGGTTCGCGGTCGCGGCCGGCGGCGTCGGCTTCCCCGCCGAGGCTTCGGTCGACCGACCTGTGGTGAGCATCGCGGCCACCGCCACGACCACGGCAACCAGCAGCAACACCGCCACCGAAACCGCCACGTGCGTGGATCGCCGCCACTGACTGGGCCGCATAACCCTCCTGCTCAACCTGGACCGCCCCCGTACAAGCAGCGTATCCCTCCATTAAGGTTGACCCGCGTTATCACCGGACGACCCCAGACCAGAGCACAGGGCAAGGAGCCGCGGCCGTGCAGTTCGAGGTAGTGATTGAGATCCCCAAGGGTTCCCGCAACAAATACGAGGTGGACCACGAGAGCGGCCGGGTGAAGCTGGACCGCTACCTGTACACGTCGATGGCCTACCCGACCGATTACGGATTCTTCGAGGACACCCTCGGTGAGGACGGCGACCCGCTGGACGCCCTGGTGCTGCTGCCCGAATCCGTGTTCCCCGGCTGCATCGTCGATGTGCGGCCGGTGGCGATGTTCCGGATGACCGACGAGGCCGGCGGCGACGACAAGGTCCTGTGCGTGCCTGCCGACGACCCGCGCTGGGAACACATCCAGGACCTCGGCGACGTGCCTTCCTATGAGCTCGAGGCGATCAAGCACTTCTTCGTGCACTACAAGGATCTCGAACCGGGCAAGTATGTGAAGGCCGCCGACTGGGTCGGTCGCGCCGAGGCCGAGGCCGAAGTCCAGGCGTCGGTCGAGCGGTTCCAGAAGGACCACTGAGCCCGATTTACGGGCGCGCTGATTTTTCCTCGCCGTAACACGGCGTAACCGGGACGTTCCCCTCGCGGTCGATCATTGCTGTCGTGTTGATGCATCAGGGGATCGGCCTCGAAGCGTTCAACGCCATGCCGATGCGCAGGGCCGTACACGCCGTGTACGAATGCTGTTACAGCGTGCCGCTGGCCGCCGATCTGGCGCGCGGACGGCCGTACGCCGACCACGACTCGCTGTTCCGGGAAGCCGATGCGCTGCTGTTCGGCCTCGGCGAGGACTCCATCGACACCATCCTGCAGGCCTACCCCGACGTCGGGCGGCGACCGGGCAGCGAGAAGTCGGCCGCTGAGCAGTGCGCGATCTGGTGCGACCAACCCGAGCTGATGGAACGCCTGAGTCAAGCGTCGAAGCGATACCTCGAGCACTTCGGCTTCGGGTTCGTGATGTTCGTCAACGGCTTCGACGCGGGGCGGGTGCTCGCAGCGATGCTCGACCGGATGCACAACGACATCGAGACCGAGCGCAAGGTCGTCCGCAACGAGTTGGCCCGCATCAATCGCACCCGGCTCGAACGCATGCTGGGTCCCGAAGGCGGCTACGACAACTGGTGACGCCGGACCCCTGAGCCGCGCTGCACGCGTTCCCGTGGAAGCGCGCCTACGCATTCCGGCGCCGGAACTATCGGCATTTTCGCTGATGTTTCCGCGATATCCCCGGTCGCATGCTGGCTAGCATGAGCGAAACTAGCTGGAGCGACGTGAGCATGGGCGAGCTTCCTACTGGAACGGTCACGCTGCTGCTGGCTGATGTCGAAGGGTCGACTCGGCTGTGGGAGACCCAGCCGGAAGCGATGCGGACTGCCGTCGAGCGTCTCGACCGGACACTGGGCGACGCGGTCACCGCTCATGGCGGCGTACGGCCCGTCGAGCAGGGCGAAGGCGACAGCTTCGTCGTCGCGTTCGCCCGCGCCGCCGATGCGGTGGCCTGCGCCTTGACGTTGCAGGGGGCAGCGCTGGCGCCGATCAAGCTGCGGATCGGGATCCACACTGGCGACGTTCGTCTGCGAGATGAGGGCAACTACATCGGACCGACGATCAACCGCGCCGCCCGGTTGCGTGACCTCGCGCACGGCGGCCAAACCGTGCTCTCGGGTGCGACCGAACCGCTCGTCGTCGACCAACTGCCCGCCGACATCACGCTCTACGATCTCGGTAGTCACCCGCTGCGTGACCTGCCGCGCCCCGAACGGGTTGTACAACTCTGCCACCCCGATCTGCCCAATCAGTTCCCACCGCTGCGCACGGCGCACATGTCGAATGTCCCTGCTGCCGAAAACCTTCCGGTTCAGCTGTCGAGTTTCATCGGACGCAAGACCGAGATCCGTGACATCCGTGAGGCGCTCGAGACCAACCGCAT
Source organism: Mycobacterium neumannii (assembly GCF_002245615.1). Classification (NCBI taxonomy): domain Bacteria; kingdom Bacillati; phylum Actinomycetota; class Actinomycetes; order Mycobacteriales; family Mycobacteriaceae; genus Mycobacterium; species Mycobacterium neumannii. The sequence continues at coordinate 211,793 of NZ_NKCO01000005.1, read as the reverse complement.
GGTCACGCTGACCGGTGCGGGCGGGGCGGGCAAGACCCGGCTCGCGATACAGGTCGCCGTCGAAATCGCCACCGACTTCGCCGACGGCGTCTGGTACGTCGACCTGGCACCGATCACCGATCCCGACGTGGTGCCCGTGGCGACCGCGCGCGCATTGGGCCTGCCCGACCAGCCCGGGCAGCCGACCACCGACGTGGTGCTGCGGTTCGTTCGCGACCGCCGAATGCTGATCGTGCTCGACAACTGCGAACACCTGCTCGACGCGACCGCTGAAATGGTCATCGCGCTGCTGGGTGCCTCTTCGACCTTGACGTTGCTGACCACGAGTCGCGAACCGATCGGTGTAACGGGCGAGGTGAGCTGGCGGGTCCCCTCGCTGTCGCTGGCCGACGAAGCGCTCGAGCTGTTTTCCGACCGCGCCCGCAGAACCAAACCCGATTTCCGAATCTCGGCGCAGAACTCGGGAACCGTCACCGAGATATGCCGCAGGCTCGACGGGCTTCCGCTCGCGATCGAACTCGCCGCGGCCCGGGTGCGGGCGCTGTCACCCGACGAGATCCTCGACAGCCTGCACGACCAGTTCCGTCTCCTGACGGGTGGAGCGCGTACCTCTGTGCGCCGCCAGCAGACGTTGCGCGCATCGGTGGACTGGTCGCACGCGTTGCTGAGCGAGCCGGAGCAGACGTTGTTCCGAAGGCTGGCAGTGTTTTTCGGCGGCTTCGACCTCGACGCCGCGCACGCCGTCGCCGGCGATGACGACGCTGAGCGCTATCAGGTGCTCGATCAACTCACCCTCCTGGTGGACAAGTCTCTCGTCGTTGCCGACGACACCGGTTGGGGCACCCGCTACCGGCTGCTGGAGACCGTGCGCCAGTACGCCCAGGAGAAACTGCACGAATCACGCGAGGGTGACGTCATACGCGCACGGCACCGCGATCATTACAGTGCGACGGCCGCGCTTCTCGACAGGCCGCCCGATACCGACCACGAACGGCGCGTCGACTGGGCCGAAGCCGAAATCGACAATCTTCGGGCAGCTTTCGCGTGGAGTCGAGAGGGCGGCGATGCCGAGCGAGCGCTCACCTTGGCGTCCTCGCTGCAACCGTTGTGGTTGACGCGCGGCCGCATCCAGGAGGGGATCAGCTGGCTGAGCACCGCGCTCGCCGACGCGGACGTGCAGTCCTGCGGCGCTTCGCCGTCACGAGTGAGGGCGTCTGCGAACAAGGCTATGCTGCTGGCGTTTCTCGCCACCAACGACAATGTGCGCGAGGTGCACCAAGTCCTCGAACTGGCCAGAGAGCTCGGCGATCCCGCACAGCTGGCGCGAGCCTTGACCGCCTGCGGAATGTTCGCCGCCGGCGACGAATCGGCCCGGCAGTACTTCACGGAGGCGGCCGAACTGGCCCAAGACCTGGGTGATTCGTGGATTCTGGGCCAGATCCGGGCGCAGGAGGCGCTGGCCGCCTTCATCGGTGACCGTTCGGCCGCGGTGGTGCAGCACGCCGCCGAGGAGGGTCTTCGAATCGCCACCGACATCGGCGACGATTTCGTCTCACGGCAGTGTCGCTTCGCACTGGCGTGGAGGGAGCTCATGATCGGCGACGTGCGGGGAGCAATCCGGCGGTTGACCGAGCTGGTCGACGAATGTTCGGCCAACCGCGATGCGATGTTCTCGATGTACACGTTGGTGGTGCAGAGCTACGCCCTGGCTTACACAGGCGAGCTGGACCGCGCCCTGATGACCGCGCAGCAGGCCCTCCGTCATGCTTCCGAGCTCTTCGACTACTACAAGGGTGCGGTCTACACCGCGTTTGCTCACGTCCACCTCGCCGCCGGCGACGCGCCAGCGGCGTGGCAGGCGCGCGAAATGGCCCGTGCCCTCACAGGCGTCGATACCCGAGTCGCCTCCACCTATGCCTGGACACCGCTGGGCCCGGTTGCGTGCGGTGACCTCGATGCTGCGCGTCGTTGTGCCGATGAGGTGGTCACGCAGACGACGGGCGTTGGCCGATCGCTTGCGTTGGTTGCCCGGGCATACGTGAAGGTCGCCGCAGGTGAACTCGGGGCGGCGGAGCGCGACGTCGACGACGCGCTCGACCTGGCCGTCCGCCTCGGCTGCCACCTCGTTGTGCCCTTCGCACTGGAGGGCCTCGCCTCCGTCGCAGCCATGAGCGGCAACCATCTTGCGGGCGCGCGGTTGCTCGGCGCTGCGGACGCCGCGTTCGATCACATGGGCGTCGTGCGCTTCAAGGTCCTCGACTCCGTTGTCGGACAGGCGGCGGATATGCTTCGGGAAGCGTTGGGCGAGCAGGGGTTTGATACCGCGCGGGCCGAAGGCGCGGCACTGTCCGTCGACGAAGCGCTCGCCTATGCGCAACGTGGTCGCGGTGAGCGTAAGCGCGCCGGAAGCGGGTGGGAGTCGTTGACCCGGGCCGAACTCGACGTCGTCAAGCTGGTCAGCGAGGGCCTGGGCAACAAGGAGGTCGCCGCGCGGTTGTTCGTCTCACCACGGACCGTGCAGGCCCACCTCACCCACGTGTACACCAAGCTCGGACTGACCTCTCGGGTGCAGCTCGCACAGGAGGCGGCCAGGCACCGCTGAGCGCCGGCCTACGACGCCTTCGCTTGACCGCGTAATTCGAGGCTTCGCAGCACTGCGTGGCCCAGCGCGTGCACGTCGTCACGCGGCGACACGGGTACGAGCGTGACGCCGTCGGCGACGTCGGCCGATTCGATGTCGGCGATCAGGCCGGCCAGACCGTCGACGGTGCCCGCGTAGCGCACGCCGTCGGCCGGTTCCAGGGCGTCGCGCGCGGACCGGAAGTCGGCCGCGACGGCGACCGTGACGTCGAGGATGACTGCGACGTCGCCGTCGACCCGCACCCGCGCGCGGACCCGCCGCGCATGTTGCAGGTCCGTGGCCGCGACGCGGACGGGCGGTTGGCCACCGTCGGTCAGTTCATCCCAGCTGCCCGAGGTATCGGTCACGAAGAGGCGCACCCGGCAAGGCTAGAAGACGGCCCGCGGCGGGCCGAGCCTTGCGCTCAGCGCGAATCCAATTTGGAGTTGTCGTTGGCCGCGTTCTTCACATCGTGCACCCGGGTCTTGTAGAGGCTCGCCGCGGTGGTGATGAGCAACGTCACGATGATCACGCCCAGCGACAGCAGGGTCGGGATCTCGGGCACCGGGACGTGCTCACCGCCGTTGATGAACGGCACCTCGTTCTCGTGCAGCGCGTGCAGAAGCAGCTTCACGCCGATGAACCCCAGGATGAAGGCCAGGCCCTGCGACAGGTACACCAGCCGTTTGAGCAGGTCGCCCAGCAGGAAGTAGAGCTGCCGCAGGCCCATCAACGCGAAGACGTTGGCGGTGAAGACCAGGTACGGCTCCTGGGTGAGCCCGTAGATGGCGGGGATCGAGTCGAGCGCGAAGATCAGGTCCGTGGTGCCCAGCGCCACGATGACGAGGAACATCGGCGTCATCAACCGCTTGCCGTTCTCCTTCACCCACAGCTTCAGGCCGTCCCACGTGTCGGTCATGCTCAGGTGGTTGCGGGCGAACCTGACCACGACGTTGTCGCCGTCGTCCTCGTGGTCGGTGTCGCGGGCGAGTTTGATCGCCGTGTAGATGAGGAACGCGGCGAAGATGTAGAAGACCCACGAGAACTGGTTGATGGCCACGGCGCCGAGCGCGATGAAAATGCCTCGGAAGATCAGCGCCAGGATGATGCCGACGAGAAGCGCCTGCTGCTGGTACTTCCTGGGCACATTGAAGCTGGCCATGATGATCAGGAAGACGAACAGGTTGTCCACCGACAAGCTGTACTCGGTCAGCCAGCCCGCGAAGAACTCGACGCCGTACTGGCTGCCGTGGAAGAACCAGGTCCAGATCCCGAAGGCGATCGCCAGGCTGACGTAGATCGTCAGCGCGGTCCCGGTCTCCCGCTTCGACGGTTCGTGCGGCCGGCGGCCGATCACGATGACGTCGAACAGCAGGATGGCCATCGTCACGCTCAGCGTGATGATCCATTCGAGGGTGGAAACGTTCACTTAACCTCCGGTCGTCAAAACGCCGGAGGTCTCTTCCACCGCCACGATCAAACGTGTCGGCCCGCAGCACCGGTCGTCCGATGACGGCCGACGTGATGACGACACCGCGGCGAAGGAATACTCCCCTCCGCAGGCGATTCTGCCAGGTACTGGCGAATGACCGGTAGCGGGGCAAATCAAACCTCCGCCGCGGCCCTTTTCGGTGCCCGGCGGCCAGTATCGCAATCGTGATCGCGACGCCGCGTGCGGCTCGGGCGTCACCGGGGGTGGGCTGAGTAGCTTTGTAGCCGTGACCGGGGAGTTGCGGCAGGAGATCCCACCTCAATATCTGTTGTCCCCGCTCGCGCCGGAGCCGCGCACGCTCATCGACATCCTCTATGAGACCGCGAAGCGCTACCCGGAGGCGCCCGCGATCGACGACGGCGACGTCCAGCTCACGTACGCCGAACTGATCACCGACATCGAGGACAGCGTCGCTTGGCTCGCCGCGCGGGGCATCGGCCGCGGCGACCGGATCGGCATCCGCATGCCGTCGGGCAGCTACGCGCTCTACGTCGCGATCCTCGCCGTGCTGGCCACCGGCGCCGCCTATGTACCCGTGGACGCCGACGACCCCGAAGAACGGGCGGAGCTGGTGTTCACCGAGGCCAACGTGGTGGCCGTCATCACCGAAGCCGGCCTGTCGCGCTGGCCGGGGTCTTCGCGGGGCTGGCGGGCAGCGGCGCCTCTGGGCCGCGACGATGCGTGGATCATTTTCACGTCCGGCTCCACCGGCACACCGAAGGGCGTGGCGGTCACCCACCGCAGCGCGGCCGCGTTCGTCGACGCGGAGGCACGGTTGTTCGTTCAGGACAATCCGATCGGACCGGGCGACCGGGTGCTGGCCGGTTTGTCGGTGGCCTTCGACGCGTCGTGCGAGGAGATGTGGCTGGCGTGGCGCCACGGCGCCTGCCTGGTGCCCGCACCGCGGTCAATGGTGCGCAGCGGTATGGACCTCGGGCCGTGGCTGGTGGCGCGCGACATCACGGTGGTGTCGACGGTGCCGACGCTGGCCGCGTTGTGGCCCGCCGAGGCGCTCGAGGCGGTGCGGCTGCTGATCTTCGGCGGCGAAGCCTGCTCACCCGAGTTGGCCGACCGGCTCGCTGTCGAGGGCCGGGAGGTGTGGAACACCTACGGGCCGACGGAGGCGACCGTGGTGGCGTGCGCCGCCCGGTTGTCGGGAGGTGGCCCGGTGGCCATCGGGTTGCCGCTGCCCGGGTGGGACCTGGCCGTGGTCGACTCCGAAGGTGAGCCGGTGCCGTACGGCGCCGTCGGCGAGCTGGTCATCGGCGGCGTGGGGCTGGCGCGCTACCTCGACCCGGAGAAGGACGCGGAGAAGTACGCGGCGATGCCGACGCTCGGGTGGAAGCGTGCATACCGCAGCGGGGACCTGGTGCGGCTGGAATCCGACGGGCTCTACTTCGTGGGCCGCGCCGACGACCAGGTCAAGGTCGGCGGGCGGCGCATCGAGCTCGGCGAGGTCGACACCGCGCTCGTCAACCTGCCCGGGGTGAGCGGCGGCGCGGCCGCCGTCCGCCGCACGACCGGTGGCACACCGCTGTTGGTCGGCTACATCGCCAGCGCAGATCCCACGTTCGACCTGGCCAAGGCGCGGGTGTCGCTGGCCGAGACGTTGCCCGCGGCGCTGGTCCCCCGGCTGGTCCTGGTCGACGAACTCCCGACCCGCATCTCGGGCAAGGTCGACCGCGACGCGCTGCCGTGGCCGGTCGACGTCGGCGACGACGACGGCGCCGGGCTGACGGGGACGATGGGCTGGCTCGCCGGGCTGTGGCGCGACGTGCTGGCCGCGCCGGTCGACGGTCCCGAAGCCGACTTCTTCGCGCTCGGTGGCGGCTCGCTGTCGGCAGCGCAACTGGTCGCCGCTCTGCGTCGGCGCCACCCGCAGGTCACGGTTGCCGACCTGTACGACCACCCGCGGCTCGGGTCGCTCGCGGGTTTCCTCGACGAGCTCGATCCGCCGCCGCAGGTGCATCCGCGCACGGTGAAGCCGACGTCGCGCATGACGCAGGCCGTGCAGGTGGCGTTGTCGCTGCCGCTGGCCACGCTGACCGGACTGCAGTGGGTGGTGTGGCTGGCATTGGCCAACAACGTCCTGGCCGGGTTCGTTCCCTGGACCGCACCGCTGAACTGGTGGTGGGTCGGCGTGGGTTTCGTCCTGTTCGTCACCCCGCTGGGCCGGATGGGCATCGCGGCGGTGTGCGCCCGCCTTCTCCTCGACGGGCTGGCGCCGGGCACCTACTTCCGAGGCGGGTCCGAGCACCTGCGGGTATGGCTCGCCGAGCGGCTCGCCGAGGCCAGCGGTGCCGAAAACCTCGCGGGCGCACCATGGTTGGTGTACTACGCCCGCGCACTGGGCAACAAGGTCGGCAAGGGCGTGGATCTGCACTCCACACCCCCGGTGACCGGCATGCTCAAGCTCGGGCACCGAAGTTCGGTCGAACCCGAAGTCGACCTGTCCGGCCACTGGGTCGACGGCGACCTCTTCCACGTCGGGCCGATCACTGTCGGCAACGACGCGACGATCGGCGCACGCACGACACTGCTGCCCGGTGCCGTCGTCGGCAAGAACGCCGATGTGGCCCCCGGTTCCGGCGTCGTCGGCAAGGTGAAGAACGGCCAGTACTGGAAGGGTTCGGCCGCGGTGAAGTCCGGCAAGGCCCGTCACCCCTGGCCCGAACACCGCCCGCCGCGGGCGCCGGGGTGGGTGGCGGTCTACGGCGTCTCCTCGATCGTGCTCGCAGGACTGCCGTTGCTGGCGATCGCGACCGGGCTGGCCGTGATCGGATACGGTGTGCGCGAGACGAATTCGGTGGTGGACGCGATCGCCCCCGCGGCGCTGTGGACTCCGGCCGCGACACTGGCCGCCGCACTCATATACGCGGCGCTGACGGTGGCCGGAGTCCGGCTGCTCTCGTTGGGGCTGCGCGAGGGGTATCACCCGGTGCGCAGCCGCACGGGGTGGCAGATCTGGACCACCGAACGGCTGATGGATGCCGCGCGCACCTACCTGTTTCCGATCTACGCGAGCCTGCTCACCCCGGTGTGGTTCCGGGTGCTCGGCGCCAAAGTCGGTCGCGGAACCGAGATTTCGACCGCACTGTTCACACCCAAGTTCACCGTCATCGAGGACGGCGCCTTCCTCGCCGACGACACCATGGTGGCGTCCTACGAGTTGGGTGGCGGCTGGATCCATGTCGCGAAGGCGACGATCGGCAAGAGGGCGTTCCTCGGTAACTCCGGCATCACCCAACCGGGTCGTAAAGTACCCGACGACGGCTTGGTGGCGGTATTGTCGGCCGCCCCGCCCAAAGCCAAGGCCGGTTCCTCCTGGCTGGGCAGTCCACCGGTCCGGTTGCGCCGCAAGCCGACCGCGGCCGACGCGCTGCGCACCTTCCATCCCTCGGCGCGGCTGAAGCTGCTGCGGGGTCTGGTCGAGACCTGCCGGATCGTCCCGCTGATCGTCACGTATGCAATCGGGGTGGCGGTGCTGCTCACCCTGCAATGGTTGGCCGTGGAAGCCGGCTGGGGGTGGGCCGCGTTGAGTGCCGGCGCGGTGCTGTTGGTCGCCGGAGGCGTTGCCGGAGCAGCCGCGGTGATCGCGAAATGGCTTGTGGTCGGCCGCATCGAGGCCGGCGAACACCCGCTCTGGTCTCCGTTCGTCTGGCGCAACGAGGTCTACGACACCTTCGTCGAGACCGTCGCGGCCCCGTGGTTCGCCCGCGCGGCCAGCGGGACACCGGTGATGAACCTGTGGTTGCGGGCGCTGGGCGCCGGGATCGGGCGCGGCGTCTGGTGCGAGACGTACTGGTTACCCGAGGCCGACCTGGTGACCCTCGAGGAAGGTGCCACCGTCAACCGCGGCTGCGTGGTGCAGACGCATCTGTTCCACGACAGGATCATGCGAATGGACACCGTTGTGCTGGAGCAGGGTTCGACACTGGGTGCGCACAGCGTCGCGCTGCCCGCCGCACGCATCGGCGCCGGTGCGACGGTCGGCCCGGCGTCACTGGTCGTGCGCGGCGACGAGGTACCCCCGTCGACCCGCTGGCAGGGCAATCCGATCGCGCCGTGGCAGGCGCCGCGCAAGAAGCGCGCGGGCACGTCGACACCATCGACCGAAGAAACCGCCGCGTGACGAGAGGTAAGAAGAAGTCGACACCGGTCATCGACCCGTACCTGCCCACCAGCGGCAACTTCGGTTACCGGGTGTCACGCTACGAACTCGACATCGAGTACAAGGTCGCCATCAATCGGCTCACGGGCACCGCGACGATCACCGCGGTGACTCTCGCTTCGCTCCGCACCTTCACCCTCGACCTCGCCGACACGCTGTCGGTGACGAAGGTGACCGTCAACGGCGCACGGCCCCAACAGTTCCGCACCACTTCGGGCAAGCTACACATCGCGTTGCGCGATGTGCTGGCTCCGGGCGCGGCGATGACGATCGTCGTGCGCTACGGTGGCGCCCCCAGGCCGATCCGTTCACTGTGGGGCGATGTCGGTTTCGAAGAACTCAGCGACGGCGCCCTGGTCGCCGGCCAGCCGAACGGTGCGCAGTCGTGGTTTCCGTGCGACGACCACCCGAGCGCAAAGGCCAGCTTCCGTCTGCAGATCGCCGCCGAAAGCCCATACCGGGTGATCGCGAACGGCGAGTTGGTGTCCCGACGCGCACGGGCCGGGATGACCACGTGGACATACGACTTGCCCGAGCCCACCTCGACCTATCTGGTCACGCTGCAGATCGGCATGTACGAACGCCGGCGGCTGGCCGACAACGGGGTCCCGATCCACGCGGCGCTTCCGGACCGGCTGCGCGATAACTTCGAACACGACTTCGCCGCGCAACCGCAGATGATGAAACTGTTCGTCACGTTGTTCGGCGACTATCCGCTCAGCGAGGGCTACACCGTCGTGATCACCGACGACGACCTCGAGATACCGCTTGAGGCACAGGGAATTTCGATCTTCGGCGCCAACCACTGCGACGGCAAGGGGCGGGCTGAGCGGTTGATCGCGCACGAACTCGCACACCAGTGGTTCGGCAACTCCGTGACAGCCAAGCGGTGGCGCCACATCTGGCTGCACGAGGGGTTCGCCTGTTACGCCGAGTGGTTGTGGTCGGAGAACTCGGGCGGCCGCAGCGCCGATGAGTGGGCGCGACACTATTATCAGCGGCTCGCCAACTCGCCGCGCGACCTGCTTCTGGCCGACCCGGGCCCGCGCGACATGTTCGACGACCGGGTGTACAAGCGCGGGGCGATGACGTTGCACGTGCTGCGGCGGCACCTGGGCGACGACAACTTCTTCGCGCTGCTGCGGGACTGGACTGCGCGCTACCGGCACAGCACGGTGGTGACCGACGATTTCACCGGGCTGGCATTGCATTACGCCGACGAGTCGCTGCGATGGCTGTGGGATGCCTGGCTTTACTCCCCGCAGTTACCCGACCTGGACACGCCGTGACCGACGCGGGCGCGCCCTTCGATCCGGTCACCGCGAGCAGCCCGGCACCGGCCGGTCCCGCCGCGCGCGGCAGCGTCGGCCGGGTCGGTGTGGCCACCGCCGCAATCGCGGTGTGCGGTTATGCGGTGCTCTACCTGGCCGCCCGCGACCTCGAGCCCGCCGGATTCTCGTTGTTCGCGGTGTTCTGGGGAGCGTTCGGCCTGGTCTCGGGGGCGACGGGCGGGCTGCTGCAGGAGGCCACCCGGGAGGTCCGGTCCGCAGCGCACGTCGAGGTGACCGAGGGCCCGCGCAGCCGTCCGATGTGGGTGGGCGCTCTCGTGGGCGTCGTGTCGGCCGCTGCGATCGCGCTCAGTTCACCGCTGTGGTCCGAGTACGTGTTCGTCGAGTCCCGATGGCTTTCGGTGACGCTGCTGTCTGTCGGACTCGCCGGGTTCTGCCTGCACTCCACACTTCTCGGCATCTCGGCCGGACTGGACCGGTGGACGGCGTACGGATCGCAGATGGTGACCGACGCAAGCCTGCGGCTACTCGTGGCCGTCGCGACCTTCCTGGTCGGCTGGGGCCTGGCCGGCTATCTGTGGGCCACCGTGGCCGGTTCGGTGGCGTGGCTGATCATGCTGATCGTCTCGTCCGCCACCCGGCGCGCCGCGGGTCTGTCGACCCCCGTCGGCACCGCGGATTTCCTACGGGGCGCGTCGCATTCGATCACCGCGGCGGGCGCGAGCGCGATCCTGGTCATGGGCTTTCCGGTGCTGTTGCAGGCGACCTCCGACGACCTGGGCGCGGTCGGCGGCATCGTGATCCTGGCCGTCACGCTGACGCGGGCCCCACTCCTGGTTCCGCTCACGGCGATGCAGGGCAACCTGGTTGCCCACTTCGTCGACCAGCGCACGCACCGGTTGCGCGCTCTCGTCGCGCCCACGGTGATCGTCACCGGTGTGGGCCTGCTCGGTGTGCTGGTGGCTTGGGCGGCCGGACCGTGGCTGTTACGCAGCGCATTCGGTGCCGAATACCGCGCCGACGGTGCACTGCTGGCCTGGTTGACGGGCGGTGCGATCGCCGTTTCGCTGCTCACGCTCACCGGTGCTGCGGCGGTGGCGGCCGCACTGCACCGCGCATACTCACTGGGCTGGGTCTCGGCGACCGTCGCGTCGACGCTGTTGCTGCTGTTACCGCTGGATCTACAGACGCGCACGGTGGTCGCGTTGGTGTGCGGTCCGGTGGTCGGTATCGCCGTGCACCTGTTCGCGCTGTCTCGCAGGCGTGCGGCATGACACCGGTTCGGAGTCCAGGTCGCCCATCCGTATGCTGGCCCCGTTCTACGGTGAGGAAGAGCGAATGACTTGGCTGGTGACCGGCGGCGCCGGATACATCGGTTCCCATGTGGTGCGTACCCTGTCGGACGCCGACATGCCGGTGGTGGTGCTCGACGATCTGTCGACCGGCCTGAAGCGATTCGTTCCGCCGACGGTTCCCTTCGTGCGCGGCACCCTGCTCGACGGTGACCTCGTCGCACGCACGCTCGACAAGCATCGCGTCAGCGGCGTCATCCACATAGCAGGGTTCAAGTACGCCGGTGTCTCGGTGCAACGCCCGCTTCACACCTACGAGCAGAACGTCTCGGCGATGGTCACGCTGCTCAAGGCGATGGAGGCCGCAGGCACCGACAAGATGGTGTTCTCCTCCAGCGCCGCCACGTACGGCACCCCGGATGTCGACACCGTCACAGAGCAGACGCCCACTTCGCCGGAATCCCCGTACGGCGTCAGTAAACTGGTGGGCGAGTGGATGATTCGCGACGCCGCACGCGCGTCCGGGTTACGGCACACCAGCCTGCGCTACTTCAATGTCGTGGGATCGGGTTCGGCGGATCTGTTCGACGTCAGCCCGCACAACCTTTTCCCGCTGGTGTTCGACATGTTGTGCCGCGACGAGACACCGCGGATCAACGGCGCCGACTACCCCACTGCCGACGGCACCTGTGTGCGGGACTACGTCCACGTGTCGGACCTCGCGCTGGCGCATGTCGCCGCGGCGAGGCGGCTGGAAGCCGGCGAAGCAATCGAGCCCGTCTATAACCTCGGCAGCGGTAGCGGCACCTCGGTGCGAGAGACCATGACCACGATCCGCGATGTGACCGGATTCGAGTTCGAGCCGGTGGTCGGTCCGCGCCGGCCCGGTGACCCCGCCCGCATCGTCGCATCGGGCGACTTGGCCGCGCGCGACCTCGACTGGCGGATGCGGCATTCGCTAGAGGAGATGGTGCGCTCGGCGTGGATCGCTCGCCGGCAAGCAGGGGATGCCTATCCGCGGTAACTTCGCGCTGGGCAACTGGGTCGCGCGCGCCGCCATCGTCCTGATCGTCGTGCAGTTGGCGATCCGGGCGGTGCTGGCGTTCGGCGGTTACTTCTACTGGGACGACCTGATTTTGATCGGCCGCGCGGGTACCCAACCGCTGCTCTCGCCGGCGTACCTGTTCGACGACCACGACGGTCACGTCATGCCCGCCGCGTTCCTCGTCGCCGGTGGCATCACCTTATTGGCACCGCTGAACTGGATCGGCCCGGCGATCAGCCTGCTCGTCTTGCAGTTGCTGGTGTCGCTGGCATTACTGCGGACGTTGAACATCATCCTCGGGTGGCGACCAGTCCTGTTGCTGCCGTTGATATTCGCGCTGTTCACACCGCTGACGGTGCCCGGGTTCTCCTGGTGGGCGGCGGCACTGAACTCGTTGCCGATGCTGGCGGCGATGGCGTGGGTCTGCGGTGACGCGATCCTATTGGTGCGCACCGGTCAGAAGCGATACGCGGTGACGGCTCTCTTGGTCTACATCGGCGGTCTGCTGTTCTTCGAGAAGGCGGCGGTGATACCGTTCGTCGCGTTCGCGGTGACCGCTCTTTTGTGCTACGTGACCGGCACCGGACCACTGAAAGCGATGTGGCGTAGAGGAATCCGCCTGTGGGTGCCGTCGCTGGCGGTCACGGCGGGATGGGTCGGCGTGTACCTGGTCGTGGTCGACCAGAAGCGGTGGAGTTTCGACCTGGCGATGACGTGGGACCTGCTCGCGCGGTCGGTGACGCACGGGATCGTGCCTGGGCTGGTCGGCGGCCCGTGGGACTGGCAACGGTGGGCGCCGGCCTCGCCGTGGGCGACCCCACCCGCGACGGTGATGGTGTTGGGCTGGGTGGCCCTGGCCGCCGTGGTCGCGGTGACGCTGCTGCGTAAGCGCCGGATCACCGCGGTGTGGTTGGTGGCCGCGGGATACGCGATGGCCTGCCAGATCCCGATCTACCTCATGCGGTCATCGCAGTTCACCGCCCTGGAATTGGCGCAGACGCTGCGCTATCTGCCCGACCTCGTCATCGTGCTGGCGCTCTTGGCGGCGGTCGGGCTATGCGCCCCGAACCGGGCGGGGTCGCGGTGGCTGGACGCGTCGCGGCCCCGAACGGTGGTGATCTGTTCGCTTACAGCGCTGTTCGTGGCCAGCAGCGTGTACTCGACGGCGACGTTCTTGACGACGTGGCGCGACAATCCGGCACAAGGCTATCTGCGTAACGCGTTGTCGGGCCTGGCCGACGCGAGCCGGATGTCGGACGCGCCGATGCTCGACCAGGAGGTCGACCCGATGGTCCTGCAACGGGTCGTCGGGCCCGAGAACCGGGCCAGCCACATGTTCGCGCTGGTGCGTGAACGTCCCGAATTCTCCGCGGCCACAGACGAATTGCGCATGCTCGATCACAAGGGCCGCGTGGTCGACGCGAAGGTCACCTGGGTGCGCGCCATCGCGCCTGGACCGCACCCGGACTGCGGTTACCTGGTGCAGCCCGAAGTTCCGGTCCGGATGCCGCTGGACGGCCCGCTGCTACCTGCCGACTGGACGGCCGAGATCAACTATCTGGCCAACAGCGACGGCTCGATGACGATGTCGCTGTCGGAGGGGCGCGAGGTCAAGGTGCCGGTGCGACCGGGCCTGAACCAGGTGTTCGTCCGGCTACCCGGTGCGGGCGGCGCGATCGACGTGCGCGCGAATACCGCCGCGTTGTCGGTGTGCATCGCGTCGGGTCCCGTCGGATTCGTGGCACCGAAATAGCGGCCGGCGTGTCAGGCTGTCGGGGTGACCGACATCCGTGACCAAGGCCTGAAGGTTTTCCGCGAACTGCTTCCCGGCGTCCTTCCCGACGGGGACGTCGAACTGCCCACCGACTCCTTCGGCGGCGAGATGCTTCCCCTGGCCATGGACAACGTCTTCGGGCGACTGTGGACCCGGGACGGCCTGAGCCGTCGCGACCGCAGCCTGCTGACGCTGGGCCTCCTGATCGCGCTGCGCGCCGAAGACGAACTGCGGATCCACGTCCAGATCGCGCGCACCAACGGCCTCACCGACGACGAGATCGCCGAGGTCGTCTACCACTGCACCGGCTACGCCGGTTTCCCCGCCGCCAACTCGGCAATGAAGATCGCCAAGGAGGTGTTGCAGCCGACGTGAGCATCGCACCGGTCACCCACCACCGCGTCACCGTCGACGGCGTCGACACCTTCTACCGCCAAGCCGGACCGCCCGACGCCCCGGTCGTGCTGCTCCCCCACGGCTATCCGGCCTCGTCGTACGTCTACCGCAATCTGATGGCCGCACTGGGTGACCGGTGGCGCCTGGTCGCCCCTGATCTGCCCGGTTTCGGTTACAGCTCAACACCTTCACCGGATGCCTTTGGCTACACCTTCGACGCCTACGCGGCGTTTCTGCGGTCCTTCGTCGGCGCGCTCGACCTTCGGCGCTACGTCATCTGGTTGCACGACTACGGCTCCCAGTTCGGTTTCCGCCTCGCCCTGGCCGAACCCGAGCGCGTCGCGGGCCTGGTCATCCAGAACGGTGACATCTACGCCGACGCGTTCGGGCCGAAATACGGGTTCCTGCGCGAGCTTTGGGATAACCCCGGGCCCGCGTCGCGGCGTCGCATCGCCGAGCATGTGACGCTCGCAGGGTTCGAAAGCGAGTTCCGCGGCGAGCTCCCGGCCGAGGTGTCCGACCGCATCAGCCCCGACCTGTGGACACTGCACTGGTCGCTGATGAACACGCCGGACCGGCTGGCCAACCTCATCCACCTGCTCGAGGACCAACCCTCGACACTCGACTGGTTCGCGCAGGAGCAGGCCTATCTGCGCACGCATCGGCCGCCGACACTGATCGTCTGGGGGCCGCATGACGGCTACATGCCCGAGGAGTCGGCGCGGGCTTACCACCGCGACCTGCCCGACGCGCCCCTGCACCTGCTCGGCGGCGGGCACTGGCTGCTGGAAACGCACCTCGACGAGGTCGTGCCCTTGGTCTCTGACTTCCTGACCCGAGGACCGAAGTGGAGCCACCTAGGAGAATCGAACTCCTGACCTGCTCATTACGAGTGAGCCGCTCTGCCGACTGAGCTAAGGTGGCGTGCCCGCGATGAGCGCTTGCGCGAAGAGCTGAAGACACCGGCAGGCGGGACGAGTCTACGGCAGGGTCCGCCGCCGACCCAACTCAGTCGCGCAGCGCCCGTCCGACCGTGGCCACCATCGCGTCGACCGCGAACTTCGGTTTGACGTTGACGGCCAACGCCTCGCGGCACTCCAGGACTGCTTCGATGCAGCGCAGCAGTTTGTCCGGCGGCGCATGCGCGGCCAGCCTGACGATTTCCTCGGCCATATCGGGGTGGTTGTGCGCAACGTCGCCGGCGTCCGAGGCCACCAGCAGCGCGTCGCGGAAGTACGTCGCCAGATCGATCAGCGCGCGGTCCAGAGAATCACGCGAGGCACGCGTCTTGCGTGACTTCTGCCGTCGCTCAAGGGCACTCAGGGCACCTGCCGCTCCGCGCAGCGAACCGGCCGTCCCCTTTCCGGTGCCACCCGCACCGAGCGCGGTGCGCAGTTCCTCGGTCTCGGCCTCGTTGCGGTCCACCGTCAGCGCCAGGGCCTCGTCCTCAGCCGTCTTGACCAACTCCTCGGCCGCGGCATAGGCGCGGGACGGCGTCGCCGCGTCGCGCGCCAGACCCAGCGCCCGCTTCCGACGTTCCCGCGCCGACTCGTCGGTGGCCAGCCGACGGGCCCGCCCGACATGGCCGCCGCTGACCGAAGCCGCCCACCGCGCCTCGGCCTCCGGAAGCCCGTCGCTGTCCATCAGCACACCCGCAATCGCGTCCACGGTGGGGGTGACCAGCGCGACGTGCCTGCAGCGCGAGCGCAGCGTGATCGCGATGTCCTCGGGATCCACCGACGGCGCGCACAGCAGGAAAACCGTCGACGGCGGCGGCTCCTCGACCACCTTGAGCAGGGCGTTCGCCGCTCCCTCGGTCAGCCGGTCGGCATCCTCGATCAGCACGATCTGCCAGCGCCCGGTGCCCGGCCGCCGCGAGGCGATCTGCACGATCGCGCGCATGTCGTCGACACCGATCGACAGCCCCTCGGGAATGATCCTCCGCACATCTGCGTGGGTGCCGGCCATCGTCGTCGTGCAGGCCCGGCACTCGCCGCACCCGGGCACACCGTCGGAGGTGCACTGCAGCGCCGCGGCAAAGCACAGCGCCGCCACCGACCGGCCCGAGCCGGGAGGGCCCGTGATCAGCCACGCATGTGTCATGGATCCGATTGCCGCCCCGCTGTGAGCCGACTCACCACGTGCGGCGCGTGCCGCAGCCACCAACTCGGCCTCAACAGCCTGTTGACCCACAAGACGCGAGAAGACACCGCCCATCGGAGATAACAGTAGTGCTGCGAACCGACACGTCCGTCTCACAGCACCCGTACCCGTCGCCGAGGCCCGATACGGTTGACGCGTGGCCATGGAAGATCGACCGATCGGGCGGATCAGCGCATTCGTCCGGTGGGCCGCGCGCACCCCGTGGCCGGTGTTCACGCTGGGCATGGTCCAGGCCGACATCATCGGCGCCCTGTTGGTCCTGAGCTTCCTGAGATTCGGTCTGCCGCCCGAGGACCGCATCCAGCTACAGGACCTGCCCGCCTTCAACCTGGCGGTCTTCCTCGGCTTCCTGTTCGTGTCCTTCACCGTCGCCGCGTACTGGAGCCTGCGGCTGCTGATCCCGGTCATGCGCTGGCAGCGCCGCGACATGCTGCTCGGCGACCGCGACCCGGCCGACACCGAGGTCGCGCGGACCCGCGCGTTGAAGATGCCGTTCTACCGGTCGGTGATCAACGTCGCGAACTGGTTCCTCGGCTCAGTGGTGTTCATCGTCGCCAGCTGGCCGGTGGCCAGTAAGTCGGCGCCGGTGGTGGCCGTCGCGACGGGGCTGGGCGCCACCGCGACCGCGATCATCGGCTACCTGCAGTCCGAACGGGTGCTGCGGCCCGTCGCGGTGGCGGCCCTGCGCGGCGGTGTGCCCGAGAACTTCCGCGCGCCCGGGGTGATCGCGCGTCAGGTGATGACGTGGGTGCTGTCCACCGCGGTCCCGATCATCGCGATCGTGCTGGCCGTGGTGGCAAGCAAGTTCGAGATCCTGACCGCTCCCGCCGACCGGCTGACCACCCCGATCCTGATCCTGTCGATCTCCGCACTGGTGGTCGGCCTGGCAGGCACCGTGCTGGTGGCGATGTCGATCGCCGACCCGCTGCGCCAGTTGCGCTGGGCGCTCGGCGAGGTGCAGCGCGGTAACTACAACGCCCACATGCAGATCTACGACGCCAGCGAGCTGGGGTTGCTGCAGGCGGGCTTCAACGACATGGTGCGCGACCTGGCCGAACGGCAACGCTTGCGCGACCTGTTCGGCCGCTACGTCGGCGAGGACGTGGCCCGGCGCGCACTGGAACGCGGCACCGAACTCGGTGGTCAGGAACGCGACGTCGCGGTGCTGTTCGTCGACCTGGTCGGATCCACACAGCTGGCGTCGACCATCCCCGCCGCCGACGTCGTCAACCTGCTCAACGACTTCTTCCGCGTGGTGGTCGACACCGTCAACCGGCACGGCGGGTTCGTCAACAAGTTCCAGGGCGATGCGGCGCTGGCCATCTTCGGCGCGCCGATCGAACATCCCGACGCGTGCGGCGGCGCGCTCGCCGCCTCCCGCGAACTGCACGACGAGCTGATCGAGGTGCTGGGCCAGACAGAATTCGGTATCGGGGTGTCGGCCGGCCGGGCGATCGCCGGGCACATCGGCGCCCAGGCCCGCTTCGAATACACCGTGATCGGTGACCCGGTCAACGAAGCGGCGCGGCTGACCGAGCTGGCCAAGCTGGAGGAGGGCCACGTCCTGGCCTCGGCGATCGCGGTCAGCGGAGCTCTGGACGCCGAAGCGCTGTGCTGGGACGTCGGCGAGATCGTCGAACTCCGTGGCCGTGTGGCCCCGACACAGTTGGCGCGGCCGCTGAACCTGCGCGGCTCCGACGGCGCCCGCCCCGAGCAGACCGACACAGATCACGCCGACGCTGAGCAAGGCGCCGAACGTGAAGTTGTTTCCGAAGAATCACGCTGATCTCGAGCACAAGCTCACGTTCGTGGGCTAGCTCTTCTTGGCGGCTTTCTTCGCTCCGGCCTTCTTCGCAGTCTTCTTCGCCCCTGCCTTCTTCGTCCGCTTCACCGGACCGCGCGCGCGACGGTCGGCGAGCAGTTCGGCGGCGCGTTCGTCGGTGATCGACAGGACGTCGTCGCCCTTGCGCAGGCTGGCGTTGGTCTCCCCGTCGGTGACATACGGGCCGAACCGGCCGTCCTTGATCACCATCGGCTTGCCGGTCGCCGGATCCTCACCGAGTTCACGCAACGGCGGGGCCGCGGCCCGCTGCCCGCCACGGCGCTTGGGTTCGGCGTAGATCTTCAAGGCCTCGTCGAGCGTGATGTCGAACATCTGCTCTTCGGTGGCCAGCGAGCGAGAGTCCGTGCCGCGCTTAAGGTATGGGCCGTAGCGGCCGTTCTGTGCGGTGATCTCCTCGCCGGTGTTCGGGTCGACGCCCACGACGCGCGGCAGAGACAACAGTCGCAGCGCATCCTCCAGCGTCACCGTCTCCAGATCCATCGACCGCAACAGCGAACCGGTGCGCGGCTTCGGACCCGTCGGCTTCTTGCCCTTCTTCGCCGTCGACCCGGCCTCGCCGTCGTCGGGCGGTTCGGGCAGAACCTCGGTGACATACGGACCGTAACGACCATCCTTGGCGACGATCTCGTGCCCGGTTTCGGGGTCGACGCCCAGTGATCGGCCTTCTTGCGGTGTGGCGAAAAGCTTTTCGGCGAGCTCGAGGGTCAGCTCGTCGGGGGTGAGATCGTCCTTGAGGTTGGCCCGCTGCGGTTTGAGCTCGCCGGGCTCACCGTCCTCGTCGGGGACCATCCGCTCCAGGTACGCACCGTTCTTGCCCACCCGCACATGGATCGGCCGGCCCTGATCGTCGTCGAACAGTTTGATGGAGTTAATCTGCCGGGCGTCGATCTCCTCGAGGTTCACCCCGACGAGCTTCTTGAGCCCACCCGAGCGGGCGATCGAGTCCTCGACCCCGTGATCGCCGCCGAAGTAGAAGTTGTTGAGCCAGTTGGTCCGTCGCTCGTTACCGGCGGCGATCTCGTCGAGTTCGTCTTCCATCGCCGCGGTGAACCCGTAGTCGACTAGGCGGCCGAAGTGCTGTTCGAGCAGCCCGATGACGGCGAACGCCACCCACGACGGCACCAGCGCGCTGCCCCGCTTCACGACGTAACCGCGGTCCTGGATCGTCTTGATGATCGACGAGTACGTCGACGGCCTGCCGATGCCGAGGTCCTCGAGAGCCTTGATCAGCGAAGCCTCGGTATAGCGGGCGGGCGGCGCCGTGTTGTGCCCGTCGGCGGTGAGCTCCTTGGCGTCGACGCGCTGGCCCTGCTCCAGATTCGGCAGCCGGCTCTCGGCGTCGTCGGCCTCGCCGCCTGCCTGATCGTCGATGCTTTCGACGTAGGCCTTCAGAAAGCCGGCGAAGGTGATGGTCCGGCCGCTGGCGTTGAAGACGACTTGCTCTCCCGAGCTCGCGGTTCCGGAGATCCGCAGGCTTAGCGTGGTGCCACGCGCGTCGGCCATCTGGGAGGCCACGGTGCGCTGCCAGATCAGCTCGTAGAGCCGGAACTCGTCGGTGTCGAGCTGGCCGTGCAGCTGACCCGGCGTGGAGAACACGTCACCGGCGGGCCGGATGGCCTCGTGCGCCTCCTGGGCGTTCTTCACCTTGCGGGTGTACTGCCGCGGCGACGGATGCAGATACTCCTCGCCGTAGAGCTGACGGGCCTGGTTGCGGGCTGCTTCGACCGCACTCGCCGACAACGTCGTCGAGTCAGTGCGCATATAGGTGATGTAGCCGTTCTCGTAGAGCCGCTGCGCGATGCTCATCGTGCGCTCCGAGGAGAACCGCAGCTTGCGGCCCGCCTCCTGCTGCAGCGTCGAGGTCATGAACGGCGCGTACGGCCTGCGGGTGTAGGGCTTCTGCTCGACCGAGCTGACCGCCAGCTGCGCCCCGCGCAGACCACCCGCCAACGCCGTCGCCGCGGCCTGGTCCAGCACCAGTACCTCGTCGGGCTTTTTGACCTGGCCCAGCGAGTCGAAGTCGCGGCCGGTGGCCACGCGGCGCCCGTCGACCGTGTTCAGCTTGGCGGTGAACATCGGGGGCGAGGCCTGCGGGTCGGAGACACTGGCGTCGAGTTCGGCGGTGACGTCCCAGTACCCTGCGCTGCGGAACGCCATCCGTTCGCGTTCGCGCTGCACGATGATGCGCGTCGCGACCGACTGCACCCGGCCGGCCGACAACTTCGGCGCGACCTTTTTCCACAGGACCGGGCTGACCTCGTAGCCGTACAACCGGTCCAGGATGCGGCGTGTCTCCTGCGCGTCGACCAGGTCGTTGTCCAGGTCGCGGGGGTCCTCGGCGGCGGCGCGGATGGCCGGTTCGGTGATCTCGTGGAACACCATCCGCTTGACGGGGATGCGGGGCTTGAGCGTCTCGAGCAGATGCCAGGCGATCGCCTCGCCCTCGCGGTCGCCGTCCGTGGCCAGGTACAGCTCGTCGACGTTCTTGAGCAGGTCTTTCAGCTCGGCGACCGTGCTCTTCTTCTCGGGGCTGATGATGTAGAGCGGCTCGAAGTTGTGGTCGACGTCCACCCCGAGGCGGGCCCACGGCTCGGATTTGTACTTCGCGGGCACGTCGGCGGCGTTGCGGGGCAGGTCGCGGATATGCCCACGGGACGACTCGACGATGTAATTGGAGCCCAGGTAGCCCGCTATCTTGCGCGCCTTGGTAGGCGACTCGACTATGACGAGCCGCCGGACGCTTCCGTTACGGCCGCTGCCGCGGTCCCCATCAGCCACCTTTTACTTACGCTCCACTTCTTTGGTCACCCACAGCGCAGAATTCCGCGTCCGGCGGAGAATCAACCCTGTCGGCAACTGACAATTTCGCACCCCGCGCCAACCGACGCAAACTGACCCCCCTGTGAACAGCCGTCAGACCCGTGGCCATTCCTGCAACGCCTCCACACTGCCAGGAGGTTCCCCCACGTTCTCTACCAGGCGCGATAGCCGGCGTCGACCGCTGATCCGCAGGGCCGGGCGTGACCCGCGGGTACCGATCAGCGTCGGCGCGATTCCCACCCGCATCATCGCCGACGCGAGCGGCGAATGCGTGTCTGGCGCGTGCGGGTCCAGCCCGAGCAGATAACGGTCGGCTTCAGGTGTGCCCGCGGCCAGGGTCCAGGCCCGAAGCTCGCGCGGCCCGGGCAACCAGTTCGGCGGGACGGTCTTGACCGCGCCCCGGGTCCAACCCGCCGCGATCTCCACCAGTCGGGTGTCGACCGCGGTGCGCACCAGCGGGGTGTTCTCGTCGGTGCGGGCGATCTCGGGTTCCAGACCGGCCTCGACGATCATCTCGGCCAGCGCCTCGGCCCGCCATTGACGGTCGACGACGACCGACAGCCGCGCACCCTGCTCGGTGCCGGAACCCACCAGGACAACCTGGCCAGGTCCGGCGAGCAGCCCGGTGAGGTCGGCCACCGCGGGGGGCACCGACTCCGCCGAGAAGAACGACAGCTGGCTCACAAATCGACAGTAAGCCAGGTACCGGCCTCAGCCGTGGCGGCCGTGCCGAAGCGCGCCGGAATAGCGAACACCCCGCGGCGGTCGGTTCTCGACGCTCGCGGGGTGTTGCCTTTCGATCGTGCTGGTCGCGCTAGACGGCCCGAACACCGGTGGCCTGGGGCCCCTTGGGGCTCTGGCCAACCTCGAACTCGACCTTCTGGTTCTCCTCCAGGGTGCGGAAGCCGCTGCCCTGAATCTCCGTGTAGTGGACAAAAACGTCAGCGGAGCCGTCCTCCGGGGCGATGAAGCCGAAGCCCTTCTCCGCGTTGAACCACTTCACAGTTCCCTGTGGCATTTCCTGTTGTTTCCTTCTCTTATTCACCGGGTGCGGTCCACCGTGTTTCGGTACACCGGGCCCGTTCCGACCGCTCTCCTTCGTGGAAGCTCGGAACTCAACCCGACCTACAACCCTCGCAGGAACCGCGATCGCAACGTCGATCCTGCGAGTGCTAATACACGAACACAGAAGCTGCGACCGCGATAAGTCAATCACGTTCGTGGCTGCGGCGACAGTCTCGGCGTTTCAAATGGGGAACAATTCGCCTAAAGAGGTGTATCGGGAAGGATGATCGATGGCTGATTTCGGCCGCGAGCTGCTCGCGTGCGCGGTCGAAGGCACGGTTGCAGGCGGCCCGAATCCGCTGCGCCACGTCGCAGACATCCCACCGCGCCGAGGTCGCCCGATGGGGTGGCCGTGTTGGGCCGACCCAGATGTGGTGCGGGCGTTCGTTGATCGGGGCATCGAGGCCCCGTGGTCACATCAACTCGCCGCCGCCGACCTCGCACACGGTGGACGCCATGTCGTACTGTGCACCGGCACGGCGTCGGGCAAGTCGCTTGCCTACCAGTTGCCGATATTGACAGACCTGAAAGCGAATCCGCGGTCGCGCGCGCTGTATCTTTCGCCGACCAAAGCGCTCGGCCACGACCAACTCCGGTCGGCGGTCGCGCTCACCGAGGCGGTGGGGTTGTCCGACGTCGCACCGTGCGCCTACGACGGCGACAGCCACAGCGACGTGCGCCGGTTCGCGCGGGAACGGTCGCGCTGGATCTTCTCCAACCCCGACATGATCCATCTGTCACTGCTGCGCAACCACGCCCGGTGGGCGGTGTTCCTGCGCAACCTGAGCTACATCGTCGTCGACGAATGCCATTACTATCGCGGCATTTTTGGCTCGAACGTGGCTCTTGTGCTGCGTCGGCTTCTGCGGCTGTGCGCCCGATACTCGCCGAGCGGCGGGGTGCCGACCGTGGTCTTCGCCAGCGCCACGACGGCCTCGCCGGCTCAGACCGCCTCCGAGCTGATCGGCCAAACGGTCGCCGAGGTCACCGAGGACGGGTCACCGCAGGGCGCCCGCACCGTGGCGCTGTGGGAACCTCCGCTGCTTGACGATCTGGTGGGTGAAAACGGAGCCCCGGTAAGGCGTTCGGCGGGAGCCGAAGCCGCCAGCGTGATGGCCGACCTGGTCGCCGAAGGCGCCCGAATGTTGACGTTCGTGCGGTCACGGCGCGGCGCCGAGCTGACCGCGTTGGGGGCGCGGGCCCGATTACAGGAAAGGGCGCCCGATCTCGCCGACCGGGTGGCTTCGTATCGCGCCGGTTATCTGTCGGAAGACCGCCGCGCGCTCGAGCGCGCGCTGACCGACGGCGAACTGCGGGGGCTGGCGACGACGAACGCGTTGGAGTTGGGTGTCGACATCGCCGGCCTGGACGCCGTTGTCCTCGCCGGGTTTCCGGGCACCGTGACATCGTTCTGGCAACAGGCGGGCCGCTCGGGGCGGCGCGGTCAGGGCGCGCTGATCGTGCTGATCGCCCGCGACGATCCACTCGACACCTACCTGGTACACCACCCGTCGGCGCTGCTGGACAAGCCGATCGAGCGCGTCGTCATCGACCCGACCAACCCGTATGTGCTTGGGCCACAACTGCTCTGTGCGGCCGCCGAACTTCCGCTCACCGACGCCGAGGTGCGGGTGTGGAACGCCGAGGACGTGGCTGCGGCGCTCGTCGACGACGGACTGCTGCGGCGACGGGCCAACGGGTACTTCCCCACACCCGGCATGGACCCGCATCCGGCTGTCGATATTCGCGGCTCGTCCGGCGGTCAGATCGCGATCCTGGAGGCCGGCACGGGACGCATGCTCGGGAACACCGGGGCGGGCCAAGCGCCCTCTTCTGTCCATCCCGGAGCGGTGTATCTGCACCAGGGCGAGACCTATGTCGTAGACTCCCTCGACTTCGAAGACGGCGTGGCCTTCGTGCACGCCGACGATCCCGGTTACACCACCACCGCGCGGGAGGTCACCGACATCGCAGTCACCGGGCACGGTGAGCGAAAGACGTTCGGCGCGGTCACCATTGGGCTCGTCCCGGTTTCGGTGAGCAATACGGTGACCGGTTATCTGCGCAGGCGCCTGACGGGTGAAGTGATCGACTTCGTCGAACTCGAGATGCCCACCCGCACACTGGACACCATGGCCGTGATGTGCACGATCACACCAGAGGCGTTACAGCACAACGGCATCGATTTGCTGCGGGTGCCCGGTGCGCTGCATGCCGCAGAGCACGCCGCGATCGGCCTGCTGCCGTTGGTCGCCAGCTGCGATCGCGGCGACATCGGCGGTGTGTCAACGGCGGTCGGGCCCGTGCAGGGGCTGCCGACGATCTTCGTGTACGACGGCTACCCGGGCGGTGCGGGTTTCGCCGACCGTGGTTATCACCGGCTCACCACCTGGTGGGCCGCGACGGCCGATGCGATCGAGGCGTGTGAGTGTCCGGCGGGCTGCCCGTCGTGCGTGCAGTCGCCCAAGTGCGGCAACGGGAACGATCCGCTGGACAAGGCGGGTGCGGTGCGGGTGCTGCGGTTGGTTCTGCGCGAGATATCCCAACGCTCAAGCTGAGGGTGTCGCAACCGCTGGCGCAGCACACCGAATGGCGGGCACGCGCGCCGGTAAGGTAGCCCCATGACCCACGACTGGCTGCTCGTGGAGACGCTGGGCAGCGAGCCCGCGGTGGTCGCGCAGGGCCGTCGGACCCAGAACCTGATCCCGATCAGTGGATTCCTTCGGCGCAATCCGCATCTGATGGCGGTCCAGACGGCGATCGGCGAAACGGTGCGCGCGCATCAGGGCTTGAGCAGCATCACCCCGAAGAACGACCGTGTCATCCGCACGGAGGTCGTGCAGATGACCGACGGTCGGATACACGGCGTACACGTGTGGATCGGGCCGCCCGATATGGAACCCCCGGAGCGCCCGGTGCCCGGACCGCTGGTCTGGGACCTCGACACCGGCATTGCCACCGCGACCCCGGAATCGCTGGCCAACAGCGGGTGGGAAGCGCCTCAGGAACCGACCCATAACCGCACTTTCGCCGACGACCTGCCCATGCGTGAACTCAACCCCAGCGAAGCCAAGGTGTTGACCATGGCGATCAAACGCGAGCCGGGCGCCGCGTTCTGCAGCACGTGGGACGTCACCGACCACCGCGGCGAGGCGATCAGCGTCGGGTTCGTGACGCGGGCAGTGCTGGAATCCGATGACGACGGACCGGATCGGCTGCTGTGCCGAGCGATGAACTGGCGCAGCGAACGGGAGCAAAAGCACCCGGAGCAGGATCACCTCGCCCAGCGGATCCTCAACGGACTGGCCCAGCCTGGTGTGCACCGCGCCTTGGTGGATCCGACGAACTGGACCCTGTTGAAGTGGCTCGACGACCCGGCCCCGTTCTTCGACTGGCGGGTCAGCCTGGCGGGCGAACACGCGGTGCATCCCGACGACCGCGCCGAGATGGAGCAAATGGCCGTGGATTTCAGGACCGGTATCGCGTCCGGTGTACTGCGGATGACCGGTGTCGGCGGCCAGGAGTGGGCACCGGTCCATGTGACGGTGAACCGGGTCGAACTCGACGACGACGTGTATGCCGCGCTGGCGACGCTGCGCCGCGCCAATGACACCGAGATCGCCGAAGCGGGCCGACGCGATTCCTAGGTGCTGACATCGGCCGGGCCCGCGCGGGCCACCGCACGCGCAACGCCCACACCGAAGCGGCCCAAGGTGACAGGGACATCAACGGCGACAACGATATCGAGTTCGTCGACCTCGCACCGCGCCATCTCGGTGTCCATGCCATCGGTGACCGCGGCCGCCCACGAGCACGCTTGATCGCCACCGGCGGCAATCCGGTGGGCGGCGGCCAGCGCGCCCAGGTCTGCGGCCGCCTGTGCGCGGTGCCGCGCCGCCACCGCCACACCGAGACAAGCGGCACCGATAGCGATCGTCACCACGATCGCGATCATCGCAGCGGCGATGAGGGTGGCCGAACCCTGCTCAGCCCGCACCCGGTTCCACCGCCGCCACTGCGCGCGCCTCGACGGTGAATCCGGGCGGTATCGGTGACCGCGCGCGCACGGTGGCGGTGACGAACTGTCCCTCGCGGCGGGTGACGACGGTGGCTCCCTCGGGGGCGAGATCGCGCGCCGCAGCACTACCGTCGTGGCCGCGGGCGGCAAGGCGCGCGGCCTCGCGCGCGGCGTCGACACACCTGATGTGCATCGACACCGCCGTGAGCCCGCCCAGACACAAGACGAGGATCGCGACCAGCGCTGCCACCGCGAACGCCGCTTCGATCGTGGCGCCGCCACGTTCACCGGTCAGACGTTGGTGTTGAGGGCGCGGCTGATGATGTTGGTCAACGCGCTGACGATCGAGTCGCCGGTGACGACCGTGTAGAGGATCGCGCCGAACGCGGCGGCCGCGATGGTGCCGATCGCATACTCGACGGTCGACATTCCCTCGTCGGCGACGATCAGCATCGTCAGCCGCGTCTGAAGCGCTCGAATCCTGTTGCCCATCACCTTTTCTCCCCACTCGTTGTCCTTCACAGAATCCCCGACTGCAGCACGTCTGAGGCCAGCCCCGCGACGACCGGGATGACGCCCAGGCAGAAGAACGCCGGCAGGTAGCACACCCCCAGCGGGCCTGCGATCAAGACGGAGGCGCGTTCGGCCGCGGCGCGCGCGGTGTCTGCCGCGTCGTCGCGCGACCGGCTTGCCAACGCGCTGACCCCTTGGGCGAGTGCGGTTCCCGAGGACGCCGACCGTCGTGCCAGCCGCAACAACGCATCGACGCTGCGATCGCCCTCGGGTGCAGTGGCCCACGCGGTCGCAGGGTCGGCGCCCAGGGCAAGCAGATCCGCGGCACGGACCAACACTCGGGCCACCGTCGGCGGTGCCGAGGGCGCCGCGGCTGACGCGGCGCCGGCCACCGCCATACCCGAATGGAGGCAGGCCGCCAGCACGTCGAGCGCCGAGGCGAACGCCAGAGGATCGTTCGCCCGGACTTTGTGGTGTGACTTCGGATTTGGGCTGTGGGCAGTCCGCACACGGGCTCGGCCATCGGTGCCTGCGAGAAGCACAGCGATCGCGAGAAGCAGCGCGGCAAGCGTCATCGGACCACCCCGCCGGTGATCCGGTCCGACCACACCAACCCCAGACATGTCAGTGCCGCACCGATGGCCAGGAGCCATTGGCCCGTCGACAACAGGAATCGCAGCGGTTGGGCGCCGATCATCTCGCCGAGTCCGATGCCCAGCAACGGCAGGACGGCGAGCACGGTGGCGGTGGTCCGCGCACCGGCCATACCCGCGCTCACCTGAGTCGAGAACCGCTCCCGCGCAACGATATCGCGGTGTGCGGTGTGCATCAGCGCGGCGATGGCGAGGCCGTGCGACTGAGCCAGATTCCAGCAGACGGCGAGCCGCTGCCAATACGTCGGCAGCGCCGACCGCCGTGCCACGCTGAGCATCCCGGCCGCGACATCGCCTCCCATCCGCGCCCTGGCCGCCACCGTGCGCAGTGCTGCCGCGACGGCACCGTCGGCCTCGTTGGCTGCCGTGTCGAACGCGGTCACCGGATGGGCGCCGATCCGCAGTTCCCCGACCAGTACGTCGAGCGCACCCTCCAGTGCCGCGGCTTCCTTCGTCCGCTGCCGCTCTCTGCGCCGGCGCCGGCTGCGGGTTTCGACGGTGGCGGCCGCGATCACCGCGGCCGCTACGACACCGAGCGGCGCAACGGCCATCAGGGCGACCAGGACGGCGACCAGCCATAGAGGCGACGGGAGCCGTAGCGCCCGGCGGCGTGAGCGTGCCACCGGGGTGCGCCGCCGCGGAGCTGGTGCGGTGAGAAGCGCCAGCGCGAGAGCCAGCGCAGCGACGCTCACGAGCCACCTCGCTCACGGATCAGATCGTCGAGCCGCTGTGCGCCAGGGCCGAAGCCGTGCCCGAGACGCCACGCTGTGGAGGCTTGGACCGGGCCCTCGGCCCCGGCGGTCAACACCGCGATCTCGGCGAGTCGGCGCAGGCCCGCCCGGTCGCGGCCGACGTGGATCACCACTTGCACAGCGGCGCCGAGTTGGCTGTGCAACGCGGCCCGGTCGAGCCCACCGAGCGCGGCCAGCGCCTCGAGGCGCGCGGGCACCTCCGTCGGGCTGTTGGCGTGCACGGTTCCGGCGCCACCATCGTGACCGGTGTTCAGCGCGCCGAGCAGATCGACGACCTCGGCGCCGCGTACCTCACCGACGACGATGCGGTCGGGCCTCATCCGGAGCGCCTGCCTCACCAGGTCCCGCACCGCCACCTCGCCCGCGCCTTCGACGTTGGCGCAGCGCGCCACCAGCTTCACCAGATGCGGATGAGGCGGTGCGAGTTCCGAGGCGTCCTCGACGCAGATGATGCGTTCGATCGAGGGAACCGCACCGAGCAGGGCGGCCAACAGGGTGGTCTTGCCCGCCCCGGTGCCTCCCGAGACCAGGAACGCCAGCCGTGCACGCACGACGCCGTCGAGGAGGGTGGCCGCGGCCGGTTCGATCGCGCCGGTGGCGGTCAGCGACGCCAAGTCCTGCGTCGCGGGCCGTAGCACCCGCAGCGACAGACACGTTCCCGCGGAAGCGATCGGCGGCAGGACCGCGTGCAGGCGCACCGTGAACGCGCCGGTGCCGAGCCCGGTCAACTGGCCGTCGACCCATGGCTGCGCCTCGTCGAGGCGACGTCCGGCGGCGAGCGCCAACCGCTGTGCGAGCCTGCGCACGGAGCTCTCGTCGGGAAAGCGAATTCCGGTGCGGCGCAACCCGTTGCCGTCATCCACCCACACCGCGTCGGGCGCCGTGACCAGAACATCGGTGGTCCCGTCGGCCGACAGCAACGGTTCGAGCACGCCCGCCCCGGTCAGCTCGGTCTCCAACAGGCGTAGCCCGCTGAGCACTTCGCTGTCGCCGAGCACTCCACCGGACTCCGCGCGAATCGCCGCGGCCACGACCGTCGGCCGCAGCGGTGCTGATTCGGTCGCGAGCCGCTCGCGCACTCGGTCGATCAACGAGTCGCTCATGCGGCGACCGCCGGGTGCTGCTGCAGAATCGTCAACACCTTGCGCGCCGCGCGGCCAAGCGGCGACCGACGGCCGATCCGCAGTCCGCCCCGCTCGAGGGTGACCGCCATACCGGGTTGCGGACGCATCCCCGCCAGCAGAGGCAACCCGACGATCTCGGCGACCTCCGCCGACCGCAGCCCGCCCGGTGCCGGACCGCGCACGACCACACCCGAGTTCGGATTGAGCGTCGACACCCACCGGGCGACCGTGTCGGCCGCCGCGCAGGACCGTACGTCGGCAGGTGTCACGACGACGGCGAGATCGGCGGAGGCCAGGGCGGTCTCGGCTGCCGCGGTCGACCGCCTCGGAACGTCGCAAACGACGGTCGCACCCCCGCGACTGCCCGCGTCGATCACGGCACCGAGCGGTACCGGGTCCACGTCGCAGCCGGCGCGGCTGCCGGACAGCACGGTGACGCCCCGTACCCGGGGCAACGCATCCCGCAGCGCCGCGTAGTTCAACCGTCCGCCCTGCAGACGCAGATCCGGCCAGCGCAGCCCGGATTCGGCTTCACCGCCCACGACGAGATCGATCCCGCCGCTCCACGGGTCGACGTCGATCAACAACGCCTCGGGTGCGGTCAGCGCCAGCGCGGTCGCGAAGACCGATGCGCCTGCGCCACCGCGGCCGGCGATGACGGCCGCCACCGCACCGCGACGGCCCGCCTCGTGCAGCCCTTCCGCGGCCTCGGCCAACTCCGCCATCAGCTCGTCGTCCTGCTCGGGCAGGGTGAGGACCCGCTGGGCACCGACCTCGATCGCCGCCTGCCAGTCGGCTCCGCGGGGTTCGACGCGGCCCACCAAGACGACGCGGGTACGCCGCGGCAACGCGCGGGCCACGCATCGGCGGGCGCCTGTGATGTCGAGCACGACGGCGGCCGCCTCGGTCCAGACCTTGCGGCTGGAGGGCTCCGACGCGTGGACAACCGGCACACCCGCGGCCGCGCACACCCGGTCTACGTCCTCTCGAAGTGCCGGGTCGGCGATCAGCGCGAGGTATCCACTTGATGAAGCCACCCTCCAACCCTGTGGCCTGGGCGTGCGGCGACGCTACCGCCGACGCCTCGTCTGTGGATAAACGCGATCTTGTGAATGGCCCAGGTGAGAGTCCGCAAACGAAAACGGCGTTCCGCAACCAATGTGAATGGCAGCACATATCCGGATTGCGAAAGGTCCTGAAAAAGGGACGACCCCCGCCAGGGGGGGAGGAGGCGGAGGTCGTCGTGTATCAGCCCCGGGGGGTCGGGCTGATACACACCCGACATAAGCCGGGTAAGGCTCACTATACACACGCCGGTCGGCTTCGGCGCAAGTGCTGCGCACTGAGAAAAGTGGCCCAATCTGCGGAAGTGTCCTGTCTCCGACACCTGTCATAACCTGCCACTTTGTACACTCTCCCGGCGATTGTCACGCGCGGGCCCCTATGCTGGCGTCGTGAGCGCATCTGGTTCGGCGGCCGAGGCGCCGAATGCGTCCGCGACGGGCGCTCCGGCGGACGGTCCGGTCCGAACCGCCGCCTTCTTCGATCTCGATAAAACGGTCATCGCAAAAAGCAGCACTCTGGCCTTCAGCAAACCTTTTTTTGCGCAAGGACTAATGAATCGGCGGGCCGTGCTGAAGTCCACGTACGCCCAATTCCTCTTTCTCATGTCCGGCGCCGACCACGACCAGATGGACCGCATGCGCGCGTACGTCACCAACATGTGCGCCGGCTGGGACGTGGAGCAGGTGAAGTCGATCGTTGGCGAAACCCTGCATGACGTCGTCACCCCGTTGGTTTTCGCGGAGGCGGCCGAGTTGATCGCCGACCACAAACTGTGCGGCCGTGACGTGGTCATGGTGTCGGCTTCCGGGGAGGAGATCGTCGCGCCGATCGCTCGAGCGCTGGGCGCCACACACGCGATGGCCACCCGTATGGTCGTCGAGGACGGCAAATACACCGGAGAGATCGCCTTCTACTGCTACGGCGAGGGGAAGGTGGCCGCGATCCGGGAACTGGCCGCACGCGAGGGTTACGCGCTCGAGCATTCCTATGCCTACTCCGACTCGATCACCGATCTCCCGATGCTCGAGGCCGTCGGCCATCCGCACGTGGTCAATCCCGACCGCACGTTGCGCAAGGAAGCCGCGGCCCGGGGTTGGCCCGTGCTCGACTTCTCTAAACCGGTGTCGCTGCGGGATCGGATCCCGGCCCCATCAGGCGCGGCCATGGCCACCACCGCGGCGGTCGGCATCAGCGCTCTGGCCGCCGGCGCGCTGACCTATTCGCTGTTGCGGCGCTTCGCCTTCTAGCCAACTCCTCACCCGCCAACCCGGGTTCCGCGTAACGATCCGGACTAGGGCTGATTTGGCCCTTGATGTGATCGCGGTCACGGGGTACAAAGGAGTCACGGAAGCTTGGAGAGGCCAAGATCGAGTCGGAAGAGAAGGCTCGAATCTCCCGCTCCAGGCTCCCCAGCACGGAACCCGGCACCCACGCGGAGCACATGCCGCGGAATAGGCAAAAGTGTTGCGGGCCTGCGTATTTGCGAAGAGCGGACGGCTAGAGCGACCCTTTGGGTGGGGTTGCAGTCGAAGCGCATCGACAAGACGCCGAGGCCACCCACGCAACCCACCAGAGCACGCTTGGTAACCGGTCTCCGTGTTAGCGGGCGACGAGCCGAACCACGTTCGGAGCGTCGCCCGCTTCGCGTTGGCGACCGGGTGACGGCCCGTGATGGCTCCCCTTTCAGCAACGCCTCAGGACGACGGGGCCGCCTGCGCGATGGACAGCGCCTCGCGGGCGCCCTCGCGCAATGCGCGGCAGCTCAACAGGATCCACGCCGTCAGGCCGTCGGGGGTGCCGGACGAGAAGCCCCGCGCCGCCGCGTCGTAGTCACCGGAGCGGCGCATCCAGTGAACCTCCGGCACGCCGAGCCCGTGTGGATCGAGCCCGCTGGTGATCGTCACCAACCGCGACGCCGCCCGCGCCACCACGCCGTCGGCGGCGCCGAACGGGGCGAGCGTGAGCAGTTCGCCGTGCACGACGCCGGCGAGCACGGGCGCGGGCACCCGGGTCCCTCCCGTGAGGATGTCGGCGAGCAGGGTCAGCCGCGTGCCCACGTGCGCCTCCTGACGCGGGCGGCCCAACCGTTCGTCGTCGGCGATGTCCGCCGCCGCCAGCGCGTGCAGCCGGGCGATGGCCTGCAGCGGGGCCCGCTGCCAGACGCCGACCAAGGTCGTCGCCCCGCCTTCCACGGCTTCGGACACCCGAAGCGCCCCTGCCAGCACCGGGTCCGGGGTGCCGTCGTCGGACAACGCAAGCGCACCGCCGTCGAGCACCGAGGACGCTCGGGCGGCCCGCAGCGCGGCCTCGGCGGCGCTTTTCGGCCAGCCCCGCAGGTTGGTTCGGTGACGGTGTGCGCGGCCCAGCGCTTCACGGGCCTCCTCGGCGGCCTCCGCGACGCCGGGCAGGTCAGCCAGCGGCGCCAACGGGTCCTTCGCGAAGCCACCGGTCACGGCAGCACACGCTAGCCGACCGCTGACCCCGCAAGCCACGACGCTCACCGCTGCAGACGCGCCGGCGGCGGAGCGGACTGTGGCATGCCAATGTATGAGCGCGGCAAGGTGACTACCCTCACAGCTATGGCAGAGTCATCGGCGCAGCACGCTCACGGTCCATCCGTCTATCCCCCGTCTCCGGAGTTCGCCGAGCAGGCGAACGCAACCGAGGAGCTTTACCGTCAGGCCGAGAAGGACCGGTTGGCGTTCTGGGCGGAGCAGGCCAACCGGCTCGATTGGGAGACACCGTTCAACGAGGTGCTCGACTGGTCGGATGCACCGTTCGCGAAGTGGTTCGTCGGCGGAAAGCTCAACGTCGCCTACAACTGCGTGGACCGGCACGTCGAAGCCGGCCACGGCGACAGGGTGGCCCTGTACTGGGAGGGCGAACCGGTCGGCGACTCACACGCGCTGACCTACGCCCAACTCAAAGACGAGGTCTGCAAGGCCGCCAACGCGCTGACCGAACTCGGACTCCGTGCGGGGGACCGGGCCGCCATCTACATGCCGATGATTCCCGAGGCGATCGTTGCGATGCTGGCGTGCGCGCGTCTCGGGGTGCTGCACAGTGTGGTCTTCGCCGGATTCTCATCTTCGGCCCTGGCGGCCCGCATCGAGGACGCCGAGGCCAAGTTGGTCATCACCACCGACGGGCAGTACCGCCGCGGTCAGGCGGTGCCGTTGAAACCCGGCGTCGACGAAGCGGTGCAGGGCCAAGCATCCGTCGAACACGTGCTGGTGGTGGAACGCACCGGCATCGACGTGCCGTGGACCGAGGGCCGCGACATCTGGTGGCACGACATCGTCGACGCCGCCTCCACCGAACACACTCCCGAGGCGTTCGATTCCGAACATCCGCTGTTCCTGCTGTACACGTCGGGCACCACCGGCAAGCCCAAGGGCATCGTGCACACCTCCGGCGGATTTCTCACCCAGTCGTCCTACACCCACTACTACGTGTTCGACGCCAAGCCGGAAACCGACGTGTACTGGTGCACCGCCGACATCGGCTGGGTCACCGGCCACAGCTACATCGTGTTCGGCCCACTGTCCAACGGGTGCACACAGGTGGTCTACGAGGGCACTCCGAATTCGCCCAGCGAGCACCGCCACTTCGAGATCATCGAAAAGTACGGTGTGACAATCTATTACACGGCCCCGACCCTGATCCGCACCTTCATGAAGTGGGGCCGTGAGATTCCCGATGCCCACGACCTGTCCAGCTTGCGCCTGCTGGGGTCGGTGGGCGAGCCGATCAACCCGGAGGCCTGGCGGTGGTACCGCAAGGTGGTCGGCGGCGACCGGACTCCGGTGGTCGATACCTGGTGGCAGACCGAGACGGGGGCGATCATGATTTCCCCGCTGCCCGGTGTGACGGCAGCCAAGCCGGGTGCGGCGATGGCGCCACTGCCGGGTATCACCGCCAAGATCGTCGACGACGAGGGCAAGGAACTGGCGTCCGAAGCCGAAGGCGCCGAGCATGTCACCGGTTACCTCGTCCTCGATCAACCGTGGCCGGCCATGCTGCGCGGCATCTGGAAGGACCCGGAACGGTACAAGGAGACCTACTGGAAGCGGTTCGAGAAGCAGGGTTGGTACTTCGCCGGCGACGGCGCCAGGCTCGACGCCGACGGCGACATCTGGGTGCTCGGCCGCATCGATGACGTGATGAACGTTTCGGGACACCGCATTTCGACCGCGGAGGTCGAGTCGGCGTTGGTCGGGCACTCCCATGTCGCCGAGGCCGCGGTCGTCGGCGCCAGCGACGAGACCACCGGCCAGGGTATCTGCGCATTCGTCATCCTCGAGTCGCACGCCAACGACAGCGACGACATGGTGCAGGAACTTTCCGCACAGGTGGCCAAGGAGATCGGAAAGATCGCGCGGCCCAGGGAGATTCACGTCGTACCCGAACTGCCCAAGACGCGCAGCGGCAAGATCATGCGCCGGCTTCTGCGGGACGTGGCCGAAGGCCGTGAACTCGGCGACACGTCGACACTGGTCGATCCGGACGTGTTCGAGGCGATCCGCGCCAGCAAGACCGAAAGCTAGGCGAGCGCCCCGCGGATCAGGCGGCGGCGCCGACGGGGACGAAGCCCGTCCCCGGCCGGTTCTTGGCCGTGATGTCAGCCAACTGCGTGTTGAACGACATGGTCACCGCGGGGGTGTGCAGCGGGATGTACTTGATGACGCACGTCGGCAGGGCCTCGGAGAAGGCGCCGTGGATCATGCCGACCAGCCGGTTGTTGACGGTGACCGGCGCGCCCGAATCGCCGGGCTGACCACACACCTGGTTGACGATGGTGCCCGGCTCCTCGCCCGGCCCCCACGTCACGCCGCAGGAGTAGCCGGTCGTGCGGCCGAGTTTGCAGGCGATGTCGCCGGCTACCGGATCGGGGCCCAGGCCGTCGATCTGGAACCCGTCGACGTTGTTGACCGGGCGCACCTTCTGTGGATCGAACTCGATGACCGCGTAGTCCAGGGCGTCGTTGCCCGCGACCATCGTGCCCACCACGCCTGCGGCGTCGACGCCTTCGGCACTGACCTTGGCCCCGGGCCCGCCGCAGTGCGCGGAGGTGAAGCCCACGAGTCGCCCGCGGTTGTCGTTGCCGATCGCGGTGAGCGTGCACAGTGTCTCGCCGTTGACGACGAGGCCCGAGCCGCCACCCAACGAGACCGGTCCCTGAGCGTGCACTGCGGCGGACATCGAGAGGAGTACCGCTGCTGCGACGACGATGGTCGTGGCGAGACGGCACAGCCGGAGGCCGCTGGTCTTCACGTGAACGTTTCCCCT
Source organism: Mycobacterium neumannii (assembly GCF_002245615.1). Taxonomy (NCBI): domain Bacteria; kingdom Bacillati; phylum Actinomycetota; class Actinomycetes; order Mycobacteriales; family Mycobacteriaceae; genus Mycobacterium; species Mycobacterium neumannii. Next base: position 176,409 of record NZ_NKCO01000005.1, on the reverse strand, counting down.
ATCGACGCGCCCCGACCTGCCCTGCCACTGATCTGGCCAGTCTATCGTCGGCCGGGATCGTTTGAGCGCACGCCACATGGCAACATGAGTCGCGACCGACACCATCGCCGGCGGCGCCGGCAGTGGGTCCCATCGCCGGGGGATCCGGCGATCCGGCCTATGCGGGAGGAACCGTCGTGAGCGATCGCAGGAATGGCGCGCCGACCACCGTCACGTCGATACCGCTGGTCGACCCGCACGCGCCCAAGGCCGACCCGTCGATCGGTGACCTCGTCAAGGACGCGACCGCGCAGGTGTCCACGCTGGTGCGCGCCGAGGTCGAGTTGGCCAAGGCCGAGATCACGCGAGACGTCAAGAAGGGGCTGACCGGCAGCGTCTTCTTCGTCCTCGCGTTGGTCGTGCTGTTCTACTCGACGTTCTTTTTCTTCTTCTTCCTCGGTGAGCTGCTCGACCTGTGGCTGGTCAAGTGGGCGGCGTACCTCATCGTGTTCGGCCTGATGGTCGTCGTCACCGCCATCTTCGCGTTCCTCGGTTATCTCAAGGTGCGACGCATCCGCGGCCCGCAGAAGACGATCGAATCGGTCAAGGAGATCCCCGAGGCGCTGACGCCGGGCCACGACAGGACCAAGGAGATCGCCTCGGGCGACGGAAAGCCGGCGTCGACGGCCGACCCGTCGGGCTGGTAAGTGCCCCCACCCGCCCCGTCGGTCGTCCGCATCGACGGACCGTGGCGGCATCTGAAGGTGCACGCCAACGGAATTCGCTTCCATGTGGTCGAAGCGGAGGGTGACGCCGCTGCGGGCGCCGAGCGGCCGCTGGTGATCCTGCTGCACGGGTTCGGGTCGTTCTGGTGGTCCTGGCGCCACCAACTGCGCGGCTTGTCCGGCGCCCGGGTGGTCGCGGTCGACCTGCGCGGTTACGGTGCCAGCGACAAGCCGCCGCGAGGCTACGACGGCTGGACGCTGGCCGGTGACACCGCGGGCCTGGTGCGCGCGCTGGGCCATAAGAGCGCGACGCTGGTCGGGCATGCCGACGGCGGCCTGGTGTGCTGGGCCACCGCCGTGCTGCATCCGCGCGCCGTAAGCGCGATCGCAGTGGTCAGCTCACCGCATCCGGCGGCGCTGCGCGCTTCTGCGCTGCGCCGTCGCGACCAGGGCCGCGCGCTGCTGCCGTGGATGCTGCGGTACCAGGTGCCGATGTGGCCCGAGCGGGCGTTGACCCGCAACGACGGTGCCGAACTCGAACGCCTGGTGCGCAGCCGCGCCGGCGACAAATGGCTTGCCACCGAAGACTTCTCCGAGACCATCGCGCACATGCGCCGCGCCATTCAAATCCCCGGCGCCGCGCACTCGGCCCTCGAGTACCAGCGGTGGGCGGTGCGCAGCCAGCTACGCGGTGAGGGCAGGCGCTTCATACGCGAGATGAAGCGACCGATCAGCGTTCCGGTGCTGCACATGCGCGGTGTTGCCGACCCGTATGTACTCGCCGATCCGGTGTACCGGACGCAGCGTTACGCACCGCACGGTAGGTACGTATCCATCGACGGCGCAGCACATTTCAGCCACGAGGAGGCGCCGGACACGGTGAACGACCAGTTGTCTCGCTTCGTGGGGCAGGTCTACGGCTAGGCGACGCAGGCGCCGGTGGGCACCCGTTCGGTGTTGCCGAGCTTGGCCAGTTGCTGCGACACCTCGTTGGCGGTGAGCACGAAACCGGTGTCGGCGTCGTCGACCGCGGCACCGAACACCACGCCCAGCACCCGGCCCTCTCGGTCGATCATCGGCCCGCCCGAATTACCTTGGCGCACAGTGCCTCTGATGGTGTAGACCTCGCGCTCGACAGTGGTGGTGCGATAGATGTCGGGGCCGCTCAGCTCGATGATCTCGCGGACACGCGCCGGCGTGGCGACGAAGTTTCCGCCGCCGGGATACCCCATCACCACGGCGTCGGTACCGGTGGTGGCCGGGGTGTCGGCGAACGACAGAGGCGCCGACGGCAGGTCCGGCACGTCGAGGATCGAGATATCGGCCTGCGGGTCGTAGGACACGACGAACGCGTCGTAGGTCTGCCCGTCGGCCTCGACGGTGACGCTCTCCGATCCGGCGACCACGTGCGCGTTGGAGATCACGCGGTTGCTGGCGGCGACGAAACCGGTCCCTTCGAGAACCTTCTGGCAGCCGGGGGCGACCCCGCGGATCTTGACGACGCTGGGCCGAGCCGACGCCACGACCGGGTCGGCGGCCAGCGCGGCGTCGGGCGCGTCGACGGCGACGATCGGGGTACGCCCGAACGGTTGCAGCACGTCGGGCAGGCCGGAGGTGTCCAGCAACGCCGAGAGCCGCTTGGGCACCTCGCGCAGCCACGCAGGCGCCAGGTCGTTGACTTCCTTGAGCACCTGCGAGCCACGCACGGCCGCGGCGAGGTTCGGCTGGTCCGACGACTGCAGCGGGTACGTCAGCATCCACGCGGCCACCAGGACCGCCAAGGTTTGTATTGCCACCCCGATCAGCGAGTCGACCGTCCGCAGCGAGCGGTTGCGGATGGCGCTGCGCACCGCCCGGCCGAGCACGACGCCGGCGATCTCGCCCACGACGACCAACGCCAGGATCAAGAACAGCGTCACGAACAGCTTGGTGCGCGGCCCGTCGATGTTGGCGACCAAGTGGGGCGCCAGCAGCACCCCGGCCACGGCGCCGAGGACCACCCCGAGGAACGACAGCATCGAGCCCAGCGCGCCCGAGCGCCAGCCCGAAATGCCCGCCACGAAGGCGATGCCGAGGACAATGAGGTCCACCCACTGCGACGATGTCATGGTTGTGCATCACCGTAACCGGCGCCGCGGCCGACGAGCGCCATTGCGTCCTCCAGTTCGCGCACGTCGCCGGTATTCCACGGCTTTGCCCATCCCGCGACATCGAGCATCGCCGAGATCACCTGGCCGGTGAAACCCCACACCAGCATCTCGTTGAGCAGGAACGCCGGACCCGCATAGCGCCGCGTGTTGGCCTTGCGGTACACCATGATTCGGTTCTCGGGGTTGATGAACGCGCGCACCGGAACTCGGGCGACGTGCGCGGTCTCGGCTTCGTCGACGACACCCACGGGGCCCGGGTCCGGCGAGTAGGCCAACACCGGTACGACGTGGAACCCCGACGGCGGGATGAACAACCGCTCCATCGTGGTGAGCGGATGTAACCGCTGCCCGTCGATCCCGGTCTCCTCGTTGGCCTCGCGCAGCGCCGTCTGCACCGGGCTGTGGTCGCCGGGTTCGACGGCGCCTCCGGGAAACGCGGCCTGACCTGCGTGGTGGCGCAGGGTGCCCGCGCGCACTGTGACCAGAAGGTCGGCCTCGTCGGGCACGGCGCCGGTCGGGGAGTCGGCGGGTCCGGAGAACAACACCAGCACCGCCGCCTCCCGCGCGTCGGCCTGCGCCGGTTTTCCTTCGCTGGTGACCATCGCGAGCAGCTCGGGTGGCACTCGCCTGCGGTAGGCCCGCTTGATGTCGCCTGCGTTGTCCAGCAACGGTTTGAGCCAGGCCGGGGCGGCGTCGGGCATCAGACCGCTACCCTCGCTGACCCAGCTCACCCCGGCTCTCCCGTCCTCGCGCCGACCTGCGGCCCCACCGCTGCGGCGATCTCATCGGCGCTGGTGAAAGAGCGCGGTAGGACCTGCGCAACGCTACCGTCCGCGCGCAACACCACGGTTGCGGGCATGACGTTGGGCACCCGGAGCGCGGCGGCGATCAACCGCCTGCCGTCCTGCAGGGTGGGCAGTCGCACGCCGAGTTCGGCCAGCCGCAGCAGCGCCGCCGTCTCGTTCTCGTCCTGGTGCACGGTCAGCACGGTCACGGCCGAGCCCATGCGCTGCTGATATTCGGCCATCGCGGGGAGTTCGGCCGCGCACGGCGCACACCAGTACGCCCACAGGTTGAGCACGACGACGCGGCCGGCCAGCGCCTTGGCCACGTCGACCATCGCTCCGTCACCCGCGCACTCCAGCGTGATCCCGCGCAGTGCCTCGGGTCCCGCTCCGGCTCCCAGCGCGGGGCACGGCGGCAGGTCGGCCTCGGCCCGCGGGCCGGCCAGCGCTTCGGCGGTGTCGGCGGCACGGCGGTCGCGCGCGCTGTGTTGCGACGGCGCCCCCGTGGAGTCGGTGTCACGGTCCAACTGCGACCACAGCGCCCACCCGAGCGCCACGAGGACCACGAGCACCACGACGGTCCAACGGGTCGAGGTACTCACAGTCGTTCGGGGGACGTGTCGATTACAGGCCGGCCATAGCCAGCAGATGCTCGGTTTCGGGTCCCTTGACCAGCGGCGCGGCGATCAGCGGGTCGGTGGGCCCGATGCCGAAGGAGGGGCAGTCGTTGGCCAGCACGCAGACCCCACACGCCGGCTTGCGCGCGTGGCAGACGCGGCGGCCGTGAAAGATCACCCGATGGCTGAGGTCGGTCCACTCGCTGCGCTCGATGAGCTCACCGACCGCGTGCTCGACCTTGACCGGATCCTCTTCGGTGGTCCACCCCCAGCGGCGCACGAGCCTGCCGAAATGGGTGTCGACCGTGATGCCGGGGACGCCGAACGCGTTGCCGAGGATGACGTTGGCGGTCTTGCGGCCGACCCCCGGCAGGCTGACCAGCTCCTCCATGGTGGCCGGTACCTCGCCGTCGAACCGCTCGACGAGTTCCTGACCGAGCCGGATGAGCGAATTGGCCTTGTTGCGATAGAACCCGGTGGGCCGGATGAGCTCTTCGAGCTCGGTGCGGTCGGCCTGCGCGTAGTCCAGGGCGGTGCGATATTTCCTGAACAGCGCCGGTGTCGTCAGGTTGACCCGCTTGTCGGTGCTTTGGGCCGACAGGATCGTCGCGACGGTGAGCTCGAGCGGGTTGGTGAAGTCCAGCTCGCAGTACACGTGCGGAAATGCCTGCGCCAGCGTGCGATTCATTCGCCGCGCACGACGGACGAGCCCAATCCGCGTCTCGCCGTCCCGCTTCCGGGCGCGCTTGGGCCTATCCGCGTTCTTTGCCGACGCCTCGCTTACGGTCACGCATGCCAGGGTACTGAGACGCCCAGACAAAGCCACCTCAAAGCCACCGCGAACCGCGCTGCCGAACTGCTGCGGACCGGTGACGTTTCGTGATCCCGCTGAGACTTTCGGCGTGTTTACTTCTGCCTTGTGTCGTGGTTGCTCGTTGGCCTGATTCCGGGGTTGCTGATGGCTGCGACGCTCGGGCTGCAACGCCTGGAGGCCGGCCTGCACCAGGACACCGTCTCAGCCACCGATGTGGCGCACTTCTTCGAACAGGCCGAGCCGTTGGACGTCGACACGCTGGCGCGGGACGGAATGAGCCGCGCACTGGACGGTCTGCGCCATCGCCAGCACGTCGCTCACGCGTTCACCAGCGGGTCAGCGGCGCATTTTCGGGATACGGATCTGCCGGTACGGCCATATCCCCAGCACGGGATGAATCCGGAATTTCAGCAGACCCGACATGCCGATCGTGTGTAGCGTGGGCTGGTCACGAAATCGGGTACCTCTAGACTTATCTCGCTTACCGATAGAGGTCGGCTTCACCTAACAGCTTAAGAGGGGCAACGTGGACGAGATCCTGGCGCGGGCCGGAATCTTCCAGGGGGTCGAACCCAGCGCCGTCACCGCGCTGACCAAGCAATTGCAGCCAGTCGACTTCCCCCGTGGACACACCGTGTTCGCCGAGGGTGAGCCCGGCGATCGGCTCTACATCATCATTTCCGGCAAGGTCAAGATCGGACGCCGCTCGCCGGACGGCCGCGAGAACCTGCTCACGATCATGGGCCCGTCGGACATGTTCGGTGAGCTCTCGATCTTCGACCCCGGTCCGCGGACGTCGAGCGCGACCACCATCACCGAGGTTCGCGCGGTGTCGATGGACCGCGACGCGCTGCGGGCGTGGATCGCCGACCGCCCCGAGATCGCCGAGCAGCTGTTGCGCGTGCTCGCCCGCCGGTTGCGCCGCACCAACAACAACCTCGCCGACTTGATCTTCACCGACGTTCCCGGCCGGGTGGCCAAGCAGCTGCTTCAGCTGGCGCAGCGGTTCGGCACCCAGGAGGGCGGCGCGCTGCGGGTGACCCATGACCTCACTCAGGAGGAGATCGCCCAGCTCGTCGGCGCATCGCGGGAGACCGTCAACAAGGCGCTCGCCGATTTCGCCCATCGCGGGTGGATTCGCTTGGAAGGCAAGAGCGTTCTGATCTCCGACTCGGAACGGCTCGCGCGCCGAGCCCGATAGTGATTGTGCACATCGAGGAGCGGTGAGCGCTCCAGAATGTGCACAAATCACTCAGGTGCGCAGATAGTCGAGCTGTGCTTGGACGCTCCATTCCGCTACGTCCCATAGCTTCTCATCGACGTCGGTGTAGACGTGCTCGACGACCTGTCGCACGGTGGCGTCGTCGCCGAGCACCCGCAGCGCCGCGCGCACCTGCTCGAGCCGCTCCTCGCGGTGCGCCAGGTACATGTCGGTCACGGCTTCGAGGTTCTCCAGATCGGGCCCGTGCCCGGGCAACACGGTGCGCGGTCCGAGGCCCCGCAGCCGCTGCAGTGACTCCAGGTAGTCGGCGAGGCTGCCGTCCTCCTTGTCGATGACGGTCGTCCCGCGGCCCAGCACGGTGTCGGCCGTCAGGACCGCATCGTCGAGCAGGAACGACACCGAGTCGACGGTGTGGCCCGGGGTGGCCATCACGGTGATAAGCAGCCCCGCGGCTTCGATGACCTCGCCGTCGGTGAGCGGGCCGCCGAGGCCTCGCAGGAATCCGCTGCCCACGGAACGCACCACCGCGCCCGTGCGGTCGACGATTTTGTCGATGGCACCGGTGTGGTCCTCGTGTTTGTGGCTGATCAGCACCAACGGAATCGTTCCCAGCTCCGCGATCCGCCCGATGTGCTCGTCGTCGTCGGGCCCGGGGTCGACGACGACCATCTCGTCGCTGCCGGGGCCGCGCAACACCCAGGTGTTGGTGCCGTCCAGCGTCAACAAGCCGGGGTTGTCGCACAGCAGCACCGAGGCAGTGTCGGTGACCGGACGCAGCCGTCCGTACGCCGGATGCTCCGGCGTCACGCGACCTCCAAGATCACTTCGACCTCGACCGGGGCGTCCCTCGGCAACTCGGACACCCCAACTGCGGAGCGAGCATGCGCGCCTACCTCCCCGAACACCTCCCCGAAGAGTTCCGACGCGCCGTTGATCACACCCGGCTGACCGTGGAATCCCGGCGCGGAGGCGACGAACCCGACCACCTTGACCACGCGGGTCACCGCGTCGATGCCGACCAGCGAATGCACCGCGGCCAGCGCGTTGAGCGCGCACACCCGGGCCAGCTCGTGGGCCCGCTCGGGGGTGACCCCGCCGCCGACCTTGCCCGTGAGCACCAGTTCGCCGTCGCGAATCGGCAGCTGGCCCGCGGTGTAGACGAGGTTGCCGGTGCGCACTGCAGGCACGTAGGCCGCCAACGGCGCGACCACTGGAGGCAACTCGATGCCCAGCTCCGCCAGCCGCCCGGACGGTGTCACTTGGGACGCTTGAGGTAAGCGACGTGCTGTTCACCCGTGGGCCCCGGCAGCACAGACACCAACTCCCAGCCGTCCTCGCCCCACTGATCGAGGATCTGCTTGGTGGCGTGGGTCAGCAGCGGGACGGTGGCGTATTCCCAACGGGTCGATTCGGTCATGCGCCCGAGCTTATCGGTGACCGCTATGCGCCCGCGGATCTGCGGAGCACGGAACCGCGTTGGCTAGCATGCACGGGTGGCTTCCACTACCAATGGCGGTAGATCCGTCGGCTGGCCCTCTCGGCTGAGCAAGGCTCGACTGCACTTCGTCACCGGCAAGGGTGGCACCGGCAAATCCACGATCGCCGCATCGCTGGCGCTTGCGCTCGCGGCCGGGGGCCGCAAGGTGCTGTTGGTGGAAGTCGAAGGGCGCCAAGGCATTGCGCAGCTGTTCGACGTGCCGCCGCTGCCCTACCAGGAGGTCAAGATCGCCACCGCCGAGGGCGGCGGTCAGGTCAACGCGCTGGCCATCGACACCGAGGCCGCGTTCCTTGAATACCTCGACATGTTCTACAACCTGGGTCTGGCCGGGCGTGCGATGCGCCGGATCGGGGCCGTCGAGTTCGCGACCACGATCGCACCGGGTCTGCGCGATGTGCTGCTGACCGGCAAGATCCGCGAAATCGTGACCCGCGCCGAGAAGGGCAAACAGCCCGTCTACGACGCGGTTGTGGTCGACTCCCCGCCGACGGGTCGCATCGCGCGCTTCCTCGACGTCACCAAGGCGGTGTCGGATCTGGCCAAGGGCGGCCCGGTGCACGGCCAGGCCGAAAGCGTGGTCAAGGTGCTGCACTCCGACATGACCGCGATCCACCTGGTCACGTTGCTGGAGGCGCTGCCCATTCAGGAGACGCTGGAGGCGATCGACGAGCTCAAGGAGCTCAGCCTGCCCATTGGCAGCGTCATCGTCAACCGCGACATTCCTGCCTACTTGCCCGCCGATGCGTTGACCAAGGCGGCCGAAGGTGACATCGACGCCGACACCGTGCGAGCCGACCTCGCCGAAGCCGGAATCACGTTGTCGGACTCCGATTTCGCCGGCCTGTTGACCGAGGCGATCCAGCATGCGACCCGGATCCAGGCGCGCGCCGAAAGCGCGGAGCAACTCGACGCGTTGGACGTGGCGCGCCTGCAGCTGCCGCAGATCGTCGACGGTGTCGATCTGGGCAGCCTGTACGAACTCGCCGAAGAACTCGAACGCCAAGGGGTGCGCTGATGAACGCTCGCGCGAAGAAGGGTCGGAATTGATGAGTACGACTCCACCGGCCCTCGACTTGGGCTCGATTCTCAAGGACACGTCGAACCGCGTCGTGGTGTGCTGCGGCGCCGGAGGCGTCGGCAAGACCACCACGGCGGCGGCGATGGCGCTGCGCGCGGCGGAGTACGGCAGGACCGTCGTGGTGCTGACCATCGACCCGGCTAAGCGGCTCGCCCAGGCGCTGGGCATCAAGACGCTCGGCAACACTCCGCAGCGGGTTCCGCTGGCCCCCGAGGTGTCGGGCGAACTGCACGCGATGATGCTCGACATGCGCCGAACGTTCGACGAGATGGTCATCCAGTACTCGGGAACCCAACGGGCACAAGAGATCCTGGACAACCAGTTCTATCAGACCGTGGCCACCTCACTGGCGGGCACTCAGGAGTACATGGCCATGGAGAAGCTCGGCCAGCTCCTGGCCGAGGACCGGTGGGACCTGGTCGTCGTCGACACCCCACCGTCACGCAACGCGTTGGACTTTCTCGACGCGCCAAAGCGGTTGGGCGGCTTCATGGACAGCAGGCTGTGGAAGCTGCTGCTGGGGCCCGGACGGGGCATCGGCCGGTTGGTCACGGGGGCGATGGGCCTGGCGATGAAGGCGCTGTCCACGGTTCTGGGATCGCAAATGCTCTCGGACGCAGCGGCTTTCGTACAGTCGCTGGACTCGACGTTCGGTGGCTTCCGCGAGAAGGCCGACCGCACCTATGAGCTGCTCAAGCGGCGCGGGACGCAGTTCGTGGTGGTCTCGGCGGCCGAACCGGACGCCCTTCGCGAGGCATCGTTCTTCGTCGACCGGCTTTCCGAGGAGCACATGCCGCTGGCCGGTCTGATCCTCAACCGCACCCACCCGATGCTGTGCGATCTGCACGCCGAGAAGGCCGAGGAAGCCGCCGAGACGATCGAGAAGAGTGATCCGGAGTCGGTGACGGCAGCGGTGTTGCGGATCCACGCCGACCGGGCCATGACCGCCAAGCGTGAGATCCGGCTGCTGTCGCGCTTCACCGGAGCCAACCCGCACGTGTCGATCGTGGGCGTGCCCTCGCTGCCGTTCGACGTCTCGGACCTGGAAGCGCTGCGGGCGATCGCCGATCAGATCACCGGCGAGACCGCCGCGTAGCGAAAAAGATGCCGGCGCGGCCTAGACCGCGTTGCGATGCTTGCGCTGGGCGTTGAAGAACTCCGCCCAGGAGACGACCTCGGGGTGCTGCTTGAGCAGAGCGCGGCGCTGCCGCTCGGTCATCCCACCCCAGACTCCGAACTCCACCCGGTTGTCGAGCGCGTCGGCGCCGCACTCGAGGATCACCGGACAGTGCCGACAGATCACTGCGGCTTTGCGCTGTGCGGCCCCCCGGACGAACAGCTCATCAGGATCGGTCTGGCGGCATCGGGCTTGCGACACCCAGGCGATGCGGGCTTCGGCCTCGGCACCGTGGACGACACTGTGAGCCGACGACGTCATCGCGGTCCTGCGCGCCGCGGGCTTAGTAGCTGACACCAGAGTTCCCTCCGTTCCAACCGCCTCCGGCCACCTCCGGTGCGGCGCACTCCCTGGTAGTAGAACGCTGATGCGATCTACGCCACATTGCGAGGGGTCAGTGTGACCTGTATCGCACTGTCCGACCAAATTAGATGGTCAAAGCCGTTCTGCGCAATACATGAAAACCCTCTATTTTGGGACGCCCGTGCCGTCAGGGTGCAAAATTGACGTCCGCGCCCGCCGAAGCGGACGTTTCGGCACTGTGATCGACCGCGGGACGTTGCCGTTTTGCGACGTCGTTAGTCTGTAGGGCATGCCGGACAGTCCGCCGAGTGGACCGCCGACCCCGCCTCCGCGGACGGTGACGGTGATCAAGCTCGCCTGGTGCGTTCTGCTGGCCAGCGTGATCACCGCGGCGTTGATGTTTCCGGTCGTCGGTGGCTTCGGCCTGGTGTCCAACCGGGCCTCCGATGTGGTTGCCAACGGTTCGGCCCAACTCGTCGAGGGTGAGGTGCCGCAGGTGTCGACGATGGTCGACGCCAAGGGCAACGTGATCGCCTGGCTCTACAATCAGCGCCGCTTCGAGGTGCCCACCGACCAGATCGCCAACACGATGAAGCTGGCGATCGTCTCGATCGAGGACAAACGGTTCGCCGAACACAACGGCGTCGACTGGCAGGGCACGCTCACCGGCCTGTCCGGTTACCTGTCGGGCAATCTGGACACGCGCGGCGGTTCGACGATCGAGCAGCAGTACGTCAAGAACTATCAACTGCTGGTCGTCGCCCAGACCGACGCCGAGAAGCGCGCCGCCATCGAGACCACGCCGGCCCGCAAGCTGCGCGAGATCCGGATGGCGCTGACGCTGGACAAGACGTTCACCAAACCCGAGATCCTGACCCGCTATCTGAACCTGGTGTCGTTCGGCAACGGCGCCTTTGGTGTGCAGGACGCCGCGCAGACGTACTTCGGGGTCAACGCGTCGGAGTTGAACTGGCAGCAGGCCGCTCTGCTGGCGGGCATGGTCCAGTCGACCAGCACGCTGAACCCCTACACCAACCCCGAGGGTGCGCTGGCACGGCGAAACCTGGTGCTGGACACCATGATTCAGAACATCCCCGAGGAGGCTGAGGCGTTGCGGGCGGCCAAGGAGGAACCGCTGGGTGTCCTGCCGCAGCCCAAGGAACTGCCGCGCGGCTGTATCGCCGCCGGCGACCGCGCGTTCTTCTGCGACTACGTGCTCGAATACCTGGCGCGCGCAGGCATCAGCAAGGAACAGGTCGCCAGGGGCGGATACCTGATCAGGACCACCCTCGACCCCGACGTCCAGGGTCCGGTGAAGGCGGCGGTCAACCAGTTCGCGGCCCCTGACCTCGACGGCGTGGCCAGCGTGATGAGCGTGATCAAGCCGGGCAAGGAATCGCATCCCGTGCTGGCGATGGCCAGCAGCCGCACCTACGGGCTCAACCTCGACGCCGGTGAGACCATGCAGCCGCAGCCGTTCTCCCTGGTGGGCGACGGTGCCGGGTCGACGTTCAAGCTATTCACCACCGCGGCGGCCTTGGAGATGGGGATGGGCATCAACGCCCAGCTCGACGTGCCCGCACAGTTCCAGGCCAAGGGCCTGGGCAGCAGCGACACCCCGGGTTGCCCGGCCGCGACGTGGTGTGTGAAGAACGCGGGCGGTTACCGCGGCACCATGAACATCACCGACGCGTTGGCCACCTCGCCCAACACCGCCTTCGCCAAGCTGATCTCGCAGGTCGGCGTGCAGCGCAGCGTGGACATGGCGGTTCGGCTAGGACTGCGCTCCTACGCGCTGCCGGGTACCGCGCGCGACTACGACCCGGACAGCAACGAGAGCCTGGCCGACTTCATCAAGCGGCAGAACCTCGGCTCGTTCGTGCTGGGACCGATCGAGATCAACGCGCTCGAGTTCTCCAACGTCGGAGCGACGCTGGCCTCCGGCGGCGTGTGGTGCCCGCCGAATCCGATCGCCCAGGTCATCGACCGGAACGGCGAGGAGGTCTCGGTCACCACAGAGACCTGCGAGCAGGCGGTGCCCGAGGGCCTGGCGAACACGCTGGCCAACGCCATGAGCAAGGACGACGAGGGGGCGGGCACCGCCGCGGGAGCGGCCGGTTCGGTCGGATGGGACCTGCCGATGTCGGGTAAGACCGGCACCACCGAGGCCCACCGCTCGTCGGCCTTCCTCGGCTTCACCAACACACTCGCCGCCGGGAACTACATCTACGACGATTCCACCGCACCCGGTGAACTGTGCTCGTTCCCGCTGCGAAAGTGCGGGTACGGCAACCTGTACGGCGGTAACGAACCGGCCAGGACGTGGTTCGCCGCGATGAAACCGATCGCCAACAACTTCGGCGAGGTCCGACTGCCCCCGACCGATCCTCGGTACGTCGAGGGCGGCCCGGGCTCGCGGGTGCCCAGCGTTTCCGGCCTGACCGAGAGCGCGGCCCGACAGCGGTTGCGTGACTCCGGCTTCCAGGTCGCCGACCAGGCGTCGTCGGTGAACAGCAATGCGCCGCGCGGCTCCGTGGTCGGCACGACCCCGGGCGGTCAGACGGTGCCGGGGTCGATCATCACGATCCAGGTCTCCAACGGCATTCCGCCGGCTCCGCCGCCGCCTCCGCCCGGCGCGATACCCGGCCTACCGGCGCCGGTCGGCCAGACGGTGGTCGAGATTCCCGGCCTACCGCCGATCACCGTGCCGATACTCGGGCCCCCTCCGCCTGCGCCACCGCCTCCACCGTGATCGACGTGCAATTGCCCACGCCCGAGCGGTCGAGAGCGCTTCGTCGGGTCCACTGGCAGTAGGCTCTGCAGCATGTCCGCCCGTTCGACGACGATCTTGAAGAACTCCGCCGCAGCGTCCGCAGGCGCGCTGGTCGCCGGCATCGGCTACGCAGCGGTGATCGAGCGCAACGCCTTTGTGGTGCGAGAAGTGACGATGCCGGTGCTGGCACCCGGGTCCTCACCGTTGAAGGTGCTGCACATAAGCGACATCCACATGCGTCCCGGACAGCGGCGCAAGCAGGCCTGGCTGCGCGAGCTGGTCGCCTTGGAACCCGATCTCGTGATCAATACCGGCGACAACCTCGCCCACCCCAAGGCCGTGCCCGCCGTGGTGCAGTCGCTGTCGGAGTTGCTGTCGGTCCCGGGCCTGTTCGTGTTCGGCAGCAACGACTATTTCGGGCCGACGCCGAAGAACCCGCTGAACTACCTCACCCGGCCCGGCCATCGCGTCCACGGCGAACCCCTGCCGTGGCAGGACCTGCGGGCGGCATTCACCGAGCGTGGCTGGCTGGACCTGACCCACACCCGCCGCGAGTTGGAGGTGCGCGGCCAGTTGATCGCGGCCGCAGGCGTCGACGACCCGCATCTGTCGCGGGACCGCTACGAGACCGTCGCCGGTCCGGCCAGTCCCGCCGCGAACCTCACACTGGGGCTGACCCATTCGCCGGAGCCACGGGTCCTCGACCGGTTCGCCGCCGACGGCTATCAGCTGGTGATGGCGGGCCACACCCACGGCGGCCAGTTGTGCTTGCCGTTCTACGGCGCCCTCGTCACGAACTGCGGCCTGGACCGGTCGCGGGTCAAGGGCCCGTCGCGCTGGGGTGCGCGCACCCAACTGCACGTCTCGGCGGGCATCGGCACCTCGCCGTACGCGCCGCTGCGGTTCTGCTGCCGTCCCGAGGCCACGCTGCTGACACTGGTCGCTGCCCCGATCGGCGGTCAGGACGCGGACGCTCGGGCGGGCACGTCCCATCCGAGCGTCGCGGTGCGGTGACCAACAAGGCCCTCACCGCAAGCCGGAGTAGCCCACGCGCGTGGGTCGACGACGCCGTCCGGTTGATCGAGGCCGACGCACGCCGCAGCGCAGACACCCACCTGTTGCGCTATCCGTTGCCGTCGGCCTGGTGTGACGGCTGCGATCTGCAGCTGTACCTGAAGGACGAGACGACCCACATCACCGGCAGCCTCAAACACCGGCTGGCGCGGTCACTGTTCCTCTACGCGCTGTGCAACGGGTGGATCGAGGAGAACACCACGATCATCGAGGCGTCGTCGGGGTCGACGGCGGTGTCCGAGGCTTACTTCGCGGCGCTACTCGGCCTGCCGTTCATCGCCGTGATGCCGTCGTCGACGAGCACCAGCAAGATCGCGTTGATCGAAGCTCAGGGCGGCCGTTGCCATTTCGTCGCCGAGTCCAGTCAGGTATACGCCGAGGCCGAACGGCTCGCCGTAGCCACCGGCGGACACTACATCGATCAGTTCACCAACGCCGAGCGGGCCACCGACTGGCGCGGCAACAACAACATCGCCGAGTCGATCTTCGAGCAGATGCGCGACGAAGCGCACCCCGTGCCCGACTGGATCGTGGTCGGCGCGGGCACCGGCGGGACAAGCGCCACCATCGGCCGCTACATCCGCTACCGGCGCTACGCCACCCGGCTCTGCGTGGTCGACCCGGAGAACTCGGCCTTCTTCCCGTCATACGAGCAGGGCCGCGGTGACGTCGTCACCGGTATGTCGTCGCGCATCGAGGGGATCGGCCGACCGCGGGTGGAGCCGTCGTTTCTGCCTGGCGTGGTCGACCGAATGGTCGTCGTACCGGACGCCGCGTCGGTCGCCGCGGCCCGGCACGCCAGCGCGGTGCTGGGCCGGCGGGTGGGACCGTCGACGGGGACGAACCTGTGGGGGGCGTTCGGCCTGCTGGCCGAGATGAGGAACGAGGGTCGCAGCGGATCAGTGGTGACACTGCTCGCCGACAGCGGTGACCGCTACGCGGAGACCTACTTCTGCGACGAGTGGCTGACCAGCCAGGGGTTGGACCCCTCGGAGTTCGCGTCGGTATTGGCCGAGTTCGAACGCTCGGGGCGCTGGCCCTGATCGTCGTCACCGCCGATCAGCGGGCCGTCGGAGGTGAGGAAAAGCCACACCGCGGCGAGAACGAAGAACCCCAGGTAGATGGATGCGCCTAAGCCAGTCATCTTGTCCTCGCTTCGTCGTTTGGTTACATGATGAACAACGCCACCGACAACTCGTTGCTTCCCGCGGCGTGTCGCAAATCACGACTTCGGCCGAGCACTTGTGCCGTCGCGAGGCGTACACCAGGGTCGCGATCCGGTGGCGGATCGCAGCCCTGGTGTAGCTCTCGCGAACGGGAAGGCCCGCACGCCCGAAGGCGTTTGGCTAGGCGACCCGCTGGTGCGATACGCTGTCGTGGCTTCACGCGGGGTGTGGCGCAGCTTGGTAGCGCGCTTCGTTCGGGACGAAGAGGTCGTGGGTTCGAATCCCGCCACCCCGACTGCGAAAGTGTCGGCTTCAGATTCGCTGTGAGCCGAACGACTGATACCGAACATGCGTTTGACCGGTGCGGATGAGGGTATTGAGAAGGGCGTGACTTTACCGTCGACGCGGGTCGAACCTGCCCTGCCGAAGGCCGCCGGGCCACTGTCTGCAGCCGTCATCGATCTCCTGCAGCGCGGCCGTCCGTCGTTGCCGCTGCGTCCGATCGACGTGCCGATGTTCGACGCGGATCCGTACGGCCTCGATCTCCAACTCGCGCTCTACATCTGCTACGAGCTGCACTACCGCGGCTTCGCCGACGTGAGCCCGCGCTGGGAGTGGAACCCCGCGCTGCTGCACCTGCGCGGCCGGTTCGAGGAGGCGTTCCTGGACGCGGTTCGCGAGGACGTCGGCGAGATCGCCGAAGGCGAGACCGCGGAAGCCGAGATGGACAAGCTGTCGATCGAACCGGTGGACGGCGAGGGTCCGTCATACTTCCTGCGCGACAAGGGCACCTGGGAGCAAATGCTCGAATACTTCGTGCACCGCTCGGTGTATCACCTCAAAGAGGGCGACCCGCACGCCTGGACCATCCCTCGCCTTACCGGACACTCCAAGGCGGCGTTCGTCGCAGTCGAGTTCGACGAGTTCGGCGGTGGCCGTGGCGAACACGTGCATCAGCACCTGTACGCGCAGTTGCTGGATGCCGCGGGCCTCGACTCGTCGTACCTCGGCTACCTCGACCACGTCTCCGCCGACGCATTGGCATCGGTGAACCTGATGTCGTTGTTCGGGTTGCACCGCGAACTGCGCGGCGCGTCGATCGGGCATTTCGCGTCGACGGAGATCACCTCGTCGCCCGGCTCGCGGCGGCTGGTGGAAGCGTTGCGCCGGATGGGCGCTCCCGACGCCTGCGTGGCGTTCTACCACGAACATGTGGTGGCCGATGCCGTGCACGAGCAGGTGGTCCGCACCGATGTCGTCGGCGATCTCGTCGCCAGGGAGCCGCATCTGGACCGCGACGTCGTGTTCGGTATGCGGGCGTTGGACGTGGTCGAGGGCCGCCTGGCCACGCACCTGATGAACTGCTGGACCGAGAACCGCTCGTCGCTACGCCGGCCGCTGAGCTGACGCGACTTTGTCGTCGGGCACGTCGCCCTTAGTAGACATGTCGGCGCGCTTGCGACGCCGGTGACTGGTGTCGCACAACGGATAGTCCTTGCTGCGCCGGCACGTGCACACCGCGACCATGAACCGGTCCGATTCCACGACTTGGCCGTCGGGCATCTCGATGCGGACCGGCCCCTGCACCATCAGCGGGCCGTTCGGCACCACCCGCACGGTGCGCGGTTCGGCATCGCTCATGGCTTGTCCGCCCGGATCACCAGCAGTTCCTCTTCGCGGCGTCCCGGTTCGAGGCGGCCGCACTCCTCGAGCCACAATGCCCGCGACGACAGCACCGGTCCGAATGGGATCCACTGCCGTGCAACGATTTCCGCGTCGAGACCGGCGCAGGCAAGTGCACCGAGCGTCTGCCGCGGATCGGCGAACTCCGACTGCACCAGCAGCAGGCTGCCTCCGTGGTCGAGAAGGTCGGGCACCGTCGCGCACAGCGGGTCGAGTACGAGCCGGCCGTCGCATCCGGCATCCCACGCCCGAGGGGGTCCGACGTAGGCCGGGAGGGGTTCGCATTCGGCGCTCGGATCGTGCGGTACATACGGCGGATTGCAGACGACCAGGTCGAACGGTCCGAATTCGACTGCCCGCGCCCATGATCCGAGATGCACATCGACGTCGACTCCGGACGCGACCGCGTTTGCCCGCGCACATCGCACCGCGCGTTGGCAGATGTCGAAGGCGGTCACCGATGCGGCACCCTGTTCAGCGGCCCCGATTGCGACGACGCCGCTTCCGGTACACAAATCGACCACGTGCCGGCCGCGTGCCAGCGCCATTTGGTCCATGACCTCGATGAGCAGCTGCGAATCTTCCTGCGGCGCGTAGACGCCCTCATCCGCGATCAGGGGCCCACGGACGTCGGTGTATGCGGTTGTCACAACGGCCTTTCGACAGGTTCCTCTGCTGCGCAATGCAGCATTGCCCGGAATTAATGCCCGGTATCGGGGGTGTTGAAACGTGGGTGCTCGTTTTGCTGCGACGCCGCGGGGGCACACCTCTACCGTGCAAGCCTCCGATATCGCCTCGCTTCCCATCCGCCTCGGCGCCGCCATTCGGGACCGGCGGCTGTTTCATCCGTCAGGGGTGATGGCCGAGGGCATCCTCGAACGTATCGCCCCCGAGGGTGAAGGGCTTCCGATGAACTCCTGCGACGTCATCGCACGTGTCTCCAAGGGTATCGGTTTGCCCGGCGCCGCTCCGGACGTCGCCGGTCTGGCTTTTCGGATTCCGCCGCCGCCGGATCTTCGGGCCTGCAGTCCGTGGGACGTGCTGTTGGCGTCGACGCTCTCGGGAACGCGCGTCGGCCTGGCCCCCGTCCTGTCGTGGTCCGGGGCGACGTTCTCCAGCCTGATGCCGCTGCGGTATCACGACGCGCTGTGGTGGGTGCGCGCCCGGCTGGCCACCCGGATCGACGCGCCGGGGCTGTCGCTCGACGCCGTCGAAAAGCAGATCGACTCGTCCGGGCTGGCATTCACTATCGACCAGGCACCGGTCAAGGGCGGGTTCCGCCCGCTGGCCCGGTTGACCCTTCGCCACGTCGACCCGAGCTGTGACGACATCGCGTTCGACCCGGCCCTGCACAGCGATCCCGAGGTCGAGTTGGCCCCGCGCTGGCTCGGCGACTTCCGGCGTTCGGCGTACAAGCGCAGCAGGCAGGGCCGCGACGCCGAGTGATCAGGCCGTAGGCTCCCCGCCGGATTCCGCGACGTCCGGGGCGTTCTCGCGGGTTGCCATGCCGCCGTCGCCGCCCTCGTCCTTCGGCCCGGTGCGCTGCGCCTTGCGCTTGTCGCGCTCGTCGGCGTCGTCGTCGTCGTAGATGCCTTTTCCGGTCGGCATATCGGTCCCTTCTAGTTGGCTGCGGAACGCAGCTTGTCCAGCAGCGGCGCTGCGGCTTCCTTGAGGAACTGCTCTTGTCCCTCGTCGCCGATCTGCACGAGCGCGATATCGGTGAAGCCGGCTTCCCAGTACTTGCTGACCGCCTCGACGATCGCATCGAGATCGGGTCCGCAGGGGATGGATTCGGCCACGTCCTCCGGGCGCACGTATTGCGTCGCACCGTCGAAGCCCGCGGTGGTCGGAAGGTCGGAGTTGACCGCCCACCCACCGCTGAACCACCTGAACTGGTCGTGCGCCCGACGCACCGCGGCGTCTTTGTCGGTGTCCCAGCAGACCGGGATCTGCCCGACGACGCGCACGTCACCGGGCAGGCCGGTGGCGCGCCTGGCCTCGTGCCACGCATCGACGAGATCCCTATTCGGTTCGACGGCGATCAGGTGATCCGACAGCGGCGCGAACGTCTCGACCGACCGCTCACCCGAAACCGCGGTGGCGATCGCGACGGGGGTCTCAGGGAGGTCCCACAGGCGTGCGGAGTCGACCTCGAAGTACTCGCCCTTCCAGTCGACGAGGTCTCCGGTGAACAGCTCGCGGATGATCTGGATCGCTTCGCGCAGCATCTCCTGGCGTCGCGCCACCGTCGGCCAGCGCTTGCCGACGACGTGCTCGTTGAGGTTCTCACCGCTGCCCAAACCCAGCGTGAAACGGCCGTCGGCGAGGATCTGCAGCGTCGCGGCCTTCTGCGCGACGATCGCCGGGTGGTAACGCATCGTGGGGCAGGTGACGTAGGTGAACAGCTCCACACGCTCGGTGGCGTGGGCGACCGCGCCCAGCACCGACCACGCGTACGGCGCATGTCCCTGTGCAGACAGCCACGGGAAGTAGTGGTCGGAGGACACCTCGAAGTCGAAGCCCGCGTGTTCGGCCGAAACCGCGTAGCGGACAAGTTCTTTTGGCCCGCTCTGCTCTGTCATCAGGGTGTACCCGAACCGCGTCATGGCTGCGGGGTACCCGAGCCCCACCCCGCGAAAACGGGTGCCCGGCTCGCTACAGCCTGGCCTTCACCGCCGCCGAGAGCCGTGCACCGTCGGCCTTACCGGCCGCGATGGCGGTCGCGGCCTTCATCACCAGCCCCATCTGCTTGGTGCCGGGCCGCTCACCAATCTCCTCGGCGACCTGTGCGATCGCGGTGTCGGCGACGTCGGCCAGTTCTGCCTCGGTCAACGGAGTCGGCAGGTACTCATCGATGACCTGCGCTTCGGCATGCTCGTTGGCGGCGAGTTCACCACGCCCGTTCTGCGTGTAGATCTGTGCGGACTCGCCACGTTTCTTGGACTCTCTGGCCAGCACCTTGAGTACCTCGGCGTCGGTCAGCTCGCGCGACTCCTTGCCTGCGACCTCTTCTGTGGTGATGGCTGCGAGCAGCATCCGTAGCGTCGCGGTGCGCAGCTTGTCCTGCGACTTCATCGCCGCCGTCAGGTCGCTTCGCAACCGTTCTTTGAGTTCGCCCATGAGCCAAAACTACGCTGCGCTCGGCCGCGACGACCGCCCGACGACGTTGTCAATTCGCACCGTCCTCGACAGGATAGTGGCCATGAGCACCGACGCCGGCGGGTCCGGTTTTGCAGGCCCACCGCCGCCGGGTTATCCACCGCGGGGGTATCCGCCGCCGGGGTATCCGCCGCCGGGCTATCCACCGCAGGGGTATCCGCCGCCCGGTTATGCGCCACCGCCGGGGTACGGCCCGCCGGGTTACGGCTCCGGCTATGGCCAATCGGGTTACGGGCTGCCCCCGGGTTACGGGCCACCGGGTTACGGGCCTCCCCAGGGTTACGGGCCGCCCGCACTCAAGCCGGGTGTCATCCCCCTTCGCCCGCTGACGCTGTCGGACATCTTCAACGGTGCGGTCGCTTACATCCGGGCGAATCCCAAAGCGACGCTCGGGTTGACGACCATCGTGGTGGTCGCCACCCAGCTGATCGCGCTGATTCTGTCCGTCGGCCCGCTCGCTGTCGGCGGGCAACTGATCCCCACGCTCAGCGGTGAGGAGGAGGTGTCGGCGGGTGTGCTGGTGAGCACCATGCTGTCGAGCCTCGCCGGATCGGTCGCGACCGGGTTGGCCGCGATTCTGCTGAGCGGTCTGCTTACCGTCGTCGTGGGCAGGGCCGTCTTCGGCTCTGGGATCACCATCGGGCAAGCGTGGCAACGGCTTCAGGGCCGGCTGTGGGCGCTGATCGGCTTCTCCGTTCTGGAGGTCCTCGGCGCGATGCTGTTGATCGCTGCCGTGGTCGGCATCATCTTCGGGGTCGGGGCCGCTGCGGGTGGCGCGGCCGCGGTGCTCATCGGAATCCCCTTGGTACTGGCGTTGATTGCGGCGTTGGTGTACCTGGGGACGATGCTCACGTTCACTCCGGTCATCATCGTCCTCGAACGACTCGGCATCGTCGACGCGGTCAAGCGGTCGTTCGCCTTGATCAAACGAGACTTCTGGCGGGTATTGGGTATTCGCCTGCTCGCCGTGATCGTCGCGCAACTCGTCGCCGGCGCCGTCGCGTTCCCGTTCAGCCTCGGCGGGCAGATAATCCTGATGGCGGCCACGACCACCACGGCCGCGCTGTTCGCCTTGGTCATGGTGTCGGTCGGAGGCGCGATCGGCCAGATCATCACCGCACCTTTCAGCGCGGGTGTGGTGGCGCTGCAGTACACCGACGGCCGCATCCGCAGAGAGGCCTTCGACCTGGTGTTGCAGACCGGCGCCGGCTACGGTCCCACCGCCCCGTCCGACTCCACCGACCACCTGTGGCTGACCCGCCAGAACTGACGTGCCGACCATAGACATCGACAGCGATGCCGCGCACGAGGCGGCGCAGCGCGAGCTCGCAAAACCGATATATCCCAAGCCTTCCCTGACCGACCGGGTCAGTGAATGGGTCGACGATCTGATCTACCGGCTGGCTGCGGAGGGCTCGTCGATACCGGGCGGCTGGGTGACGATCACGGTCCTGCTGATCCTCGTGGCCGTCGCGGTGGTCCTGGCGATCCGGATCGGGCGCCGGGCCATGCGAACGGGCCGCGGCCACACCGAGGCGTTGTTCGGCGAGCACGATATGACGGCAGCACAGCATCGGGCGACCGCCGAACAGTGCGCGACGGCAGCGGACTGGGCCGCGGCGATCCGGCATCGCCTGCGGGCCGTCGCCCGACAGTTAGAGGAGACCGGTGTGCTCGACCCGGTCCCCGGCCGCACCGCCACCGAGCTTGCTCGTGACGCGGGCCGCCAGCTCCCGCAACTGAGTGACGAACTCGTCGCTGCTTCAACGGCATTCAATGACGTCACGTATGGCGAGATTCCGGGCACCGAGAAGGCTTACCGGCTCATCGCCGATCTCGACGACCACGTGAGGTCGCGTGCTCCGGTGGCTGCCTCGACCCCTTTCACCCCCGCCGCGTCTGACGGGTGGGCCGAGATCCGATGACCGACACCGCCGTGGAGCCCACGCTGCGCACACGATGGCGCGGAGCGCGCTGGGTCGTGCTGGGGTTGGCCGTCATCGTCGCATTCGCCGTTCTCAGCGCCTACCTGACCGCACCTCGTCCCGGGGGATGGATGGACCCGAACTCCACCGGGCCGGACGGAGCGCGGGCCTTGATGACGTTGCTGGCCGAAAACGGGGTCGACGTCGTCGAAGCGCCCGACGTGGCCGCGGTGGAGGCGGCCGCGCGGCCCGACACCCTGCTTGTCGTGGTGCAGACCTATCACCTCGTCGACGAGGGAGTGCTCCAGCGTCTTGCGGCGCTACCGGGTGATCGCCTGCTGGTGCAACCCAATTCACGCACTCGCGAAGCACTGGCGCCCGAGGTGAAGCTGAGCGGAGCCACCACGTTCGGCGGCGGCGAACGCCCTGACTGCGACCTTCGTGAGGCCACCCGCGCCGGGGCCGTGCAGTTCAGCGTGAGCGACGCCTACGAGGTCGCCGGCGACGGCATTGACCTGACGCGCTGTTACGAAGGCGCGCTGGTCCGCTACACCGCCGACGGCCGGGACATCACGCTGGTCGGCGATACCGGGTTCATGACGAACCGCGGCCTGCCCAAGGCGGGCAACGCGGCGCTCGCGATGAACCTCGCAGGCACGAATCCGCGAATGATCTGGTATGCGCCCCAGTTCACCGAGGGCGAATCCGACGGCGCGGCAAGCCTGTTCGATCTCGCACCCGAACACGTGGGCTGGATCCTGTGGCAACTGGTCGCAGTGGTGGTGCTACTCGCGCTCTGGAAGGGCCGCCGCATCGGTCCACTGGTCGCCGAACGCCTGCCCGTGGTCGTGCGAGCCTCCGAAACCGTGGAGGGGCGCGGCCGTCTCTACCGCTCGCGGCGTGCCCGCGACAGTGCGGCAGACGCGTTGCGCACCGCCGCGCTACAGCGCATGCAGCCCCGCCTCGGCCTTGGCGTCAACCCCGATCCGGCCGCGGTGGTCCAGGCGGTGGCCGCACACAGCGGTGTCCATCCCCAGGCGATCGCACACACCTTGTTCGGCCCGCCACCCGGCGACGACGTCGAACTGGTCAACCTCGCACGCGAACTCGACAACATCGAAAGGCAGGTCGCATACTCGTGACTCAGTCAGGCGGAAACGATTCCGCGCGAACCGCATTGCTGGCGCTGCGCGCCGAGATAGCCAAGGCGGTCGTCGGACAGGACGCCGTGGTCAGCGGACTGGTGATCGCGCTGCTGTGCCGCGGCCACGTTCTCCTGGAGGGGGTACCCGGCGTCGCCAAGACGCTGCTGGTGCGCACGCTGGCCTCGGCACTGCAGCTGGACTTCAAACGCCTGCAGTTCACGCCCGATCTGATGCCCGGTGACGTCACCGGCTCACTGGTCTACGACGCGCGCACCGCGGAGTTCGAGTTCCGGTCCGGTCCCGTGTTCACCAACCTGCTGCTGGCCGACGAGATCAACCGGACGCCACCCAAGACGCAGGCCGCGCTGCTGGAGGCCATGGAAGAACGCCAGGTCAGCGTGGAGGGGCAAGCCCGTCCCCTGCCGGATCCGTTCATCGTTGCCGCAACCCAGAACCCGATCGAGTACGAAGGCACCTACCAACTGCCCGAGGCACAGTTGGACCGCTTCCTGCTCAAGCTCAACGTGCCGCTGCCGACACGCGAGCAGGAGGTCGCGATCCTGAATCGGCACGCGCACGGTTTTGACCCCCGGGACCTGTCCCACGTGCGACCCGTCGCGGGAGCGGCGGAGCTCGCGGCTGGGCGGGCCGCCGTGCGCGAAGTCCTGGTCGCCGACGAAGTGCTCGGCTACATCGTCGACATCTGCGCCGCGACAAGGC
Source organism: Mycobacterium neumannii (assembly GCF_002245615.1). Lineage (NCBI taxonomy): Bacteria > Bacillati > Actinomycetota > Actinomycetes > Mycobacteriales > Mycobacteriaceae > Mycobacterium > Mycobacterium neumannii. Next base: position 152,416 of record NZ_NKCO01000005.1, on the reverse strand, counting down.
ATTCACCGTCGCTGCAGTTGGGAGTATCACCGCGCGGGGCGACCGCCCTGTTGGCGACGGCAAGGTCGTGGGCCTGGCTGTCGGGACGCAACTACGTGACTCCCGACGACGTGAAGGCAATGGCCCGTTCCACCTTGCGCCACCGCATCCAACTCCGGCCGGAAGCCGAGTTGGAGGGCGTCACACCCGACGGCGTGCTCGACGGGACCCTCGCGGCAGTACCGGTGCCACGCTAGTGATCCTCACCGGGCGCTCCGCGCTGGTCGCACTGGTGTGCGTCCTGCCGATCGCGGTCTCTCCCCGGCCCGCGTCCACGTTCGCCGTCCTGCTCGGTGCGCTTGTCGTACTGATCGGGCTCGATGCCGCCCTGGCGGGCAACACCCGCCGCGTGCGGTTCACCCGGTCCGGCGACACCACCGCCCGGCTTGGCCAAGACGTCACGGCCGTTCTGCACACCGATAACTCCGGCAGCCGGCGCATCAACGGCGTCGTGCGCGACGCGTGGCCACCGAGCGCGCGGGCCCATCCCCGTCTCCATCCGGTGAACCTGGCCGCGGGTCAACAACTTCGATTCGAAACGACGCTGCGGCCGGTGCGCCGAGGCGACCAGGAATCGTCGTTGGTCACCGTCCGCGCGACGGGGCCGCTTGGGCTGGCCGGACGGCAGAGCTCGCACCGGGTGCCGTGGCGGATCCGGATTCTGCCGCCGTTTCTGTCGCGCAAGCACCTTCCCTCACGGCTGGCCAAACTTCGTGAGCTGGAAGGCAATACACCGGTCCTGATTCGCGGGCAGGGCACCGAGTTCGACTCGCTGCGCGAATACGTGATCGGCGACGACGTCAGGTCGATCGACTGGCGGGCCTCCGCTCGCTGCGCCGACGTGGTGGTCAGAACGTGGCGCCCGGAACGGGACCAGCGCGTGGTGATCGTGCTCGACACCTCTCGCACATCGGCGGGCCGCGTCGGCATCGATCCGACCTCGAACGATCCGTCGGGGTGGCCACGGCTGGACTGGTCGATGGACGCCGCGCTGCTGCTGGCCGCGCTGGCCTCGCGGGCAGGCGACCACGTCGACTTCCTGGCCCACGACCGGGTCACCAGGGCCGCGGTGTTCAACGCTTCGCGTACCGAGCTGCTCGCTCAGCTGGTCGCGGCGATGGCCCCGATCGAGCCGGCGCTGATCGAATCCGATGCGGGCGCGATGGCCGCCGCGGTGCTGCGCCGCGTCCGCAGGCACGCGCTGGTGGTGCTGCTCACCGACCTCAACGCGTCAGCGCTCGACGAGGGCCTGATGAATGTGCTTCCGCAGCTGACGGCCAAGCACGCGGTGCTCGTCGCCGCAGTGGCCGATCCCCGGGTCGAGGCGCTTGCCGCAGGCCGCGCCGACGCCCCGCAGGTCTATGACGCCGCAGCGGCCGAACGGGCGCGCAACGAGCGGCGTGCCATCGCGTCTCGGCTGCGGCGCCGGGGCGTCGATGTGGTCGACGCCGCACCCGAGGAGCTGGCGCCCGCCTTGGCCGACCACTACCTGGCCCTCAAGACCACCGGCCGTCTCTAGCCCACCGGGACGACGTCGGGAGCGTCCTCGACGTCTCCGGTTTCCCCCGCCTGCTCGGCCTTGCGCCCGAAGTAGAAGATGTAGGCCAGGAACGCGATCTCGGCGGCCACACCGATGGCGATGCGCGCGGCGGTCGGCAACGGCGACGGCGTCACGAGCGCCTCGATGAGGCCCGAGATCAGCAGGACCGCCACCAGCCCGCCCGCCACCGCGCCGATCGCACGACCCTGCTCGGCGAGCACCTGTCCGCGCGGCCGGTCACCCGGTGAGATGACGTTCCAGCCCAGCCGCATACCCGCGCCGGCAGCCAGAAACACCGCGGTCAGTTCGAGCAGCCCGTGCGGTGTGATCAGGCCGAGGAAGATGTCACCCTTGCCCGCGCCGAACATCAGTCCCGCCGCCACACCGAGGTTGGCGGCGTTCTGGAAGACCACGTAGGGAATCGGAATACCAAGCAGGATCGCAAAGCCGAGGCACTGCAACGCAATCCACGCGTTGTTCACCCAAACCTGCAGCGCGAACGAGCCTGCCGGGTGCTCGCTGTAGTACGCCGCGAAGTCGTTGTTGACCATCTGATCGATCTCGTCGGCCGTTCCGATCATGGCCCGCACCTCCGGGCTGCCCGAAACCCACACCGCGATAATGGCGGCCAACGCGAAGAACGCGAAGGCCGTACTGAGCCACCACCACCGCGACCGATAGGCGACGACGGGGAACGACACGGTCCAGAACCGCACGAACTCACGCCACAGCGGGGCGTGCGCGCCCGTCACCGCGGCTCGCGCCTGCGCGACCAGCCCCGAGAGCCGGCCGACGATCACCGGCTCCGCGTTCGCGGTGCGCACGATCGACAGATGCGTCGACACGCGCTGGTAGAGATCGACCAGCTCGTCGACCTCGGGACCGGTGAGCTCTCGACGCCGCTTGATCAGGTGCTCGAGCCGGTCCCACGTCGGACGGTGCGCGAGCACGAAGGCGTCGACATCCACGCGGTGAATCCTAGTAGCGTTGACCCTTATGGTCTGGCAGCAGGAACCCGTCGTGACCGGCGACGCGGTGGTCCTCGACGTCCAGATCGCCCAGCTCCCCGTGCGTGCCGTCGCCGCGCTGATCGACATCACCGTGGTGTTCCTGCTCTACCTGATCGGCATCCTGCTCTTCAGCCTGACGCTGACCCAATTGGACCCGGCGCTGTCGGCGGCAGTGCTGATCATCTTCACCGTGCTCGCCCTGCTCGGATATCCGCTCGTTTTCGAGACCGCCACCCGGGGGCGTTCGCTGGGCAAGATGGCGATGGGCCTTCGGGTGGTGTCCGAAGACGGCGGCCCAGAACGGTTCCGGCAGGCGTTCTTCCGCGCGCTGTCCGGAGTGATCGAGATCTGGATGCTGGCCGGTGGTCCTGCGGTGATCAGCAGCCTGTTGTCGGCCAAAGGGAAGCGGCTCGGTGACATCTTCGCGGGCACCATTGTGATCAGTGAGCGCACACCACGGATGTCGCCTCCCCCGCCGATGCCGCCGCAGTTGGCGTGGTGGGCATCGTCGTTGCAGCTCTCCGGGCTGCAGCCGGAGCAGGCCGAGCTGGCACGCCAGTTCCTCGGCCGCGCAGCGCAATTGCATCCGACTGTGCGCGATCAGATGGCGTACCGCATCACCGCCGACGTCGTCGCGCAGATCTCCCCGCCCCCGCCTCTGGGGACACCGCCGCAGATGGTGCTCGCGGCGGTGCTGGCCGAGCGTCACCGCCGGGAATTGGCGCGTTTGCAGGTGACGCCTGCGCCGCCGCGATGGCCGGGACCCCCACCGTCGCCCGGTGGGTATTCATCACCACCTCAGCGATATTCGGCGCCACCCAATCCCGGCGGCTTCGCACCACCGGGATGAGGGAGTCCACCCGATATCAACCGGTGATCCAGTTGCCGTGGAAGCCGTAGGGAACACGTTGCGGTAGCGCGATTCTCGCGACCGGCGGACCGGCGAATTCGGCGGCGTCGATGATGACGAGATCGCTGCCGTCGCGCGCGGGATCGTATACATAGCCGAGGTACCAGCCGCTGCTCTCGTCGGCGGCACCCGATGACGACGGAACGAACACCGCCTCACCTGGGCCGCCGGGCGCACCGGGGGTCCCGAATGCGTGCTCGACCGCGTCGCCCGTGGTCAGGTCGTAGCGCAGTAGACGACCGTCGCCGACCACCACGGTGTAGCGCGCGGGCAGTGTCGCCAGGCGGTCGTCGATGCGCGGGAACTCGACCGGGCGGTCGTCGAGTTGGCGCTCGGTGACGGTGCCGGCCGACAGGTCGATCGTCCACGTCCACAGCACAGCATCGGCCTCGAAACCATCGGTGTCACGCCACAACTCGGGATATCGGACCGCCTGCAGCACAATCGAATTCCCGTCGTCGTAGGCGTTGGCGACGTGGAAGACGTAGCAGGGTGCGATGTCGAACCACCGCACCTCGCCGAAGGGGTCATCGCGGCGCAGCACACCGAGGCGGGCGCCGTAGTCGTCGTTCCAGCGGTAGGGCATCTCATCGTTGCCCTTCGTCGCGACGTCGAAGTCGAACACGATCGGCAGATCCATGAACACCACGTGAGAAGCGGTCAGGGCGAAATCGTGCATCATCGTCAGGGCGGGCACCTCGAGCGGCCGGTTGACGGTCAGTTCGCCGTTGGCATCGGCGCGGTGGTAGGTGACGTGCGGCGCAAAGATGTTGCCGTATCCGAAGAAGTGCAGTTCGCCGGTCCGCGGGCAGATCTTGGGGTGAGCGGTCATGGAGTCCAGCAGCTTGCCGCCGAAATCGTATGCCCCGACCGTCTCCAAATCGTTGGTGATCTCGTAGGGCAGCGACGATTCCACGAGTGCCAGCGTTTTGCCCGCGTGGTTGACGACGTGGGTGTTGGCCACGCTCGAGCGCAGGTTGCGGGTGCCGTCGGCGTTGTAAAGTCCGAAGTCCTCGATGAAGCTGTCGGTGCGCACCCAGCGGTTGCGATACCACTTGGCGCGGCCGTCCTCGATGCGGACGCCGTGGATCATGCCGTCGCCGGTGAACCAGTGCGCGGCGGCCTGGCGCGGGTTCGGGCCGTTGCGCAGATACCAACCGTCGAGTTCGGCCGGGATGGCGCCCTCCACGGGCAGGTCGTACTCGGTCAGTTCGTCTGCGACGGGCGCATAGTTGCCGCGCCTGAAGAATTCGTCCGCGCCGAAGAGCGTGGATTCCGTCGTCTCGGTCATGGGATCTCCTTGCGTGCTGCGATAGGGCCACACTGACATGTCAATAGTGACCTGTCAATAGTGGATGTACGATTACGCGGTGAGTCTGCGAATCGCCGCGCTGGGCCTGCTCGCCGAGAAGCCGGGCAGCGGATACGACCTGCTGAAGCTCTTCGAGGAATCGCTGGCCAATGTCTGGCCCGCCACCCAGAGCCAGCTCTACGGCGAGCTGAACAAGCTCGCCGATGCCGGGCTGATCGAGGTCGCCGCGATCGGCCCGCGGGGGCGCAAGGAGTACCAGATCACCGACGCGGGGCGAGCCGAACTGCGGCGGTGGATCAGCAACCCCCAGGACGATCCGCCTTTTCGCAGTACGAGCCTTCTGCGGGTTTTCCTGCTCGGCGAGATCCCCCGCGAGCAGGCGCGCGCGCAATTGACGGAGATGGCCGAGCGTGCCGACGCCGAGGTCACGCGGCTCGAAGCGCTGCGCGACTCGATCGACTGGGGCGACGGCGAGGGACCGGACTTCGGGCTGGCGGCCCTCGACTACGGACTGCGTATGCACACGATGCACGCGGAGTGGGCCCGTTCGGTGATCGGGCAGATCGACGCCACATCGGCTAGATCGACTGATCCGAGGAGCCGCCTCGTCGAATAAGCCCGGCGGGCAGGGTGTACGGATTGTGTATGCAAACCTTGCCGCTGGGCTCAATCCATGTCGGACGCGTCGGCTTCGGCGCGATGCAACTGCCGGGTCCGGGTGTCTTCGGTCCTCCGCGCGATCGCGAGCAGGCGCTGGCCGTGCTTCGGCGGGTGGTCGAGCTCGGCATCAACCACATCGATACCTCGCAGTTCTACGGACCCGACGTCGCCAATGAACTGATTCGCGAGGCGTTACATCCTTACCCCGCCGATCTCGCTCTGGTCAGCAAGGTGGGTGCTCGCCGCGACGACGTCGGTGCGTGGCTGCCTGCACAGCAGCCCGACGAGCTGCGGGCCGACATCGAAAAGAACCTCCGCACGCTCGATACCGACCGACTGACGGCGGTCAACCTGCGCATCCATTCCGACGACCCCACTGCGGCGGCTGCGGTCGACCGGGAGCTGTTCGACCGGCAGCTGACCGCGATGATCAAGGCGCGCGACGAAGGTCTGATCGGCGGCATCGGGTTGAGCGGCGTCGGCGTCGACCATCTGCGGATCGCGCTGGACCGCACCGAGATCGTCTGTGTGCAGAACGCCTACAACCTCATCGACCGCAGCTCGCAGCCGGTGCTCGACGCGTGTATCGAGCGCGGTATCGCGTTCGTGCCGTTCTTCCCGCTGGGCTCGGGCTTCGTCGCCGACAACCCGGTACTGGGGCATCCGGCGGTCAAGCGGGAGGCCGAAAAGCTCGGGCACACACCGGCCCAGATCGTGCTCGCGTGGACGCTGAACGTCGCACCGAACGTGCTGCTGATCCCCGGCACGTCGTCGGTGGCCCATCTCGAGGAGAACACGGCGGTCGCCGGCATCGAACTCGACGATGAAACCAAACGCGACCTCGACGCGGCCGGCTAATCGACGTCGACCCAGTCCAGCGTGCGCTGCACCGCCTTCTGCCAACCGGCATAACCGGATTCGCGCTGCTCGTCGCTCCACGACGGCGTCCAGCGCTTGCCTTCCTGCCAGTTGGCCCGCAGGTCGTCCGCGTTCTCCCAGAACCCGACCGCCAAGCCGGCGGCATAGGCCGCGCCCAGCGCAGTGGTTTCAGCGACGACGGGCTTGACGACGTCGACACCGAGCACGTCGGCTTGGATCTGCATGCACAGGTCGTTGGCGGTGATACCGCCGTCGACCTTGAGAAGCTCCATGTGCACACCGGAGTCGGCTTCCATCGCGTCGACGACGTCGCGGCTCTGGTAGCAGATCGCCTCCAGTGTCGCGCGGGCCAGGTGCGCGTTCGTGTTGTACCGCGACAGCCCGACGATCGCGCCGCGGGCATCCGAACGCCAGTACGGCGCAAAGAGTCCGGAGAACGCCGGAACGAAGTAGACGCCCCCGTTGTCGTCGACCTGGCGCGCCAGAGACTCGCTCTGCGCCGCGCCGCTGATGATGCCGAGCTGATCACGCAGCCACTGCACAGCCGAACCGGTGACCGCGATCGAACCCTCAAGGGCATAAACGGGTTTCGCGTCGCCGAACTGGTAGCACACCGTGGTCAACAGCCCGTTCTCCGACCGGACGATCTTCTCGCCGGTGTTGAGAAGAAGGAAATTGCCTGTGCCGTAGGTGTTCTTGGCCTCCCCCGCACTCAGGCACACCTGCCCGACCATGGCCGCCTGCTGGTCACCGAGCGCTCCGGTCAGCGGCACCTGGCCGGCAAGGGGCCCGTTGTCACGGGTGATGCCGTAGGACTCCGGGCATGACGACGGCTTGATCTCGGGCAGCATCTGTCGCGGTATGTCGAAGAACGACAACAACTCGTCGTCCCAGTCGAGCGTTTCCAAATTCATCAGCATGGTGCGGCTGGCGTTGGTGACGTCGGTGACGTGCACCCCGCCGCGGGTCCCTCCGGTCAGGTTCCACAACAGCCACGAGTCCGGAGTCCCGAACAGCGCGTCGCCGTTCTCGGCGTCGCGCCGTACGCCGTCGACGTTCTCCAGAATCCATTGGACCTTGCCTGCCGAGAAGTAGGTCGCCGGCGGCAGGCCGGCCTTGCCGCGGATCACGTCGCCGCGACCGTCGCGGTCCAGTGCCGAGGCGATGCGGTCGGTGCGGGTGTCCTGCCACACGATCGCGTTGTAATACGGTCTGCCCGTCTGCTTGTTCCACACCAGCGCCGTCTCGCGCTGGTTCGTGATGCCGAGCGCGGCGAGGTCGGTCGCCGACAAGTTCGTCTTGTTGAGCGCGGACATGATGACGGCCGCGGTGCGCTCCCAGATCTCGACGGGATTGTGCTCTACCCACCCGGCTTTCGGCAGGATCTGTTCGTGCTCGAGCTGATGGCGACCGATCTCGACGCCGCCGTGGTCGAAGATCATGCATCGAGTACTCGTGGTGCCCTGATCGATCGCGGCGATGAACTCGGCGTTTCCAGCCAACTCGCGCTCCCCTCTTGCTGCGGTCCGTCGTCCATCATGGACTACATGGCCGAAAAGCCCGCCGGGATTGAAGCCGGAACGCTGAGCGCATCCAAGATCGACCGCATGCCGCGCGGCGGTCCCGACGCGTCCTGCCTGGACCGCCTGTTGCAGACCGATCGGCTCGAGTATCTGGACTGCGACTCCGACGCGCCGGTCGACGCCGCCCGCAAGCGCAGCGTGATCCGCGCGCTCGAGTGGACCGGCGGATGGTTCGGCAGCACCGAGCGGTTCGCCGAGATCGCGCTCGCCGAGGTCGAGGACGTCGCGGACCCGAAGATCCTCGAACTCGGGGCGGGTCACGGCGCGCTGTCGCGCACGCTGCTCGCCTGGCACCCCTCAGCGCGGTTGACCGTCACCGACGTGGACGCGGCGAACGTGACGGTGATGGCCGCCGGCGACCTCGGGGAGAACCCCCGCGCGACCGTCCGTGAGATGGATGCCACGGCGATCGACGCCCCCGACGCCTCGTTCGACCTCGCGGTCTTCGCGCTGTCGTTTCACCACCTGCCGCCGGCCGCGGCCGCGCGAGCGATCTCGGAAGGCACCCGGGTGGCAGCCAAGTTGGTCGTCATTGATCTGCCGCGACCGCCGTCGCCGCTGCATCTGGTGCGCCTGGCGACCATGCTGCCGTTCGTTCCATTGCTGCCGTTCGTACACGACGGCGTGATCAGCTCGCTGCGGTCCTACAGTCCGTCGGCGCTGCGGGCACTGGCCGCGTATGCCGACCCCGCGATCGCGGTCGAGCTACGCGGCGGATTGTTGAGCCCTCAGGTCGTCGTGGCTCAACGCGGCGCCCCGGATCCGTTGCGACCGAACGGCCAACGCTGATAGCCGAACTCGATGAAGGCATCGAGCACGTCGTACAGACCCGGATGGCGCGCCAGCAGAGACCCAATCATCCTCACGCCGAGGGTGATACCCGTCTTTTCACTTGTCAAACGTCGATCGTTGCAGGTCAGGTTCGCGGACGGGTGAGCCGATGCAGAAGCCACGCAACCGGAATCGTCAGTATCAGCGTCACGACGAACAGCACCACCACCGAACCGGTGTACACGCGCCACTGCAGCACCGACACCATCGCGATCTCCATCACGATCACGTGCAGCAGGAAGATCTCGTAGGAGATCTCACCCAGCCACACCATCGGCCTGCTGCTGAGTAGCCCTGCGTACCAGCCTGTGTCGCCGAGGGCCAACGGCGCGACAACCAGCGTTGCGATCGCCGCGTAGAACATCACCTTGACGATGTCTTGGCCGAGATCGAGCGCAGGAGCGTCGATGCGCCCGGCGATCGGTGTCGACACCACCAGGTACGCCGCCACCGCCAGCGGCAGCGCGATCACGGTATAACAGCGAAAACCGGTGCGCGCCAGCACGCTGAGGGCCATACCGCCCACGAACCACACGAGGTAGTGCGGAAGCCACAACCCCGCGCCGTTGGGCAGCCAGTCCGTTCTGTGGATGACCAAGAGCCACAGCGGGCTCAGCGCACCCAGCACCGCCAGCGCGGCCAGCAGTACACCGGGGCGCCACTGGCGCCGGCACAGGATGACCAGCAGTAGGTAGGCCAACACCGGCAGCGCCGCGTAGAACGCCACTTCGACCGCGAGACTCCACATCTGGGTCAACCCCTGATGCATGTAGGCCGTGATGTACTCGCGGCTGTAGATCTGGGTGAGCGTGAGGTTGCGGACCAGGCCGTGCCAGGTGTGGCCGGGATTGGGCTCGATGGGCCGGAACTCGTACAGCGCGAACGCCAGCAACACCGTCACCACATAGGCCGGCATGATGCGCCGCACCCGATTTCGGGCGTACCGGCGTATCGGTGGCGGCGCGGCGCCGGTCGCCGCCGAGCGCACCCATCCGTTGAACAGTAGAAATCCCGACAACACGAAGAAGATCGCGACGCCGATCTCCATACGTGCGAACATCAGCCCGACGTATCCGCGGTTGTAGGCGCCGGTGCCGTACGCGGCGTGGGTGGCCATGACCAGCAGTGCGGCGACGGCTCGGATACCCGTGAGCGATGCGACGCGATCGACCCTCGAGACCTGTTCCAGACCGCCTTGGTCCAGCTCGCCCGGCCATTGTGCTGACACTGCGTAAGTATCAAACCGTGACCGAGGAACCGCGCTCCAATTCGATGATCCGGTCGGACAGGCCGCGGCGCTTCATCTCGTCGACGAAGTCGGACAGCGGGGACGCGAACACCCCGTAGTCGTCGAAATGCACCGGGATCATCTTGGGAAGGTTCAGCAGTTCGACCACGTCGGCGCCCTGTTGTCCGTCCATCGTCACGGTCAGCCCGAACGGCAGGTGCCTGCCGAACGGCAGCCGGGTACCGCCCAGGTGCAGCACGCCGACGTCGATCGATTCGAATCGCTCTGGTATTTCCCGTAATTCGTCGACGAACAGGGTGTCGCCGGAGACGTAGAGCCTGCGGCGGGCAGCGCCGTCGGAGAACTCGATCATGCTGCCCATCACCGGCGGCAGGAACCGGTCGACCGGCGTGGGAGCGTGCCGACCCGGCAGCGAGGTGACGGTGGCGCTCACCGTGCCCTTGGTGATCGTGTGCTGCTGCCAGGTGTCGAGCGCCAACGACCGGCCGAACCCGCGATGGGTCAGCCGTTTGGCGGCGTGCGGAGTGGTCAGGATCGGAAGATCGTGGTCGAGGCGGCTCTGCGTCACCCGGTCCCAGTGGTCGCCGTGCATATGCGACAGCACCACCGCGTCGAGGGCCGGCAGCTGTTCGATGTCCAGCGCCGGTCCTTTGAGCCGCTTGGACAGCAGCCCGTATCCGAGGTACGCGTGCTGCCCCTGGTGCAGGAAGTTCGGGTCGGTCAGCAGGGTGATGCCGCCGCCGGAGATCAGCGTGGTGGCGGTGCCGATGAAGGTGACGGTGACGTCCATCTGCCTCACCTACCCACCACGGCCGGGTTTATGCCGAACAATGGCGGTGTGGGCGAGGAAGTGAAGGGCACCGGCTACAGCGGCGCGCACCGCCGGGAGTACCGCCGCAAGGTGCAGCAGTGCCTCGACGTCTTCGAGACGATGCTCGCCCAGTCGAGCTTCGACTTCGAGCGGCCGCTGACCGGGATGGAGATCGAGTGCAATCTCGTCGACTCGGCCTATCAGCCCGCGATGAGCAACGCCGAGGTCCTGCGCGCGATCGCCGATCCGGCGTATCAGACCGAATTGGGCGCTTACAACATCGAATTCAATGTGCCGCCGCGGCGGTTGCCCGGGCGCGCCGCGCTCGACCTGGAGACCGAGGTCCGGGCGAGCCTCAATGCGGCCGAGACGAAGGCCAACCGGCACGACGCGCACATCGTGATGATCGGGATCCTGCCGACGTTGCTGCCCGAGCACCTCGCGGGCCGGTGGATGAGCGAGTCGACGCGGTACCAGGCGCTCAACGACTCGATCTTCACCGCCCGCGGCGAGGACATCCTGATCGACATCGTCGGGCCGGAGCGGCTGAGCCTGCAGACCGCCACCATCGCACCCGAGTCGGCGTGCACAAGCATGCAATTGCACCTTCAGGTGTCGCCGGGCGACTTCGCGCAGAACTGGAACGCCGCTCAGGTGCTGGCCGGTCCGCAGGTGGCGCTGGGCGCCAACTCCCCGTACTTCTTCGGCCACGAACTGTGGGCCGAGACCCGCATCGAGCTGTTCGCCCAGGCCACCGACACCCGGCCCGACGAACTCAAGGCCCAAGGCGTCCGGCCGCGAGTGTGGTTCGGGGAACGCTGGATCACGTCGATCTTCGACCTGTTCGAGGAGAACGTGCGCTACTTCCCCTCGCTGCTGCCCGAGCTGTCCGATGAGGACCCGGTCCGTGAGCTCGCCGAGGGCCGCACGCCCAGGCTTTCCGAGCTGCGGCTGCACAACGGCACCATCTACCGGTGGAACCGGCCGGTGTACGACGTCGTGAACGGCCGCCCGCATCTGCGCGTGGAAAACCGGGTGCTGCCCGCAGGGCCGACCGTCGTCGACATGATGGCCAACGCCGCCTTCTACTACGGCACGCTGCGCGCGCTGTCCGAGGAGGAGCGGCCGCTGTGGACGAAGATGAGCTTTGCTGCGGCACAACACAATTTCGTCACCGCCGCCCAGCACGGTATGGATGCCCGGCTGTACTGGCCCGGCTACGGCGAGGTGACCGCCGACGAGTTGATACTGCGCGAACTGCTGCCCATGGCCGACGAGGGCTTGCGCCGCTGGGAGGTCGCGTCCGAGGTGCGCGACCGGTACCTTGGGGTCGTCGAGGGACGCGCCAAGACCGGCCGCAACGGCGCAACCTGGCAGGTCGCGACGGTGCGCGCGCTGCAGGAGCGCGGTATGGCGCGGCCCGTCGCGCTCGCGGAGATGCTGCGCCGCTACTGCGAGCGCATGCACAGCAACGAACCCGTCCACACCTGGGGCGAGGGATTCGACGAGTGAGAGTGGCCGTGCGCGGTTTCTTGTTGCCGTCACTGGTGCTGGTGGCGCTGGCGGCCGGCTGCCACGGCGGTCAGCACGCGCGCGCGGACACCGTCGACGCCGCGCTGGATCGCCCCTTCGTGCTCGCCGGCGGACAGCAGGCCGAGATCGCCGCCGAGCCGCTGCGACTGCGGTTCACCGAGGTACCGGAGGATTCGCGGTGCCCGACCGAGGTCGAGTGCTTCTGGACCGGGCAGGCGCGAGTCGTCGTCGTGGTCGACGACGGGCGATCCGGCGAGCAGACCCTCGAGTTCAACACCAACCCCGCGCCAGGGCAGAACCGGCAGACCGTGCAGACCGGCGATTACTCACTCACGTTGCAGGCGCTCGACCCGTATCCCCGCACCCCCGAGGACGTCCCGCCCCTGTCGGATTACCGGGCGACGCTGCTGGTGCGCCGGACCGGTTGACGCCTCACCCCGCGGCCGCCAGGGCCGCGGCGAACCGCGCGAGCTCCTCTTCGTTGACGTCCACGTGCGGTGACGCCCGCAGCACCGGCGTGGTCATCTCGAATGGGGCTCGCTGCACATCGGCGAACGTGATGACGATGCGGTGTTCGGCGATCATCCAGTCGCGGACCTTCCGCGGATCGGCGCCGTCGGTGGGGACAAGCGTGGTGATCGCGGTCGGTTCTTCGCGCGATTCGACGACCCGCCATCGGTCGAGGGCAGCCACGGCGTCGCGGGTCATGCGGCCCACCTCTGCCAGCCGGGCCCGCACCGCGGCCGGTCCGTCGGCCAGATGTTCTCCGAGTGCCACCGAGAAGCCCACGCGGGCAGCGATATTCGCCTCGCCGTGCTCCAAGCGCTGCAGGACGGACAGGGGCAGGTTCCACTCCGGCGGCGGCAGGCGTGGGCGCAGCCGCTCCGCGAGCTCGCGATGGACGCCGAGGAACCCCACTCCGCGCGGCCCGGCGATCCACTTACGCGATGAACCGTAGATCGCCGCAGGTGTGACCGCGCAGTCCAGATGCCCCAGCGCCTGGGCGGCGTCGACGATCAGCGGCACACCGAGTTCGCGGCACGTGGCGGCCAGCGCCGAAACCGGCTGCGCCAGCCCGCGGTGACTGGCCAGCGCCGTCAGGTGCACCAGCGCGGGCGGGTCGGCGGCCAGTTGACGCGTTGCCGCCGGGACGTCGAGTCGCCCGTGGTCGTCGGCGGGCAGCGCGCGGACGGCGAAACCGTTGGCGGCCATGATCGCCAGGTTCGGCCCGTACTCGCCGGGCAGGCAGGCCAGGGTCCGCTGTCCGGGCCACGCGCCGAGCAGCAGGTCCAACGCGTTGTTCGCGCCGGTGGTGAACACGAAGTCGGTGCTCGCCAAGCCGGTCAGCGCGGCGAGCGCGGCGCGTCCGGCGTCGAGCACCGGGACGGCGGCCTCGGCTGCGACGTAGCCGCCGACTTCTGCTTCGCGGCGCGCGTGCTGCACGGCCGCGTCGGTCGCCGCGACGCTCTGACGCGAACAGGCGGCACTGTCCAGGTGGATTCCGGCCACCGCCGGCCTGGCCGCCCGCCACCGATCGGCGAGGCTCATTTCGTCGACAGCGACAGGCCGAAGTCGCCTGCGGGGTCGGTCCACCAGTGGGTCATCCGAAGCCCGGCGGCGCCGAGTTCGGCTTCCACACCCTCGCGCCGGAATTTGCAGGACACCTCGGTCAGCATCGCCTCATCGGCGTCGAACTCGACTGTCAGCCCGAGATCGCGCACGCACACCCGCTGCGCTTCGGTGGCGCGCAGCCACATTTCGATGCGCTCGTCACCGGCGTTCCACACCGCGACGTGTGCGAACTTCTCGAGGTCGAAGTCGGCGTCCAGCTCACGGTTGACGACGGCGAGCACGTTGCGGTTGAAGCGCGCGGTCACACCCGCGCTGTCGTCGTACGCGCGCACCAGACGATCGGCGTCCTTCACCAGATCGGTGCCCAGCAGCAGGCTGTCGCCGGGTTGCAGGGTGTCGGAAAGAGCGGCGAGGAAGTCGCCGCGCGGGCCTGCGGTGAGGTTGCCGATCGTCGAGCCGAGGAATGCGACCAGGCGGCGTCCGACGTGGGGGATCTTGTCCAGGTGCTTCTCGAAATCCCCACAGACGGCTTCGATCTCGAGGCCGGGATACTCGGCCTGTAACGCCGTGCCCGCGGCGGCCAGCACGCTCGCGTCGACGTCAAACGGGATGAACCGGCGCAACGATCCGCGGCGACGTAGCGCGTCGAGCAGCATGCGGGTCTTTTCCGACGTGCCGCTGCCCAGTTCGACCAGTGTGTCGGCGCCGGAAGCCGCGGCGATGTCGGCAGATCGGTTTCTGAGGATCTCGGCCTCGGCACGCGTCGGGTAGTACTCCGGCAACCGCGTGATCTGATCGAACAGGTCACTGCCGATCGCATCGTAGAACCACTTGGGCGGCAATGACTTCGGTCTCGACGACAAGCCGTCGAGAACGTCGCGGCGCAGCGTGTTCGCTGCCGAGTCCGCCGACAGGTGGTTCGACAACGACAGCGTGCCCGCGTGATCGGCTCCCCGCGCCATCAGGCTCCTTTCAGTGCGACGAGTTGCACACCCGACGGTGTGACTTCGACGAGGTGTCGGTCCGGGATCTCCGCCCAGGCGGGGTCGTCGTCGTACGGCTCACTGGCCAGGACCACGCCGTCGGGACGTCGCAGTACGGACAGCGTGTCGCCCCATGTCGTGGCGACCAGGCGTGATCCGTTGCCCGCCAGGATGTTCAGCCTCGCGTTCGGGTCGGCCGCGGCGACCTCGACGATGGTGTCCCCCAGCGCGTCCAGCCCGCGGTCGAAGATGAGCGCGGCGAGCAGGGCGCTGTCGTTGGTGGACTCGGCGGCGGCCGACAGCGGGAGCACCTCGCGATCGACGAGTCCGTTGTGGGAGAGCAGCCAATGCCCGTCGGTGAACGGTGCGACCGCGGTCGCCTCGATCGGCATGCCGATGCTCGCAGATCGCACCGCGGCGACGATACAACCGCTGCGTAGCGCGGGCGCGACCGAGGCGAGCGAGGCGTCCCCCCACATCGGCGTCGCGCTGCGCCAGCGCCGCGGTGTCGCGCCGTCGAAGAAACCCACACCCCACCCGTCGGCGTTCATCAGCCCGTGCTTCTGCCTGCGCGGTGAATACGACTGCACCAGAAGGCCGTTGGCGGGCTCAAGGGTCAGCGACGCCACCGAGGCCGGTTCGCCGAGCCACCCGACATGCCTGCACATCACGCGTCCCAAGCCAGTCGGACGCCCGAGAAGATCTGACGTCGGATCGGGTGGTCCCAGTTGCGGAAACTGGGCCGCAGGATCGCCGACGCGACCGCCCACGATCCGCCGCGCAGCACTTTGTAGTCACCGTCGAAGAAGGGCTGAGAGTAGCGGTCGTAGATCATCGGCGTGAATCCCGGCCATGGGCGCAGCGGCGACGTCGTCCACTCCCACACGTCGCCCAGCATCTGTTCGGCGCCGTAGGCCGACGCGCCGGCCGGGTAGGCACCGACGGGCGCTGGACGCAGCGCGTCGCCGCCGAGGTTGGCCAGGGCGGCGGTGGGTTCGGTTGCGCCCCACGGATAACGGCGTCGCCCGCCGACAGCCGGATCCCACGCGCATGCCTTCTCCCATTCCACCTCGGTGGGCAGCCGGGCGCCCGCCCACGCTGCGTAGGCCTCGGCTTCGAAGAACGTGACGTGCTGGACCGGCTCGGTTTCGGGGATCTCCTCGGCGTGGCCGAACCGGGTGCGGGTTCCGTCCGGATTCCAGAACTGCGGCGCGGTCAGACCGGCTTCGGTCCGGTGCTTCCAACCGCGCTCCGACCACCAGCGGGGTTCGTCGTACCCGCCGTCGTCGATGAACCGGCGCCATTCGCCGTTGGTGACCGGGACGCGTCCGATGCGGAAGGCGGGTACGTCGACGACGTGTGCCGGGCGTTCGTTGTCCAGAGAGTATGGCTCGGTGGTCGCGTCGACGCCGAGCACGAACTCGCCCCCGGGCACCGACACCGATGTGCCCGCGACGTCCTGACGGCCTTCGGGAAGCGCAGCTCCGGTGTCGAGCAACGGTGGGCCGGTTCGCAGGTTCAGCGCCTGCAGCATGGTTTCGTCGTGCTGGTTCTCGTGGCTGATCACCAGGCCGAAGGCGAAACCGGGCTCGTCGTCGGGTAGGACGTCCAGCGTGTCGAGCACCTTGTCGCGCACGGTGGCGCAATACGCTCTGGCATCCGAGGGCGGGAGCAGCGGCAGGTCCACCCGGCTGGCGCGGGAGTTGACGAACGCGTCGTAGAGACGTTCGACGTCGGGGCGCAGCATGCCGGGCCGGTCCGGGTTTCCGTCGCGCAGCAGCCACAGCTCCTCCTGCTGCCCGATGTGCGCGAGGTCCCACACCAACGGGCTCATCAGCGGGCTGTACTGACGGCCCAGCTCCGCGTCGTCGAAGTCGACGAGGCGCAGGGTGCGCTGACGTGCCCTGGTGAGTTCGCGCGCGATCGTTTCGCGAGGTGTCACAGTTCCCCTCGTGCCAGTTGCGTGACCGCGGGCGCGATCCCGTGTCGTGCGGCGCGGTCGCGGAAGTCGTCGGCTGGACAGCGTCCCTGTTCGACCGAACGCACCAACCGTTGCATCGATTCCGCGAGCTCGGCAGGCGCGCGTTCGGCGGCCGCCCGCACGCACCGCTGCGCGGCCGCCTGCAACCGGGGGTCGGCCAGGCCGATGTGGGCGGCCTGATCCCATGCGGTGGCGACGGGATGGGTGGCTTCGGCGGCCAGCTCGGCGGCCGTCGGGTCGTCGAGCAGGGTGACCAGCGTGAACGCGACCGCAGGCCAGACGGTGTCCGGCACGCTGTCGAGATAGCGGATCTCCAGCCACTGCCGCGGGCGGACCGGAGGGAACAACGTGGTCAGGTGATAGTCGAGGTCGGCGGCGGTGGGACGGCGGCCGCCGAGCGCGACCCGCCCGTCGGCCCAGTCGGCGAACGGCACCCAGTCGAGTACCGGTTCGGCGTCGGCGTCGGCGTGGTTGACGAGCATCACCGGAGCTTTCAGCGCGTACCGGGCCCAGTCGCTGGCCGGATCTTCGCCGTTCTCGCCTAGCACCGGGCCGCAGCGCGCCGAATCCAGTTGGCTCCACACGCGCTGCCTCGTTGACTGCCAGCCGGGGTCTTGTCCGCTCAGCAGCGGCGAGTTCGCGGTGATCGCGATCATCGTCGGCCCGAGCGCATGCGCGAGCCGCACCCGGTCCGCCCAGCCGTCACGGGGGCCCGCATCGAGGTTGACCTGCACCGAAGCGGTCGAGGTCATCATCGCCGCACCGGCGGCGGGGGTGCCGCTGGCGGCGAAGAACGCTTCCATCGCCCGGTAGCGCGCCCCCGAGTTGATGCGCTGTGGTGGCCGCAGCGGATCGGCGCCCAGCGACACCAATCCGAACCCGGCGCCGGCGAACGCAGCGCACAGCACGGTGCGGTCGGCGACCATCGCGTCGATCGCGGCGAGCGGGCCCGCGAGCGGCGGACCAGACAATTCCACGGCGCCACCTGGTTCGACGGTGACCCGGCTGCCCCCCGGTAGTGGTGGCAGGCCGGCGATGGTGGCGGTGAGCTCGTCCCAGCCGGGCCTGCGCGCGGGATCGGTCAGATCGAAGCAGTGCGCCTCGATCTCGAGTCCGACCCGGCCCACCGGGCCCTCGCGCAGACAACCGGCGCCGACCTGGCGAGCAGCGGCATCAGCGCTGGTCAGCTCGGTGCAATTACTCGGCAGCGGGTGCGCGTCCTTTACCTCGGACGTGATGGTGAAGGTCATTCCAACCATCCCCTTCCGGGAGTGGACCGCTCGGCCCCTTCAACCATCTTCCAGACGGGACCGACAAATCCAGCGCTTTTTGGATGACGCCTTCGTTACGAGGACCTTCACCCCGCCCCGAGTTACTGGCCGAGGGTGTTCTGCATGGCCCCGGCCAGCGCATTGACCGCTGGGCCGCCGTTACCGGACTGGCAGACCTTGGCCTGCAGCAGGACGTTCTCGCGCTTGCGCGTGGTGGTGAAACAGCGCCGGTCCGTGCCCGCCTCCTGTTTGACCCAGTCGGCGTCCGTCGCCGTGGTCGGCCCGCCGGTGAAGGTCCACACCTGGGTGGTGAAGTTGTCCAGGTGCATCGCGGTGGTCTGCCCGTTGCAGCCGCCGGTGCGGTCGACCACGCGACGGAAGGCGCGGTCGGCGGCGTCGGCCGTCGCGAACACGCCGACCGCCTGTTTGACCACATGCGTGGCGTCCGTCGGCGACTCCTGGGTCACCGCGCCGTTGAACGACGCCAGATCCGGGTCGGCGTAGACGTCGGGCAGGCCGATGTCCGCCCAGTTGTTACACGCGGGTAGGTCGACCGAGAAGGTCTGCACCGGCTCGGTGAACAACGACTCGAATCGCATTGTGGCGCCGACGATATTGCCCACCGAGCCCTTCGGCAGCACAGCGTAGTTGACGACGCCCGGATCGGAAGGGCGCGCTGCGGCGGGGCCGGCGGGTGCCATGACCGACAGCCCGATGGCCACGCCGACGCTCGCCGCGGCGACCGCCCGCACCGGTCAGACCTTCGCGGACAACTTGACTTCGATGTTGCCGCGAGTGGCCTTCGAGTACGGGCAGAAGTCGTGTGCCTTGGCCATCAGGTCATCGGCCACGCTCTGCTCGAGGCCCGGCAGGTAGCCGATTAGGTGAGCCGTGAGCCCGAAGCCGCCATCGGAGTCCGGTCCGAAGCCGACCTGCGCGGTGATCGAAGTGGCTTCGTCGATGTCGATCTTGTTGTTCTTGGCCTGCAGCCGCAGCGCGCCGAGGAAGCATGCCGCGTAACCCGACGAGAACAGCAACTCGGGGTTGACGCCCTCGCCGCTGCCGCCGAGCTCCTTGGGCGGGCGGGTGTCGAGATCGATCTTGCCGTCGGAGGACCGGACGTGGCCGTCACGGCCGCCTCCGGACGCGGTGGACTCTGCGGTGTACTTGACCTCAATGCTCATGGGCTCGATCATGCCAGTCTGCTGGTATTCGGCAAGAGACCCGTCCCAGTTGCCGTCCCCGCCACGGCTCTGACACCGTTGCGAGGCATGGCCGATAGCGTTGTGGGCCAAGCACTCCCGCTCCCGTCACTACTCGGCTCTGGTGTGCATTCAGATCGATAAAAGCCGCATATCGGTCGAAACGACGGTATCCGTCGAGCCAGTCGCTACGGGCGCGACGGCGCCGTGGTGGTCGGAGCCTCGGGTGACTGCGGCGGCTCGGGTGGCGCGAAGCGCGGCCCCTGCGTGTTTCCCGGTCCGCCGAACGGCGGGCGGCCGAACGACCCGCCGGGACCCATCGGGGCGCCCGGCGGCGGCCCGCGATGGAAGATCGCGACGTCGCGGTCGTGGCCGCTGTGATGGCCGCCGCGGTGATGGCCGCCCGAGTGCGAACCGAGGATGAAACCGGAGAAGAAGATCACCGCGACGATGAACACGGCGCCGGCGGCGATGCCCACCCAGGCGGCAGCGGCGCCGAGCTTGGAGCGTCGGGGGGCGACGTGGTCGTCGTGAGGTGCCGCCACCACCGGAGTGGTGGCGGGTTCGGATGGTGTTTCGGTCATGGCTGCCATCATGCGAGCTGTTTCGATGAGCCCGGCATGTGGCACCTATGAGCGGGCTGTGAATGCGACGATTGACACCGGTCACCCCGCCGAATAGCTTCGACTACACGCGTTGTCACTTTGCCTGGAGGGGAACCGAGACCATGCAGCGTCCGATCCCGACGCGACACCCGGCGCGGCCTCGCGCCGTGCCCGCCGGCATCCGCGTCATCGCCAAGGCGCTGGCCATCGGTCGACCCACGCCGGCGCAGTGGCGCAGGCTCGGCGAGCGGTTGACCGTCGGAGACGAACCGATGGACCGCCTCGTCGAGTGGATGTCAGGCGTCGGCGTGAAGCAGGCGCGGCCGTTGTTCGACCGGGCGCTCACCTACGGCATCGATGCGGTTCCCGACGCCCCGGAACCGTTGCGCGAGTTCTTCACGCCCGTGGAGACGCTGCCCGACTGGGTGGACCCGGTAAAGCTGCGCCGCGGTGCAGAAGCGCTGCGTCGCGGCGGTGCCGACGGCATGTACGTCGCACGTGACGTATCGCTTCTCGGCGGCTACCAGTTCTCGGGTTTCAACAAGACACTGTTGCGCACCGGCGCCCTGGAGAAGGGTTCGAACAAGCGCTTCGCCGAGACGATGCAGTGGGCGATGGACGTCATCTCCGACGGTGGGCTCGAACACCTGGGCGTCGGCTACCGGTCTACTCTGCGGGTTCGGCTGATTCACGGCCTGGTGCGCAGGCATGTGTTTGCGATGCCCGACTGGTGCGCCGACGACTGGGGTGTCCCGATCAACCAGACCGATATGGCGGCGACGCTGATCGGTGCGCTCGTCGCACCTGCCGTCGGTGTCGTGGGGATGGGAATCGTATTGCGGCCCAGAGATTACGAGGCCGTCGCCCACTTGACCCGCTATGTCGGATGGTTGATGGGTGTGGAGGACGAGTGGCTGCCGCGCGGGTTCCGCGACAGCATCCGGGTGCTCTATCACACCCTGGGCGCACTCGCCGAGCCCGACGAGTCGTCGAGGCAGCTTGCGGTTCCGATGGCCGACGACCCGATGATCTGGCATTACGACACCATGCCCGCGATCCGGCGTCGTATCGCACGCGCGCAACATCTTTCGGTCACCAGCGGCTTCCTGGGCGCCCGCACGATGCGCGCACTGGGCCTGCGCCCCCATGTGCCGTGGTACCCGGTGCTGCGGCTACCCGTGAACCTGACGCGCAGTGCGGCCGCGGTCACGCTGCCCGGCGGCATCGCCAGGGCGATCGCTCGCGGCGACCGCGAGCACCAGGCCTTGATGCGGACGATCGTCGGCGACGCCGGCGCCACCATTGGCGAGTCGGCCGAGCATGTCAGCACCGTCGCCTGAGCCACCTAGGACACAACAATCCCGCGGGCCTGGCACATCCGCATGCTTACGTGTCGTACCGTGATGGAAGGCTGTAGCCTGCCACGGATCTCGTTAATTAAGGCTTGAACGGGTTGGCCGCGAACTGGATCACCCGGTACGGCGACCCGCCGCGCGGTCCGGTGTTCCACTGACTGACGAACACCCGCACCTCGTCGAGCGTCGAACCCGGTGAGATGTAGCCGCCGTACGGCTGGGCCAGCCGGTTGCTCTCCGGAGGACCGAGATGGTCAGCGGGATCCGGCCATTCGGACGCCACGACGACGGTCGTCACCGGCGCGGCGCCCAGCCCGGTGGGGTCGTTGGCCACCCGCATCTCCATGTTCCCGGTGGTGGCGTTGAAGTACGACAGCACGGTTTTGCCGTCGATCTGGCGGATGCTCATCTCGCCGACCGCGTCTGGCCACAGCGGTGTCGGCGGGTTGCCCCAACCGGAATCAGCCGACCAGCCCTGCCAACTCGACCGGTCCTCGAAGTCCTGGGGCGTGGCCCGGTACAGCACCAGCGGCGCACTGCGGTCGAAGTTGTTGGCCACGATGTACACCCACCCGGTTTCGGAGTCGGTGCGCGGAATCGGGTCGTAGTAGCCGCTGATCTGCGACTGCCTGCCCTCGGCGTAGGACGCGGCGCGCTCGGAGTTTGGCAGCGTCGGCCAGTTCCCCTGTGCCGGGTCGGCTTTCACCAGCCGCGACGTCTCCGGGTCTAGTTCCCGCACAGTGGTGACCATCAGGTAGTTCTGCCGGTTGATCTGGACGACACCCGCAGGCAGTTGGGACATGCCCGCAGGGGTCGGATCGGCCAGCAGCGGACGGTCGGTGCCGGTCACGCCGTCGTAGCGCACACCACCCGGGTCGTCGATCGACTCCGTCTCGACGTGCAACGCGATCGGTGAGAACCACCCTCCGTAGCCGACTCCCTGTCCGGCGAAACTGTCGCCGCACACCTGCAGGATGCCGCTTGGAAACTCCATGAACTCGCACAGGTCGGTGGCGCCGATACCGTAATCGCGTGTCGGGGTGCCGGTTCCGGCCGTCGGACCGATCCTGATCACCTGGCCGGGCGCCAGCGGCGGCAGCACTGGATCGGGCACAGGGGCGGGCTGAGCGGCGGACGGCGTTGCGGACAAGACGCCCAGCACCACCGAGATTGCACTCATGCAGACGGTTACTCGCACTTTGTCTGCGTGGTTGCAATCTCGCCGCGGCGTCAGAGTTCGGCGGCCAGCAGTTCGGCGATCTGAATCGTGTTGAGTGCCGCGCCCTTGCGAAGGTTGTCCCCGGACACGAACAGTGCCAGCCCGCGCCCGTCGGGCACGCCGGGATCCTGCCGGATGCGTCCGACCAGCGAGTCGTCCGCACCGGCCGCGGCCAGCGGCGTCGGGACGTCGACGAGCGTCACGCCGGGCGCCGCACCCAACAACTCGGTCGCCCGCCGCACTGAAAGCGGTTGCGAGAATTCGACGTTCAGCGACAGCGAATGGCCCGTGTACACCGGGACCCGCACGCACGTACCGCTGACCGCCAGGTCCGCGATGTCCAGGATCTTGCGGGTCTCGTTGCGCAGCTTCTGGTCCTCGTCGGTTTCACCGGAGTCGTCATCGACGTACGACCCGGCCAGCGGGACGACGTTGAACGCGATCGGTGCCACGTACTTCGACGGCGCGGGGAAATCCACCGCGGACCCGTCGGCGACCAGGTCCCGGCTGCTGTTCACCACCGCGCTGGCCTGATCGAACAACTCCTCCACACCGGCCACGCCGCTGCCCGACACCGCCTGATACGTCGAGGCGATCATCCGCACCAGACCCGCCTCGTCGTGCAACGGCTTGAGCACCGGCATCGCGGCCATCGTGGTGCAGTTCGGGTTCGCGATGATGCCCTTCTTGAGGGTGACGCCCCGCACGTCGCGCGCGAAGTTCACCTCGCTGACCACCAGCGGAACGTCGGGATCCTTGCGCCAGGCCGAGGAGTTGTCGACCACGATCGCACCGGCTCCGGCGAACCGCGGCGCCTGCACGCGCGACATCGTCGCCCCTGCGGAGAACAACGCGATGTCCAGTCCCGCAGGATCGGCATTTGCGGCGTCCTCGACCTCGATCTCCTGCCCGCGGAAGGAGAGCTTCTTGCCCTGCGACCGCGCCGAGGCGAAGAACCGCACACTGGTCGCCGGAAAGTCCCGCTCTTCCAACAGCGTTCGCATCACCTGGCCGACCTGACCGGTCGCGCCGACAACACCTAGATTGACCATTATCGTCCCGTCCCCGCGTACACCATGGCCTGCTCGTCGCCGCCCAGGCCGAACGCCTCGTGCAGCGCGGCGACGGCCTTGTCCAGGTCGGTGTCCTTGACCAGGACCGAGATCCGGATCTCCGAGGTGGAGATCAGGTCGATGTTCACCCCGACTTCGGCCAACGTCTCGCAGAACTTGGCGGTCACCCCGGGATGGCTCCTCATACCGGCGCCCACCAGCGACACCTTGCCGATGAGGTCGTCGTAGAGCACGCCGGTGAAACCGATCTCGCCCTGCAGCGAGCTGAGCTTCTGCACCGCGGCCGGGCCGTTGTCCCGCGGGCAGGTGAACGTGATGTCGGTCTTGCCGTCCTCGACCTTCGAGATGTTCTGCAACACCATGTCGATGTTGATATCGGCGTCGGCGACGGCGCGGAACACCTTGGCGGCATAACCCGGCACGTCGGGGATACCGACCACGGTGACCTTGGCCTCACTGCGGTCGTGTGCGACTCCGGTCAGAATGGCGTCTTCCACGGGAATGTCCTCCATTGATCCGGTCACCAGGGTGCCGGGGTTGTCCGAGTATGACGAGCGCACGCGTATCGGCACGTTGTACCGACGGGCGTACTCCACGCAGCGCAGCATCAGCACCTTGGCGCCGCCGGCGGCCATCTCCAGCATCTCTTCGAAGCTGACCTGGTCGAGGTGGTGGGCGTTGGGCACGATTCGCGGGTCCGCGGTGAAGATGCCGTCGACGTCGGTATAGATCTCGCAGACGTCGGCCTTCAGCGCCGCGGCGAGCGCCACGGCGGTGGTGTCGGAGCCGCCGCGCCCCAGCGTCGTAACGTCCTTGCTGTCCTGACTCACGCCCTGGAAGCCGGCGACCAGGACGATCACACCCTCGTCCAGCGCGTCACGTAGCCGGCCGGGGGTGACGTCGATGATCTTCGCGTTGCCGTGGATGCCGGTGGTGATCACGCCGGCCTGCGAACCGGTGAACGAGCGCGCCTGCGCGCCAAGCGAGTGGATGGCCATCGCGACCAGCGCGTTGGAGATGCGCTCACCGGCCGTCAGCAGCATGTCCATCTCGCGCGGCGGCGGCGCGGGGCACACCTGGTTGGCCAGGTCGAGCAGTTCGTCGGTGGTGTCGCCCATCGCCGAGACCACCACGACGACGTCGTTGCCCTGCTTCCTCGTCTCGACGATCCGCTCGGCCACGCGTCGGATCCGCTCGGCGTCGGCAACCGAGGATCCGCCGTACTTCTGCACGACGAGCGCCACTGATCAAGCCTTTCAAGTGCTGGGAAGGATCCCAACAAGGATAAGGGCTATGCGCACCGGATTTCTTTCACCCGTGGTGGGCCCGACAGGAACCGTCGGCGATCAGGGCACTCCGAGGAACGGGAACGGGTCGGCTTCCTCGAAGTTCGCGCTGGCATCGCCGGCATAGATCGTCTTCTCACCTTCGCCGAGCGACAGCCGCAGCGTCGGGGCGCCGGGTGAGAAGTCGAGGTTGCCCAGCTCGACCCAGAACGTGTTCGGCGAGAGCGCGGACTCGAAGAAGTACCGCAGCGCCTTGTGGTCGACGACCGTGCGCCAGCGGGTGGTCGAGATGTTCGGCTCGTCGGGTGTGGAGATTCCGTACGGCACCGACGCGTTGCGGACGACGCTGAGCACCGTCGCGGCGGCCAGCAGCGGGTCGTCGGTCTTGGGCACCGCGTCGATGTAGAACGACGCCCGCACGAACCGGTCCGCGGCGCGGTTGGTCCCCGGCAGCATCACGGTGCCGCCGATCTGCTTCCAGTACTCGCTGATCGCGAGCTGCTTGTCGAAGGTCGGCGAATTCGTCATCACCCGGTACTGGCGGCCGTGGTGGATGACCTGCTCGCCGTCGATGTACTCGACGATCGCGCTGTCGCCGCCGGCATCCGACACTGCCAGGTGCAGCGTCGCCATCCGTTCCTCGCCGGGTACTGCGGCGGTGGCCACCCGCAGCGGGGTCGCGCTCAATGCCTGCACGGCCTCGGCCACCGTCGCGAAGTTGTCGAGCACGTACTGGCCCCACAGCGCCAACGAGACCGCGGGACCCGGAGCGGTCTGGGCGGGATAGACCGATTCGGCCAGCCACAGGAGGTTGACCACGAGTCCGGCCTCGTTCACGCCGTCGGTCGTGCTGATGTCGTAGCCGGTCGCGACCACGCTGCCGTACTTCGACGTCCACTCCGCGGAGTCGGGGCCGGCCTGGCCGGTCCGGCGGACGCCGCTCGGCAGCGCCCACAGATTGGTCTGGATCTCCGACTTCCAGTCCATGGAGCGACCGGTGACGTTGCGGTTATCGGTTCCGAGGTAGACGACGCGGGTGCACATGCCCCGCATCGTAGGAGGTGCTCAGTTGGTGCAGGCCTCGGACAGCTCGGCGAGCTTGCGCCGCAACTGGCTGTCGAGCGCCGACATCTCGTAGTAGATCTGCGGCGCGGGCGCACCGGGCGCCGGAGACTCCGTCTCCGCGCGCGCCTGAGGCATCTTCTGGACGAACAGGCCTGCGAGATCGGCGACTTCCACCGCGGTGAACCGCAGCTCGGGGGTGTCGATCTTGCGTGCGCGCTCGGAGAGCCCGTTGGCCCACTCCCGGTAGGCCAGCTCCTCGGCCGCGGTCGGCGGCCCCTCGGCGCCCTCGCTCTTAGAGCTGATCAGGTCGTTCTGCTGCTTGTTGTATTCGAGGAAATCGAGCACCGGACGGCATTCTTCGGGCGGTTGCTGCAGTTGGCTGTAGACCAGGGACACGATCGCGATCACGACGACGGCGATCGCCACCCACCACCGCCGATCAAGAGTCCTCACCGCCGCAACTCTAGCCAGCGCCGGATTCGTCACACAGCTCACGCAGGTCTAGCGGATTTGCATTTTGGTGCGCTCGCGGGTGCGGAGTACAGTGTTCGACGTGCAGCGGGTGCTCCTTCTCGGCAGCCGCGACGGGGTCTGATCAGACCGGCTTCCCGTCGCGGGTGTTCGCGATGCGCCGGTCGAGTCCCCCTTCAAACTCCCGGAGCAATACCGTGACCACGTTCTCGAAACCATCACCGGACTCACCTGACGCGTTCTCGTCGGTCCGCCAGATCACCAAGCCGTCCGGCCCGCCCAATCCCGGCCAGCCGCCGTGGAACACCCAGCGCGGTTCGGCGATGCCGATCAACCGGTATCGCAGCTTCGCCGAAGAGGTCGAGGCGGTCACGCTGGCCGACCGCACCTGGCCGGACAAGGTCATCGACTCCGCGCCGATGTGGTGTGCGGTCGACCTGCGCGACGGCAACCAGGCGCTGATCGACCCGATGAGCCCGCAACGCAAGCGCCGCATGTTCGACCTGCTGGTGCGCATGGGCTACAAGGAGATCGAGGTCGGCTTCCCGTCGGCCAGCCAGACCGACTTCGACTTCGTCCGCGAGATCATCACCGAAGGCGTCATCCCCGACGATGTCACCATCCAGGTGCTGACGCAGTGCCGCCCGGAACTGATCGAGCGGACGTTCCAGGCCTGCGAAGGCGCGCCCCGCGCGATCGTGCATTTCTACAACTCGACGTCGATCCTGCAGCGGCGCGTGGTGTTTCGCGCCGAGCGCGACGCGGTCAAGGCGATCGCCACCGACGGCGCGCGGGTGTGCGTCGAGGAAGCCAACAAGTATCCGGGCACCCAGTGGCGGTTCGAGTACTCGCCGGAGTCCTACACGGGCACCGAATTGGAGTACGCGGTCGACGTGTGCAACGCCGTCGCCGAGATCATCGAGCCGACGCCCGACGCGCCGCTGATCGTCAACCTGCCCGCGACGGTAGAGATGGCGACCCCGAACGTGTACGCCGACTCGATCGAGTGGATGCACCGGCACCTGGCCCCCCGCGACAGCATCATCTTGAGCCTGCATCCGCACAATGATCGCGGGACCGCCGTTGCAGCAGCCGAATTGGGCTATCAAGCCGGCGCCGACCGGATCGAGGGGTGCCTGTTCGGCAACGGCGAGCGCACCGGAAACGTATGCCTGGTGACACTGGGACTCAACATGTTCTCGCGCGGCGTCGACCCGCAGATCGACTTCTCGAACATCGACGAGATCCGTCGCACCGTCGAGTACTGCAACCAACTGCCGGTGCACGAACGCCACCCGTACGGCGGCGATCTGGTCTACACCGCGTTCTCGGGCAGCCACCAGGACGCCATCAACAAGGGCCTGGACCAGATGAAGGTCGACGCCGACGCCGCGGACAAGGACGTCGACGACATCCTGTGGCAGGTGCCGTATCTGCCGATCGACCCGAAGGACGTCGGTCGCACCTACGAAGCCGTCATCCGGGTGAACTCGCAGTCCGGCAAGGGCGGCGTCGCCTACATCATGAAGGCCGATCACGGTCTGGCCCTTCCGCGGCGGCTGCAGATCGAGTTCAGCCAGGCGATCCAGAAGATCACCGACGGCGAGGGCGGCGAGGTGTCCCCGAAGGAAATGTGGGACGTCTTCGCCGAGGAGTACCTGGCGCCGATCCGTCCACTCGAACGCATCCGCCAGAAGGTGACGGCAGCGGAGGTGGATGGCGGCACCGACACCATCGAGGCGGTGGTGATGGTCGACGGCGTCGAGCGGGAAATCGTCGGCGCGGGCAACGGTCCGCTGGCCGCGTTCGTTGATGCGTTGGGCGCCATCGGGTTCGACGTGTCGGTGCTCGACTACTCCGAGCACGCGCTGTCGGCGGGCGAAGAAGCGCAAGCCGCGGCCTATGTCGAGGCGTCGATCGGTGGAACGACGGTCTGGGGTGTCGGCATCGCGACGTCGATCACCACCGCATCGCTGCGGGCGGTGGTCTCGGCGGTTAACAGGGCCGCACGCTGATCACCGGGATCGGTCAGAACAGCGCGAACTGGGCGCCTGCGAGGGTGGTGTCGTAGAAGTCGTCGATCCCGGTACCGCCGACGACGCCGTCGATCCCGCGCATGAATTCGGCGTCGGAGGCCAGCGGGACACCCAACTCCCTGGCGTGGTAGCCCTTGCCCTGAGCGGGTTGGGCCTCGTTGCACAGCACCAGCGAGGTCTCGGTGTCGACGGTGTCGGTGTAGGCGAGCCCGGCATGCAGGATCCGTTCGATGAGCTCTTCGTGGGTGCGTCCGACCTCGGCCGACAGCGCGATCCGCATGCCCTGCACCAGCGGTCGCCCGGCGACGTACCGGCCGGGGTTGAGGTAGGGGCACGGAAGGCGGGACGCGACCGCCTTGAGCGGGCGCAGCTCGTCGTGGGTGACGACGCCGTTGGGCCAGCGCCTGCGGGATACCGGGTGCACCGGCAGCCAGACCTTGCGTTCCCGCGCCCGTAGCAGCACCGGCTTGAGGATCTGGGCGAGCACCAGGGCGTCGTCGAGGGCGTCGTGCGGCCGGATCTGGCTGATCCCCCAGTGCGCGGCCAGCGTCTCGAGCCGCAGGTTCTCGGTGCCCAGGTCCAACCTGCGCGCCAGCTCGACCGTGCACATCACGGTGTCGGTGGGCAGCTCGCGGTTGACCAACTCGGCCTCGGCGGCCAGGAACGAGTAGTCGAAGCCGACGTTGTGCGCGACCAGCGTGCGGCCGTCGAGCAGTTCGACGAGGTGGTCGACGATGTCGCCGAACGTCGGCTGGCCCTCCAACATGTCGGCCGTCAGACCGTGTACGTGTGTCGGACCAGGATCCACACCCGGGTTGAGCAGGCTGTACAGGCTCTGTTCGACGTTGCCGTCGTCGCCGAGGGCGAGCGCGGCGATGCTGACGATGCGGGCCTGCCCCGGTCGGAACCCGGAGGTCTCCACGTCGACGACCGCCCAGCCTGGTCCGGCGTGTTCAGCCGGCCGGCCCCAGCCCGGCCGATTCTCGGCGTCAGAGCCGCTCGGCCGGTGACCTCCGGCGTCCGTTAGGCCCACGTCGTCAGGATCGCACGGTGGTGTGACAAAGCCGGGACCTCGCCGAATCGCCCGTCAGCGTGTCGGCTACCTAAACTGCCGGGGTGGTCACGACACGTGGACGGCTCGCCCTCGGGGCCGGCGCGGGCGCCCGCTGGGCGTCGCGGGTCACCGGGCGCGGTGCCGGCGCGATGATCGGCGGGCTGGTCGCGCTGGCGCTCGACAAGTCGCTGCTGCGCCAGCTCGGCGCGGGCCGTCGCACCGTGGTGGTCACCGGAACCAACGGCAAGTCGACGACCACCCGGATGATCGCCGCGGCGCTGCGCACCATCGCCCCCGCTGAGCCGGGAGGCCGGGGACACTCGAACGTCGCCACCAACGACACCGGCGCGAACATGGACGCCGGGCTGGTGGCCGCGCTGGCCGCTGCACGGGAGGCACCCCTTGCCGCCCTCGAGGTCGACGAGATGCACGTGCCGCATGTGGCCGAGGCGGTCGCCCCGAAGGTGATCGTGCTGCTGAACCTGTCCCGCGATCAGCTGGACCGCGTCGGCGAGATCAACCACATCGAACGCACCCTGCGCGCCGGACTGGCCCGTCACCCGTCGGCCGTCGTGGTCGCCAACTGTGACGACGTGTTGATGACCTCGGCCGCATACGACAGCCCCAACGTGGTGTGGGTCGCCGCCGGCGGAAGCTGGGCCAACGACTCGGTCAGCTGCCCGCGGTCCGGCGAGATCATCCTGCGCGACGGCGGTAAGAGCCGCGACTGGCGTTCCACCGGAACCGATTTCAAGCGGCCAAGCCCGCACTGGTGGTTCGATGACACCAACATCTATGGGCCGGACGGGTTTTCGCTGCCGATGACGCTGTCGTTGCCCGGCTCGGTCAACCGCGGCAACGCCACACAGGCCGTGGCGGCGGCGGTCGCGATGGGCGCCGATCCGGCGGCTGCGGTGGCCGCGGTATCGGAGGTCGACGAGGTCGCCGGACGCTACCGCACCGTGCGCCTCGGCGAGCACACCGCGCGGGTGCTGTTGGCGAAGAACCCGGCGGGCTGGCAGGAAGCGCTGTCGATGGTCGACAAACACGGTGCGGGCGTGGTGATCTCGGTCAACGGCCAGGTGCCCGACGGTGAGGACCTGTCATGGCTGTGGGACGTCCGCTTCGAGCACTTCGAGGACACCCACGTGGTGGCCGCAGGCGAGCGGGGCACCGACCTCGCGGTGCGGTTGGGTTACGCGGGTGTCGAGCACACGCTGGTGCACGACACCCTCGCGGCGATCGCGTCGTGCCCTCCCGGACACGTCGAGGTGATCGCCAACTACACCGCGTTCCTGCAGTTGAACCGGGCGTTGGAGCGTCGCGGTGGGTGAGTCGGCGGTGCGCATCGGGTTGGTGCTGCCCGATGTGATGGGAACCTACGGTGACGGCGGCAATTCCGTCGTGTTGCGACAACGCCTGCGGCTGCGCGGGTTTGAGGCCGAGATCGTCGAGATCACCCTGGATGACGCGGTGCCTTCGGAGCTGGACCTGTACACGCTCGGCGGAGCGGAGGACTACGCGCAGCGCCTGGCGACCAAACACCTGCTGCGGTATCCCGGATTGCAACAGGCGGCCGCGCGGGGTGCGCCGGTGCTGGCGATCTGCGCGGCCATCCAGGTGCTGGGGCACTGGTACGAGACTTCGTCGGGTGAACGCGTCGACGGCGTCGGCCTGCTCGATGTCACGACCTCACCGCAGGACACGCGCACGATCGGCGAAGTGGTGTCCGAACCGCTGCTCGCCGGGCTCTCACAGCGGCTGACCGGCTTCGAAAACCACCGCGGCGGAACCGTTCTCGGTGCTGAGGCACACCCGCTCGGCAAGGTCGTCAAGGGTGCGGGCAACCGCGACGGTGACGGTTACGACGGTGCGGTGCAGGGCAGCGTCGTCGCGACGTACATGCATGGTCCGTGCCTGGCCCGCAATCCGGAGCTGGCCGACCACCTGCTGAGCCGGGTGGTCGGTGAGCTGGCACCCCTGAAGATCGACGAAGTGGAACAGCTTCGACGCGAACGACTCGCCGCACCCCGGCGAGTCTGAGCCCGTCAAGCCCGCGACCACCGACAACGTTTCGCGAAATGGTATTCCAGCAGCGAAAGTGCGAGAAGAGGCCTGCTGGAATGCAATTTCGCGGCTCGGAAAGTTACAGCCCGAGGTCGCGCAGGAACTCGGGCTTGTACGCCTCGAGGATCACGTAGCCCGGATCCGGGGGCGGCACCTCCGGCGCGTCGTCGGGCACCTCCTGCCCGCTGACCGGGTCCACCCATTCCTGGCTCGCGGCGTCCCACCGGCTCAGGGCGTACTGCGCGTCCACGCCGTCGTCGGCCACCAACGCGCGCACCGTGCGCTCGGCCTCCTGCGCGTCGGCCAAGGTCGTGGTGTACAGCTGGATGCGATCACCGTCGCGGGTGACGGTGACTCGCGATCCGAGCCGCTCGCGCGCATCGTCGTCCAGATCCAGGGTTCGCAACTTGTCCCAGAACGAGAGCTGGTGCTCGGCGCCGAGCTCCACCTCGACCTTGAATTCGTCGTCCGGCATGAACTTCCTTCCTCGGCTATGCCATCGCGCGTCGGCCGGCCAGCGCGCGGCCGAGCGTCAGCTCATCGGCGAACTCCAGGTCACCGCCCATCGGCAGGCCGGACGCGATCCGCGTGACCGTCAGCCCCGGGATGTCGCGCAGCATGCGCACGAGATACGTCGCCGTCGCCTCACCCTCGGTGTTGGGGTCAGTCGCGATGATCACCTCGGTGACGTCCACTCCGTCGACGCGCTCACCGATCCTGTTGAGCAGCTCCCGGATTCGCAGCTGTTCGGGCCCCACCCCGGAGAGCGGATCCAGGGCGCCGCCCAGCACGTGGTAGCGCCCGCGGAACTCGCGGGTGCGCTCGACGGCCTGCACGTCTTTCGGTTCCTCGACCACGCAGACCAAGGATGCATCGCGCCGGGAATCGCTGCAGATGCGGCAGCGGTCGTCGTCGGAGACGTTGCCGCACACCGCGCAGAATTTCACCCCGTCGCGCACCTTGTTCAGCACGGCGGTCAACCGGTCGATGTCGGGCGGCTCCACCGACAGCAGGTGAAAGGCGATCCGCTGAGCGCTCTTCGGCCCGATGCCGGGCAACTTGCCGAGCTCGTCGATCAGATCCTGGACGGGTCCCTCGAACAATTACATTCCCGGGATACCGAGGTTGCCCATCCCGCCCGCGAGCGGCCCGAGCCGGTCGTGGGCGAGGATGGTGACCTGCTTGGAGGCATCGGAGATGGCGCCGACCACGAGATCCTGCAGCGTCTCGATGTCTTCGGGATCCACGACCTTCGGATCGATCGACACGGCGATCACCTCGCCGCTGCCCCTCATCGTGACCTGCACCAGGCCGCCGCCGGCCTGACCGTGCACCTCGGCGTTGGCCAGCGCCTCCTGCGCCTCCATCAGCTGCTGCTGGACCTGCTGGGCCTGCGCGAGCAGCGCGGACATATCGGGTTGGCCTTGCGGTTGCATGAGTGGTCCCCTTGCGTCTTAGTTGCGGTCCGGTCTCGACTTGGTTTCTGTCCTCGGCTCGCGGCCGTTTGAGCTTTCAGCGTAGTCGTCGGTGCGGTTACGGTGACGGCCGTGCCTGCCCGCCTGCGTGTCGGCGCCACCGGAGCATTGCGCGGCTGCGCCGCGGTGGCGACCGGATTACTCGTCGCCGCATCGACGCTCGTCAGCCCCGCCTTCGAGGCCGGGGCCGCGCCCGCCAACATCGCGGGCAAGATCGTGTTCCTCGACCCTGGTCACAACGGCGCCAACGACGCCTCGATCAGCAAGCAGGTGCCGACCGGCCGCGGCGGCACCAAGGACTGCCAGGCCAGCGGCACGTCCACCGAGGACGGCTACGCCGAGCACACGTTCGCGTGGGAGACCACGCTGCGGGTCCGACAGGCCCTGCACGCGCTGGGTGTGCGCACCGCCATGTCGCGCGGCGACGACACCAGGCTGGGTCCGTGCGTCGACGAACGCGCCGCGCTGGCGAACTCGATCAAGCCGAACGCGATCGTGAGCATCCACGCCGACGGCGGACCGCCGACCGGACGCGGATTCCATGTCCTGTACTCGTCCCCGCCGCTCAACGACGCGCAGGCGGGGCCGTCTCCCCGGTTCGCGGGCATCATGCGCGACCAGTTGCAGGCGTCCGGCTTCGTGCCGTCGACCTACATCGGCTCCAACGGGCTCAACCCGCGGTCGGACATCGCGGGACTGAACCTGGCCCAGTACCCGTCGATCCTGGTCGAGCTGGGCAATATGAAGAACCCGGTCGACTCGGCGCTGATGAAGACGCCGGAAGGGCGGCAGAAGTACGCCGACGCCGTCGTGCGCGGCATCGCGGGGTTCCTGGGGTCGACCTAAGCCTCCGGCGGCCTCTAACGGGTTGATCGCACGCACCAGGTGCGTGGAATCCACCCGCTAAGGCGTCATCCCTCGAGGTGCTTCTTCAGGTTCTCCAACACCTCGGACTGGATCTTGCGCAGCCCCAGCGGCGCGAACGTCTTCTCGAAGAAGCCGCCGATCCCGCCCGCGCCCTGCCAGGACGTCTTGACCGTCACCGAGGACCCGTTACCGGCGGGCGCGACGGTCCAGTTGGTGATCATCGAGGAGTTGGCGTCCTTCTCGATGACCGTGTGACCGGCCACGTCGACCTCGGCGTTGACGTCGCGCACCCGCGACTTGGTCGCCTGCAGCTTCCAGCTGGCCACCGTGCCCGCGCCCTGTCCGCCCTCGACCACCTTGTAGTCGCTGTACTGCGGCGACAGGATCTTCGGACGCACGTTCGCGTAGTCCGCGACGGCCGAGAGCACCGCCTCCGGTGCCGCGTCGATCAAGACGGTGCTCGATGCGCTGACCTGTCCCATCGGGTGCACGCTCCTTGGTAGAAGTTCCATGCGGTCGCATCGCCTGCGACCGCGGACTAGCGTATATCCGTGTCTGTTGCCCGAACCGACGCACGGGCTGTTCATGCCGCGGGCGTGCAGCGGCTGCTGAACAGCTACCGTGCAATTCCGCCCGATGCCACCGTTCGCCTGGCCAAACCCACGTCGAACCTGTTCCGCGCGCGGGCCAAGACCACCGCGAAGGGCTTGGACGTCTCGGGGTTGACCGGTGTCATCGCTGTGGACCCTGACGCGTGCACCGCCGACGTGGCCGGTATGTGCACCTACGAAGATCTGGTCGCCGCGACGCTGCCATACGGCTTGTCGCCGCTGGTGGTACCGCAGCTGAAGACGATCACGCTCGGCGGAGCCGTCACCGGGCTCGGCATCGAGTCCACGTCGTTCCGCAACGGCTTGCCACATGAGTCGGTGCTGGAGATGGACATCCTCACCGGCACCGGCGATGTCGTCACCGCGTCGCCGGAGCAGAACACCGACCTGTACCGGGCGTTTCCGAATTCTTATGGCACGTTGGGCTATTCGGTTCGATTGAAGATCGAGCTGGAATCCGTGCAACCGTTCGTCGCGCTGCGCCACCTGCGGTTCAAAACCATCGAGGACCTCGTCGCCGCGATGGATCGCATCGTCGAGACGCGCGGCTACGACGGTATTCCAGTCGACTACCTCGACGGTGTGGTGTTCTCCGCCGACGAGGCCTACCTGACACTCGGATTCAAGACCACCACACCCGGGCCCGTCAGCGACTACACCGGTCAGCAGATCTACTACCGCTCGATACAGCACGACGGCGCCGAGAAGCACGACCGGTTGACGGTCCACGACTACCTGTGGCGCTGGGACACCGACTGGTTCTGGTGCTCACGGGCGTTCGGCGTCCAGGATCCGCGGATCCGCCGGTGGTGGCCACGTCGGTACCGGCGCAGCAGCTTCTACTGGAAGCTGATCGCGCTCGACCAGCGGTTCGACATCGCCGACCGGATCGAGCAGCGCAACGGGCGACCGCCGCGCGAACGCGTCGTACAAGACGTCGAGGTGCCGGTCGGACGGGTCGCGGCGTTCCTGCACTGGTTCCTCGACAATGTTCCGATCGAACCGATCTGGCTGTGCCCGTTGCGGCTTCGCGATGACGCCGGGTCAGACGGTGCGTGGCCGCTGTACCCACTTCGGCCGAACCACACCTACGTCAACGTCGGGTTCTGGTCGTCGGTGCCGGAAGGCCCCGGCGAAGGCCATACCAACAGGTTGATCGAACACAAGGTCGGCCAACTCGACGGTCACAAATCGTTGTACTCGGATTCGTATTACAGCCGCGAAGAGTTCGACGATCTGTACGGCGGTGAAACCTACAAAATCGTGAAGAAGGCATACGATCCAGATTCACGGCTGCTCGATCTTTATGCGAAGGCGGTGCAGAGACGATGACGACTTTCAAAGAACACGCGGCACAGGCGCCGGCCGGAAAGCTCACGCTGGCCGAGATTCTGGAAATCTTCGCCGGTGGAAACCTGCCGCTGCGCTTCAGCGCCTACGACGGAAGCACGGCCGGACCCGAGGACGCCCCGCTCGGCTTGGAGCTGTTGACGCCGCGCGGTACGACGTATCTGGCTACTGCGTCTGGGGATCTGGGACTGGCCCGGGCTTACGTATCGGGCGATCTGGCCACACACGGTGTGCATCCCGGCGATCCCTACGAGTTGCTCAGGGCGCTCGCCCACAAGATGGACTTCAGACGTCCGCCGGCACGGGTGCTCGCCCAGATCGTGCGCTCCATCGGCATCGAGCATCTCAAGCCGATCGCGCCGCCGCCGCAGGAGGCGCTGCCGCGGTGGCGTCGAATCGCAGAAGGTCTGCGCCACAGCAAGACTCGTGATGCCGAGGCGATCCATCACCACTACGACGTCTCCAACATGTTCTACGAGTGGGTGCTCGGCCCGTCGATGACCTACACGTGCGCGTGCTATCCGCACAGCGGGTCGACGCTGGAAGAGGCCCAGGAGAACAAGTACCGACTGGTGTTCGAGAAACTGCGCCTCAAGCCGGGCGACCGCCTACTCGACGTGGGCTGCGGGTGGGGTGGCATGGTGCGCTACGCCGCACGGCACGGGGTCAAGGCGCTCGGGGTCACGCTGTCGAAGGAGCAGGCGTCCTGGGCACGAGAGGCGATCGCTCGCGACGGGCTCGAGGATCTGGCCGAAATCCGTCACGCCGACTACCGCGATGTGCGTGAATCCGATTTCGACGCGGTGTCCTCGATCGGGTTGACCGAGCACATCGGCGTGCACAACTATCCCGCCTACTTCGAATTCCTCCAGTCGAAGATGCGTCACGGCGCGCTGCTGCTCAACCACTGCATCACCCGACCGGACAACCGAACCGGCTCCACCGCAGGCGGTTTCATCGACCGCTACGTCTTTCCGGACGGGGAGCTCACCGGTTCCGGACGCATCATCACCGAGGCGCAGGACGTCGGCCTGGAAGTGGTCCACGAGGAGAACCTGCGTCACCACTACGCGCTGACGCTGCGCGACTGGTGCCGCAACCTGGTGGAGCACTGGGACGAGGCCGTGGCCGAGGTCGGGCTGGCGACGGCCAAGGTGTGGGGTCTGTACATGGCCGGCTCGCGCCTGGGCTTCGAGACGAATGTCGTTCAGCTGCACCAGGTCCTGGCGGTCAAGCTGGATCGCGACGGCTATGACGGCGGGCTGCCGCTGCGTCCGTGGTGGACGCCATAGTCGAGGCCGTAGCTTCAGCCGTCGATACGCCGGGCGCCCAACTCGTTCTGCAGTAGCTCGAGCGCGGCTTCCTCCGGATCGCGGCGCGGTGTGTCCGAGGTGTCGCTGCCGGCCTCGGCCAGCATGGCTTCCTCGTCGTCGTCGCTGCGGGGCGGCGGGCCGGCCGGGACCGGTTCCGTCGGCGGTGGCGCGGCGGCCGAACCCGCCTCGCAGCGGATCTTCCAGTTCACCCCGAGGGCGTCCTTCAGCGCTTCGCGGATGACGTCGGCGTTGCGCTGTTCGGTCAACCGCTTGGCCAGCGGCGCCGAGTCGTGGCTGAGCACCAGCGTGTCACCCTCGAGCGCGCGGACGATCGCACCCGACAACATCACCTCGGTGGTGCGGCTGCGCTCGCGCACCTTGTCCCGCACCGTCGACCACATGCTGCGCACGGCGGCGGCGTTCGGCTCACCGGTCACCGCGGCAGGCGGCGGCGCGGCCACGACCGGATCGGACGGCGGCCGCACCGGCGGCGGCGACGGCGGTTTGCTCTCGGCAGCCGGCGCTGTCGGCGGGGATTCAGGCTTGGGTTCGGCCTTGGGTACTGGCTTGGGTTCGGGTTTCGGTTCGGGCCGCGGCTCGCTGCGGGGCGGCGACGGCTCGCTACGGGGCGGCGGCGACGAATCGGCGGGCTGCGCCTCGGCCTTACTCCTGCGGGCGTACTGCCGCGGCGGCCCACCCGCCTGAACCGACTGGCCCTCCCCGGCCGGTATCGACATGTCCAGCCTGGTCTCGATGCGCTCGATCCGTTGCAGCAGCGCCGATTCCGTGTCACTAGCGGACGGGAGCAGCAGCCGCGCGCACACCACCTCGAGCAGCAGCCTGGGTGCGGTGGCGCCGCGCATCTCACCGAGGCCGGCGTGTACCACTTCGGCGTAGCGGGTCAGCGTCGCGATGCCGATGCGGGTGGCCTGCTCGCGCATCCGGTCGAGCACATCCTCCGGTCCGTCGACGACTCCACGCGCCGCGGCGTCGGGTACCGACTGCAGGATGATCAGGTCGCGTAACCGCTCCAACAGGTCGGTCGCGAACCGGCGCGGGTCGTGACCGGCGTCGATCACCGCCTCGACGACCCCGAAGAGCGCCGCGCCGTCGCCGGCGGCGAGCGCGTCGATCGCGTCGTCGATGAGCGCGACGTCCGTCGCACCCAGCAGTGCTAACGCCCGCGTGTAGTTGACGTGGTTGCCCTCGGCGCCGGCGAGCAATTGGTCGAGTACCGACAGGGTGTCGCGGGGTGACCCGCCGCCGGCGCGGATCACCAGCGGGTACACCGCGTCGTCGACGGTGACGTTCTCCTGCTCGCAGATGCCTTCCAGCAGCGTGCGCATGGTGCGCGGGGCCAGCAGCCGGAACGGGTAGTGGTGGGTTCGCGAGCGGATGGTCGGCAGCACCTTCTCCGGCTCGGTGGTCGCGAACACGAAGATCAGATGTTCGGGCGGTTCCTCGACGATCTTCAGCAGCGCGTTGAAGCCCGCCGTGGTGACCATGTGCGCTTCGTCGACGATGAAGATCCGGTACCGCGACTGCGCGGGGGCGTAGAACGCGCGGTCACGCAACTCGCGGGTGTCGTCCACGCCGCCGTGGCTGGCCGCGTCGAGTTCGACGACGTCGACGCTGCCGGGCCCGTTCGGTGCGAGTGCCACGCACGAATCGCACACTCCGCACGGGGTGGCCGTCGGGCCCTGCTCGCAGTTCAGCGACCGCGCCAGGATGCGCGCCGACGAGGTCTTGCCGCACCCGCGCGGACCGGAGAACAGATACGCGTGGTTGATCCGGCCCGACGTCAGTGCCGTCGACAGCGGCTCGGTGACATGTTCCTGGCCGACGACTTCGGCGAAGGTCGCGGGCCGGTACTTGCGGTAGAGCGCCACGATCAGCAGGCTACCGGCGTGGTGTGACGGCTCGACGGGCCACCACGGTGTCGCTGGATTGTGCATCTGGCGACGGTTTGGACGCTCAAAGCGTCGTCAGGTTCACAAACGGTGGCGGCCCTGTGGATGACTCGCGACCGCAGCCGTGATCCGTCGGTCCCCGCATGCACCGTACGAGCATGACCGAGCTGCCGTGGCCCTTCGTCGGGAGCGAAGCGCTGGCGACCGGCGCCATCTCCGAGCGCGCGATGCGCCGCCTGTACGTCCCGATGTATCCGGGTGTCTACGTCCCACGCGACGCCACGGTGTCGGCGCGCGATCGGGCGCAAGCGGCCTGGCTGTGGTCGAAGCGGCGCGGAATCGTCGCGGGCCTGTCGGCAGCGGCGGTACTGGGCACCAAGTACATCGACGGGTCGGAGCCCGCTGAACTCATCCACGACAACCGCAGGGCGCCAACCAAACTCGTCGTCCGGACAGAACGCGTACTGCCGAACGAACTCCTGACCATGTCTGCGATGCGTGTGACAACTGCGGCTCGCACGGCGTTCGACCTCGGTCGCCATCTCGAAGACCGGACCGTCGCGGTGCAGCGTCTCGACGCTCTCGCCAACACCACCGGCCTCAAACACGTCGACGTGGAGGCGGTGATTGCCGCGCATGCGGGCGCCCGAGGCCTTCCTCGGCTGAGGCGCGTGCTCCCGCTGATGGACGCCGGTGCGGAATCCCCACAGGAGACGGTGGCCCGGCTGGCGCTGATCGACGCGGGGCTTCCGCCGCCGCAGACGCAGGTTCGCGTATTCGACGGGTACAGGCAGTTCCTCGCCCGGCTCGACATGGCGTATGAGGACTTCCAGGTCGGTATCGGATACGACGGCCCGCAACACTGGACCGATCCGAGGGTGAGGCAGCGCGACATCGACAAACAGTTCGCCCTGACCGAGCTCGGCTGGTCGATCATCCGGGTCAGCCGAGACCTGCTGCGCTACCGGCGCACCACCTACGTGGCCAGAGTCGAAAGCGTGTTGCGCTCGCGTGGGTGTCGGTTGTGAATCTGACGACGCTTTTCGGCGAATTCCGTCGTCAGATGCACCAAACGGGCCCCGGAGGCCGACTAGGAGCCGTTCAGCAACGACTCGGTCGCCGAGAGCAGTGCGCAGGTGGCCAGCCCGTCGATCGCCGCCCGCAGCTCGGGCTCGGGCGGCATGGTCGGCGCGATGCGGATGTTCTTGTCTTCCGGGTCTTTTCGATACGGGAACGTGGCGCCCGCCTCCGTCACCGCGATGCCCGCATCCTTGGCGAGCGCCACGGTGCGCTTGGCCGTCCCCGGCAGGACGTCGAGGCTGATGAAGTACCCGCCCTTGGGTTCGGTCCACGACGCGATCTTCGAATCGCCGAAACGCTCGGACAGAATCTCCAACACCGCGGCGAACTTCGGGGCCAGCAGCTCCCGGTGGCGCTGCATCTGCAGGCGCACTCCGTCGGCGTCGCGGAAGAATCGCAGATGGCGCAGCTGGTTGACCTTGTCCGGCCCGATCGACTTCTTGCCTGCGTGCTGCAGGTACCAGGTGATGTTGCCCAGCGAGGCGCCCAGGAAGCTGACCCCGGCGCCCGCGAAGGTGATCTTCGACGTCGACGCGAACACCAGCGGGCGATTCCCGTTGCCCGCGGCCTCGGCCAACCCGAGCACGTCGACGTTGCGGACGAAGTCGTGGGTCAAGGTGTGCACCGCGTAGGCGTTGTCCCACATCAAGCGGAAATCGTTTGCCGCCGTTCGCATCTGGACCAACCGACGCACCGTCTCCCAGGAGAAGGACACCCCGGTGGGGTTCGAGTACACCGGCACGCACCACATTCCCTTGATGGCGGGATCGGCTGCGACGAGTTCCTCGATGAGGTCGACGTCGGGTCCGTCCTCGAGCATCGGCACGGTGATCATCTCGATGCCAAGGCTTTCCGTGATCGCGAAGTGCCGGTCGTAGCCGGGCGCCGGGCACAGAAACTTCAGGACGGGCTCCTGGGACCACGGCCGCGCCGAGTCCGGGCCGCCGTGCAGCATCGAGAACACGACGACGTCGTGCATCAGCTCGAGGCTGGCGTTGTTGCCGGCGATCAGGTTCTGCACCGGGATGCCGAGCAGTTCGCCGAAGATCGCGCGCAGTTCGGGCAGCCCGTGCACACCGCCGTAGTTGCGGACGTCGGTGCCGTCGCCGTCGCGGAAGTCGTCGGAACCAGGCAGCTCGAGCAGTTTGTTGGACAGGTCCAGCTGTGCCGCGGAAGGCTTACCCCGGGTCAGGTCGAGTTTGAGCCCCTTGGCCTGCAGTTCGGCGTAGTTGCGCTTCTGCTGCTCGTGTTCTGCGGCGAGTTCGTCCCGGCCGAGCGACAGAAATGACACCGAACGCCTTTCGACTGAAGTGCGGGAAAAGAAGGGGACCCCGCGCACCCGCCAGAGCCCATTGACCCTTGCTGCCTTCCGGCCCTGGGGGAGTTCACAGGATGGACGCCGCGCGGGGTCCACGGCGAGTCTAATACCCGAGCCGGTCGCATCCGGATCGGCTCTGGTCTGAGGTCGGCTACCATGGCCCGCGGAGGATTCGCCTAGTGGCCTATGGCGCTCGCCTGGAACGCGGGTTGGGTTAATAGCCCTCGCGGGTTCAAATCCCGCATCCTCCGCACTCGGCCCGGGGTGCGGCGTGTCGGCGGTTTCGACGGTCAGGCCCGGTCGCACCCCGGGGCCAAACAATCGTCTAGGAGGAGAATGAGCCGCACTCTCGCGGTGACCTGGCACGCGTTGTTCAGCGTCGTAGCCGGTGTTCTGTACTTCTTCTTCGTCCTGCCGCGCTGGTATGAGCTCTCCGGTGAGATTCCGCACACTTTCGGCACCGTGATGCGCATCGTGTGCGGCGCGTTGATCGGGCTCGCCGCGCTGCCGGTGGTGTTCACCCTGCTGCGGACTCGGCGGCCGGAATTCGGCACACCCCAGATGGCGCTGAGGCTGCGGACCGTGTCGATCGCGCTGCATGTGCTGGCCGGCGTGTTGATCATCGGCGCGGCCGTCAGCGAGATCTGGCTGTCACTCGACAGCGCAGGTAGGTGGCTGTTCGGCATCTACGGCGCCGCCTCGGCAATAGGGCTGCTCGGCGTGTTCGCCTTCTACCTCGCTTCAGTCGCCGAGATGCCGCCGCCTCCGCCGAAACCCCTGAAGGTCAAGGAGCCGAAGCAGCGCCGCTCTCGCCGCAAGGGCGCGAAGGACGAGCCAGAGGACCAGGCCGAAGACCGGCCCGAGGAAGTCGACGACGCGGGAGACAAGGCCGAGGTGGCTGACGAGTCCCCCGAGAAGGACGACGCTGAGGAGGTCGAGGCCGCCGAAGACGCCGAGGTCGAGGCGGACGCCGAGGAATCCGGGGCCGAGACCGCCGAAGAAGCCGAATCCGACGACGGCAAACTGCGCAATCGCAGACCCGAACCCGCACGTCGTCGCCGTCGGCGCTTGCGCGGGGGCGTCGCGCTAGACGATTAGTCGTCTCGGCATCGGGCAATATGGGCCTATGGGCAAAATCCCCTTTCGGCGTCCATTCACGACGCTGCTGATCGCATTGGCCATGGCGTTAGCCGTGGTGGCGCCGGTGTTTCCGGCTGCGGCCGCCCCCGGTGACCCTGTCGCGGCCGCCGCTCAGGTCGAACCGTCCGTGGTCCGGATCGACACCGAGATCGACTATCAGGGCGCATACGGAAACGGCGCCGGATTCGTGATCGATCCCAACGGCCTGGTCCTGACCAACTTCCACGTCGTGTCGGGCGCGGACCGGATCACCGCGAGCGTCGGAGGCCGGTCCTACCCGGCTGAGCTGCTCGGCTACAACCGCAAGCGTGACATCGCGGTGTTGCAGCTGATCGGCGGGATCGGCCTGCCGGTCGCCCCGATCGGTGATTCCGCGCTCCTGGCGGCCGGTGAGCCCGTCGTCGCGCTCGGCAACGCCAACGGGACGAACGGACCGCTGACCCGCGAGGTCGGCACGATCACCGCATTCGGCCGGACCGTGAACGCCGAGGACTCACTGACCGGCAGCAAGGACGAACTCGCGGGTCTCTTCGAGTTCGCCGCACCGGTCGTCGCGGGCGACTCGGGCGGTCCGGTGGTCAACGGCGCGGGTCAGGTCGTGGGCATCACCACCGCGGCTTCGGTGAACTTCCGGTTCGGCCCGGGCGGCGAGGGCTTCGCGATTCCGATCAACGACGCGTTGCCGATCGCCAACCAGATCCGGTCCCGCGCACCATCTGCCGACGTGCACATCGGCCCGCCGGTGCTGCTCGGGGTCGGGGTGCGTTCGGCGCAACGTGGCCCGGGCGTGCAGATCGCCGACGTGCTGCGCGGTGGGCCCGCCGACCGGGCGGGTCTCGCCCCCGGCGACGTGCTCGTCGTGCTCGACGGCGTCCCGTTGGATTCGGCGACGACACTGACCTACGTGCTGGACAGCCACTATCCCGGCGACGTGGTCGACCTGACCTGGGTCGATCGCGGCGGGCTGGAACGGACCGCCAAGGCCACCCTGACGCCCCTCTAATCGAGGAGTCGTTCCAGGCCGGCGATGAGCACCTCGAGTTCGAAGTCGAACTGGTGCTCGGCGTCGTGGCGCTGGGATTCGGCCGAGGCGAGCACGGCGCGCAGCGCCGGATAGGTGTCTTCCGGTTCCCACTCCAGGGCCGCCGACGTCTCGGCACGGTGCCGGTGCATCCCCGAGGGCGTCTGCGCCGCGCTGCTGTGGGCCGCCGACTGCGCGATGTTCGACGCCGCGGTCAACCCGTACCGGGCGGTGTCGGGCGTGAAGCCGGCGGTGAGCAGGGCGTCGAGCACTCGGTCGGCGAGCGCCAACGCCGCGACGGCGCCGATACCCCGTAACCGGGTGAAGTCCGTGGCCGCGCCGACCTGCGTCAGCCCGTTGCGAAACGCGACGGTGTAGGCGCGCAGAATCGCCCGCCAGTCATCGCCGTCCGGCAACTCGACGCTGGTGAGTTCGCGTTCGAACAGGTCGGTCACCACCAGCGTCAGCAGGCCCTCCCGATCGCCGACGTAGTAGTGCAGGGCCTTGCGGCTGACTCCGAGAGCATCAGCGACCGCCTGCATCGTCAAGTCCGCACTCGCCGCGTCCCTGGCCGCCGCGACGATCTGGTCGCGGCTGATCCGGGGTGGGCGACCCCTCGTCCGGCCGCTCATCACGATCAGACTAGGGCTTCACGAGGCAATTTTTCGCCGCTCGGTAAAAACACCCGCGCGAAGCGCCGGGCTTTCCTATGCTGTGCGGGTGCCAAACACTCCCTATCGCGTCGTGCAGTGGACCACCGGCAACGT
Source organism: Mycobacterium neumannii (assembly GCF_002245615.1). Taxonomy (NCBI): domain Bacteria; kingdom Bacillati; phylum Actinomycetota; class Actinomycetes; order Mycobacteriales; family Mycobacteriaceae; genus Mycobacterium; species Mycobacterium neumannii. The sequence continues at coordinate 107,967 of NZ_NKCO01000005.1, read as the reverse complement.
CGGCAAGAGCTCGGTCCAGGCGATCGCCACGAACCCGAACTACGAACTCGTCGGCCTCTATGCGTGGTCGCAGGACAAGGCCGGCCAGGATGCCGGAGAACTCGCCGGCATCGCGCCCCTTGGCGTGAAGGCCACCAACGACGTCGACGCCCTGCTCGCCTTGAAGCCCGACGTCGTGGTCTACAACCCGATGTGGATCGACGTCGACGAACTGGTCCGCATCCTCGAAGCCGGCGTCAACGTCGTGTCGTCGGCATCCTTCATCACCGGACATAACCTCGGTGACGAACGCGACAGGCTCGAAGAGGCATGCAAGCGCGGCGGTTCGACACTCTTCGGGTCCGGGATCAGCCCCGGCTTCGCGGAACTGCTCGCCATCGTGGCCGCAACGGGCTGCGACCGGGTCGACAAGATCACCATCGCCGAGTCCGCCGACACCACGCTCTACGACTCCCCCGACACCGAACGGCCCGTCGGGTTCGGCACCGCGATCGACGATCCGAACCTGCAGCCGATGGCCTCGAAGGGCACCGCGGTGTTCGCCGAGGCGGTCCGCCTGGTCGCCGACTCGATCGGTGTGGAGCTCGACGAGATCAAGTGCGTGCCCGAATATGCCCAGACCACAGAGGATCTCGTGATGGCGTCATGGACCATCCCGGCCGGGCATGTGGCGGGCGTGTACGCCAGTTGGCAGGGGATCGTCGACGGCAAGCCGGTGGTCGACATCAACGTCCGGTGGAAGAAGGGCACCACGCTCGACCCGGACTGGCAGATGGACGCCGAGGGCTGGAAGATCACGATCGACGGCCGGCCGACGGTCACCATGCAGGTCGGTTTCCTGCCCCCACAGGACATGATCGAGAACGCCAAGTCGATCGAGGACTTCTTCGTCCTCGGCCACATCATGACCGCCATGCCCCCGATCCATGCGATCCCCGCGGTGGTGGCGGCGCCTCCCGGTATCGCCACCTACAACGACCTGCCGCTGCCGCAGGCGCGCGGCGTCGGGCCACGGCGGTAACGGCTCAGCCGTCCACCTGCAGGACGTTCGCCTTCAGCTGGGCCGACGGCGGACCTTCCAGGACGACGTCCTGCAGAATCTGGGCCTGGCCGTTCTCCACGGTGAACTCACCCTTCTGCGGTGCGTCGCCGCCGACCACCTCATAGAAGACGGTGAACGGGGTCTTCGGGAGCGGATGCATGCCAATGTATTTCGGCTCGATCGAATACTTGTAGAAGCATCCGGGAGCGCCGGGTGCACAGTGCTGGTCGGTGATGACGACGTTGATCGTGAACTCAAACGGCGTCGGGACCTTCGGCGGTGGAGCCTGTGTCGCACGCTGCGCTGAGGCAGCTTGTGTCTGCTTGGCCTCCTTGACCGACCCGAGGACCATCACGGCTGCCACTCCGACACCACTGCCCACGAGGGCGAACAGCGCCAGGCCCGCCAGCCATCTACGAACGGTCGTCGAAACGCGCATGCGAACAGCAGACCCGGTTCACCTCCCGATCGGCGGTATTTCGGCGTGCCGAGCGAGTCGTGTCAGCCCCCGGGCGGTGGAGCCACCGTGGTGGTTGTCGGTGAAGGGCTCTCGGTCACGGTGACGGTGTCCGTCTCGGTCGGCAGGGTCGTGGTGGCCGGAGACTCGGCCGGCGGCGTCGTCGTGGCCGGTGTTTCCGTGACCGTGGTGGTCGGTGGTGGAGGCGCAACCGCGGTCGTGGTGACGACGGTCGTCTGCGTCTCGACGGAGGTGGTGCCCGCGGTTCCCGGGCTGAGGACACCGCACGCAATCCGCCGCTCGGCGGCGGCCGGGTCCTCCATGACTGCGCTCTCGTGCAGCACGATCGAGGACCCTTGCGGGGTCGTGAGCTGCTCCTCGGTGAACGCGTCACTCGTCGCGACCAGCTTGCCCGCGCCGTTGGACCGCACCAGCAGGGGCGGCAGATCGCCACTGGCGGGCATTCCTGTGTGGCCGGGCGCCTGGAAGTGCTCGCCCGCGGATGCGAAGCCGTCGCCGGCCTCGCAGACACCGATCTGGTGGATGTGCATGCTGTGGAAGCCCGGCGACAGGATGCCATCCTCGACGGTTTCGACGGTCACCGTGGCGTACCCGCCGGAGAAGTCGATGGTGGCATCGGCGACATGCCTGCCGTCAACCGTGTTGATCTGGGTGGTCAATCCCTGGGCGCCGGCCGAGTCCGTCGTCGTGGTGGTGGTCGTGGTGGTGGCTGAATCGTCGGACGCTTGATTGGCACAGCCGACCGCAACCGCGAGGACACCCAAGGCAACACTGACTTGTTTGATCATGAACACCCCGTACCCGGGTGACGCGCCACACAAACCGCGCACTCAGCTATTGACCGGATTTCCGTCGTCGTCCCAGTTGGCGGCGACCATCTTGCTGGGCTGCACGCGCGGCGGTTCCCCCGGCATCTTCGGGTAACTCGGCGGGTACGGCAGATCGCCCAGCCCGCGCTCCTCGTCGGCCTTGACCATGTCCAGCAGCTTCTTGATCGACTGCGGCTTGCGATCGATATCGGCCCACGGATCCGGCCGTCCCGCAACGAAATCGGGCACGGATGAGATCGTGTAGTCGTCGGGGTCGGCGTCGCGAAGCTCGTCCCAGGTCAATGGAGTGGACACGGTGGCGATGGGGGTCTTGCGCGCCGAGTACGGCGAAGCGAACGTTCGGTCCCTCGCATTCTGGTTGTAGTCGATGAAGATGCGCTTACCTCGCTCTTCCTTCCACCACGAGGTGGTCACCGCGTCGGGCGCCCGGCGTTCGACCTCGCGGGCCAGCGCGATTCCCGCACGACGGACGTCGATGAAGTCCCAATCGGTCTTGATCCGGAGGAAGACATGCACACCGCGCCCGCCCGACGTCTTCGGATAACCGATCAAACCCAACTCGTCGAGCAGCGGTTTGAGCACATCGACCGCGACGGAGCTGGCGTCGGCGAACCCCGTTCCCGGCTGCGGGTCCAAGTCGATGCGCAGTTCGTCGGGATGCTCGGTGTCGGGGCACCTCACCTGCCACGGGTGCAGGGTGATCGAGCCCATCTGGGCCGCCCATGCGATCGCCGACGCGTGGGTGACCTTCAACGCGTCGGCGGTGCGCCCGGATGGAAAGGTGACGGTGCAGGTTTCGAGGTAGTCGGGATGCTTTTGCGGTACCCGCTTCTGGTAGATCTCCTCGCCGTCGATGCCGTCGGGAAAGCGTTGCAGGTGCACTGGCCGGTCGCGCAGCAGCGCGACCATCGGTTCGGCGACAGACAGGTAGTAGTCGAAGAGCTTGCCCTTGGTGCCGTCCTTGCCCAGCTTCGGGAAGTACACCTTGTCGCGGTTGGTCAGCCGCACCTTCGTGCCGTCGACGTCGACTTCCTCTGCGGCTTTGGGCATCTCAGGACTCCAGTACGTCGTAGAGATCGAAGGTGAGCGGAACGTCGAGCTGGTCGAAGGTGCAGCTCTTCGGGTCGCGGTCGGGCCGCCAGCGCCGGAACTTCACCGCGTGCCGGAAGCGTTGGGCGGCCCCGCCGTTTCCTTCCATCTGGTCGTAGGCGACCTCACAGACCTTCTCCGGCCGGATGGGGACCCAGCGCTTGTCGGCGGCCGAGTTCCAGCGGCTTGGGTCGCCTTCGCGCATCTCGTCGCTCTCACGAAGTGGCTCCAGCTCGGCCAACAGCTTGATCCGGTCCTTGGCCGTGAAAGCCGCTGCGCCACCGACCATCTGCAGTTCTCCGTCGTCGCGGTACAGGCCGAGCAGGATGGAGCCGATACCCTCGCCGCTTTTGTGGATGCGATAACCCATCGCCACACAATCGGCGTCGCGGGCGTGTTTGACCTTCACCATCTCCCGCTTGCCCGGTAGATACGGCCCGTCGAGCCGTTTGGCGATCACGCCATCGAGGCCGGCCCCCTCGAACTCCTCGAGCCACTGCGCGCCGAGTTCGGGGTCTTCGGTGGTGCGGGTGACGTGACACCACTGCTTCTCGTTCACCGCGTCGCGCAGTGCTTCGCGGCGAACCCGGAAGGGTTGCTTCATCTGCGACTCATCACCGGCGGCCAGCGCGTCGAAGCCGATGAAGTGGGCGGGCGTCTGCTCCGACAGCATTTTGATGCGGCTGGCGGCGGGGTGGATGCGCTGGCTCAGCGACTCCCAATCGAGGCGGGTGCGGCCACCGAACTCGCGGGGGACGACGATCTCGCCGTCCAGCACACACCGCGGTGCCAGCTCGTCACGGACGGCCTCGACGACGTCGGGGAAATACCGGCCAAGGTCCTTACCGCTACGGGAGAGCAATAGGACCTTGTCACCGTCGCGGAAGACCAGGGCACGGAAACCGTCCCACTTCGGCTCGTACGACCACATCCCGGCTTCGGGCGGGACCTTCGCCTGGGCCTTGGCAAGCATCGGCTCCAGCGGCGGCAGCACGGGGAGGTCCACCTGGCCCATTATTGCGTCCACGGCGAGATCCACGGGTGTTGGCGGATTAATTGGCGGGCCGCCGCGCTGCTATCCGACCGTAGGCATCGTGGAGGCGCCACCAGTCGTACGGGGGACCCTGCGGTCGCCCGGGCGGGACATCCTGCCAGTGTTCTAGTCGTCCAAGAGGCGTGATGTCCAGGAATGACCAGACCGGCCCTATCTCCTCGATGCCGCGTCCGTTGACGAAGTACGTGCGGTAGGCACGGTCGCCGTCGCGGATGAAGACGTTGAGGCCGAACATCTCCTCGACGCCGAAGTCCCGAGAGAATTCGTCTCCGACGAGAGTGAAGAACGAGAGCCGTTGCCAGCCCATCCGCGCTTTGAGCTCGGCGATGCGCTCCAGCGGAGCGGCCGTGACAAACACCAGGGTGGTGTCACGTGCGGCGAGGTGCGCCGGGTGCACCACGGTGTCTGCGAACAGCGAGCAGCCCGAGCATGCGCCATCGGGCCAGTTCTCGACATCGGGGGCGTAGAAGAAGCGGTATACGATCAGCTGCCGCCGTCCGGCGAACAAGCCCAAGAGGTCGACTTCGCCGTCGGTTCCCGCGAAGCGGTAGTCCGCGCGCACCTCAGTCATGGGCATCCGCCGGCGCTGTGCGGCGAGCCGGTCCCGCTCCTTCATCAACGCCTTCTCTTCGGCCAGCAGACCTTGACGGGCCGCCTGCCATTCGTCGTGCGAGACGATGTCGGGCACCGCGATATCGGACTGCTCCATCGATGGTGCCGGGATAGCCGGGCCTTCCTGCTTCGCCATATCGGGGTCCATACCCATGTAGACCGCCCGTACTCGGCAATGTCATCGCAAGGTCATGGCCTGCGACAATGGCCTCATGCAGTTGCCCGTGATACCGCCGGTCTCGCCGATGCTGGCGAAATCGGTGGTGTCGATCCCGCCGGACGCGTCGTACGAACCGAAATGGGACGGCTTCCGGTCGATCTGCTTCCGCGACGGCGACGAGGTGGAACTCGGCAGCCGCAACGAGCGGCCGATGACCCGCTACTTTCCCGAACTGGTGAAGGCCGCCACAGCTGAGCTACCCGAACGGTGCGTCATCGACGGCGAGATCATCGTCGCCTCCGACGGTGGGCTCGACTTCGAAGCGCTGCAGCAGCGCATCCACCCCGCCGACTCACGGGTCCGGATGCTGGCCGAGAAGACGCCTGCGTCCTTCATCGCCTTCGACCTGCTCGCACTCGACGACATCGATTACACGCAGCGGCCTTTCGGCGAACGCCGCGCCGCGCTCGTGGACGCTCTCGCCGACGCCGGCCCGAAATTCCACGTCACTCCGGTGACGACGGACCTCGCGACGGCGCAACGCTGGTTCGACGAGTTCGAGGGTGCCGGCCTCGACGGCGTCATCGCGAAGCCGTTGTCGCTGACCTATCAACCGGACAAGCGCGTGATGTTCAAGATCAAGCATCAACGGACCGCGGACTGCGTCGTCGCCGGCTACCGCCTCCACAAGTCCGGTGACGATGCCATCGGGTCGCTGCTTCTCGGGCTGTACAAGGACGACGGCATGTTGGCGTCCGTCGGCGTGATCGGCGCGTTCCCGATGGCCCGCCGTCGCGAACTCTTCACCGAATTGCAGCCGCTGGTAACCACGTTCGACAACCATCCGTGGAATTGGGCGGCGCACATGGTCGGTGAGCGGACCCCACGCCGCAACGAGGGATCACGCTGGAATGCCGGCAAGGACCTCTCGTTCGTACCGCTGCGGCCCGAGCGGGTGGTCGAGGTGCGCTACGACCACATGGAAGGTGAACGGTTCCGCCACACCGCGCAGTTCAACCGCTGGCGCCCCGACCGCGATCCACGGTCGTGCACGTACGACCAACTCGAGCAGCCGGTCACCTTCAAGCTGGGCGACATCGTCCCCGGCCTCCACTGACCGGAAACTTTCGCCATCTCGGCGATGCCCGTGCGCCTGACGTGTGATGCTGCCTGGATGGCGATCACACGCGCGACGGCGGCGGCGGCGATGCTCATCGGTGTCGCGATCGGATCGGCGGGACCGGCATGGGCGGACGGGCGGCTCGAAGGTGAGTACCGGCTGGTCAACGGGGCGACCTCGAATACGTGGTCGATCACCACGCAGTGCAACTCCGAAGGTTACTGCGGTGGAACGATTTCGAGCTCGACCGGGCTGATCGCGCAGATCAGCAGGCAGGGCGACGGCCCGTGGACCGTCGAACGCCACGACGTCTTCAACGCACGTCCGTGCGCCGACGGCAGCACCGGCCCGGCCGATGTGACCTATGAGTTCGATCCGGCGACCTTGGCGGGCAACCTTCGCTACAGCTGGAAATCCGGGACGTGCAACGACCCCAATCCCGGTCAGAGCGAACAACCGATCAGCCTTCAACCGATCTAGCCAGTCGGCGCGTCAATCCTGCGCCGCGCGTTGGAAACTGAGGGTTTCGCCGCGCACGCCACCCATCCACAGGTCCTGGCAGGCCTCGGCCATCTCGTCGAGCCCTTCGATGACCGCCCCGAACACGTTGCCCGGGACCCAGCCCTGGTCGCCGTTGATCAGCAGGTTGTTGCGGCCGTAGAACAGCGCCAGGTCGACGATCGCGCCGGTGGTGCCGGTGCCGGTGGTGTTCTCGTAGCCGTAGGCGGGGTTGCCCAGTTGATCGGAGTCGAAGGAGAACCAGCACAGGTCACCGGGGATCGGCGTGACTGTGGTGTTCTCCCTGCCCGGGTCCTTGGCCGCGAATCCCGGTAGCAGCGTGTAGATCTCGTTGCGGGCATACTTGCCGTGGAACACCTGTGACGAAAGCACGCGCCCGTCAGATAAGGCGTCCCACACCGCCGCGCAGGTGCGTGGCGCCGCGTCGTCGAGCATGCGGGCAACGCAGCTGACGCCGCGCTTGTCGAGGGACACGGTGATCAGCCTGCTCATCGAACTCCTTGTGTCGTCAACGCCGGCGTGCGCCGGTGCCAGTCGGTGGCCATCTCGTGGGCGCGGCCAACCCGCAGCACCAACGCATCCGCGTGCCGGGGGCCGACGATCTGCAACCCGATCGGCAGGCCCGCCGCGGTGAATCCGCACGGCACGCTCAACGCCGGTTGCTGAGTCATGTTGAACGGGTAGGTGTATGGCGTCCAACTCGCCCAGTAGTGAGACCGCCAGCCATCGGGCACGTCGCGACCGACGCTGAACGCAGGCAGCGGAAGCGTCGGCGTGACCAGCACGTCGTAGGTTTCGTGGAACCGGCCCATCGTCTGTCCCAGTTGCATGCGCACGGCCGTCGCGTCGAGGTAGTCCGACGCCGAGAACGACGCACCCACCGCAGCTATCCGGCGCAACCCCGCATCCACCCGGTCGTCGACCGCTTCGCCGTACGCCTCCAACACCTTTGCCGCGCCGGCGAACCACAGCACGTGGAAGGCCTCGATCGGGTCGCGGAACCCGGGGTCGACCTCCTCGACCCGGGCACCCGCATCGGCCAGCACCGCCGCCGCGGCCCGCACGGCGGCTTCGACCTCCGGATCGTTGCGCACGTAGCCGAGCCGCGGCGAGAACGCCACCCGCAGGCCCGCGACGCCGTCGTCGAGCCCGGTCAGGAACGACTCACGTGGCGTCGGCATCGCCGACCAGTCCCGGGCATCGAATCCGGTGATCACATCCATCAGCGCGGCGGTGTCGACGACCGTCCGCGTCATCGGGCCCGGGTGCGCCAGCGTGCCGAACGGGCTCGGCGGATAGTGGGGTATCAGGCCGTAGGTCGGCTTGAGCGCGACGGTTCCGGTGAACGCCGCCGGAATCCGCACCGATCCCCCCGCATCGGTGCCGACCGACCACACCCCCATGCCGAGGCCGACCGCCGCGGCGCTGCCGCCGCTCGAACCGCCCGCCGTCTTGGTGGGATCCCACGGGTTGCCGGTCACACCGTATCGGGGCGAGTCGGTGACGCCTTTCCACGAGTACTCCGGTGTCGTGGTCTTGCCGAGCAGGACGGCTCCGGTCTCCCGAAGTCGCGCCGTGCAGGGCGCGTCCTCGTTCCACGGTCCCGGCTCGTCGATGAGCCAGCTACCCCGAAGCGTCGGCCATCCCCTGGTCCACAGCGCGTCCTTGATCGACGTCGGCACGCCGTCCCCGGGCCCGAGCGGCTGCCCGGCGTGCCAGCGTGCCTCCGAGGCCCGTGCCGCGGCCAACGCCCTCTCGGGGTCGACGAGCACGAAGGCGTTGACCGCGCCGTCGTACGCGTCGATCGCGGCCAGCGCCTCCTGCGTGGCCTCGACCGGAGAGACGGTCTTGGCGCGGTAGCCCTGGACCAGTTCGGCGGCGGTCGGGATCATCGCGGGCCCCGCGTCGCCGCGCTAGCTGCTCCGCCCGGTACGTAGCCGAGTTTTTTGTTCACCACGTTCACCAATGACTCGCCGGCCAGCCAGTGCTGCGCGTTGTCCACGAATTGCTCGGCCAGGGCTTCGCGCCAACCCACCACGTCCCCGGCCATGTGTGCGGTGATCGTCACGTTAGGAGCGTCCCACAGCGGATGGTCGGGCGGCAGCGGTTCGGTGTCGAACACGTCCAGCGTCGCACCGCCAATCCGGTTGTCGCGCAACGCCGAAAGCAACGCCGACTCCTCCACCAACGGACCGCGGCCGATGTTGACCAGATGCGCGTCGGGCTTCATCGCCGACAACACCGAGGCGTCCACCATGCCGCGCGTCGCGTTCGTCAGCGGCGCGGCGAGCACCAGGTGATCGCACCAGCCGACCTCGTCGGTCAAGCTCGCACTGGCCACCACGACACCGAAGTCGGGGTCGTCCGTCGTTGCGACGCGCCCCGCCCCGCGCACCTGCATGCCCACCGCGCGCAGGAGCCGCGCGATCTCACGCCCGATGCTTCCGGTGCCGACGACGAGCGCGCGGGCCCGCGCGATGGCACGGGTCTCGCGGTGTTGCCATCGGTGCTCGCGCTGCAGGGCGAAGCTGGTGCGGCTGTCCTTGGCGTGGGCGAGCACCGCGCCGAGGACGTACTCGGCGATCGGGCGGTCGAACACGCCGCGGGCGTTGGTCACCACCACGTCGGAGGCGCGCAGTTCGTCGAACAGCAGCGTGTCGACGCCCGCCGCGGTGACGTGGATCCACTCCAGCTCGCCGGCGTCGTGCCACGCGTCGCGCACCGCGGTCGAGAAGAAGTCCCAGAGCAGCAGCGCGCGGGCGCCGCGAACCGCGTCGGCGAGGTCGTCGGCGGTGCAGTAGCGCAAGTGGACATCGAGTTCGTCGAGGCCCGGTGGGCGGTCAGTGGGCTTCTTGCACAGGACGGCGACGACTGGTCGGGTGGAATCACCTCTGACCTGCGACGACGGCATATTTTGCACGATCTCGCGGGGGCCTGACACGACCCGAGGCTAGGGACACGCCGTAGGATTGTCAACAATCTGTTGCTGGTTTGGTCATCTGGCCTCACACTGTGCAAATGAGGATCGGGGAATTGGTGCCGCCCCCACCATTGCAGCAGGTAGGCATAGGCGTCGTAACACCATATGACTTCGCGCTCGACCGGGAACTCTGGCGTTGGGTGCCCGACGACGTCAGCCTGTACGTGACCCGGCTCAGATACGCCCCCCTGCCGGTGACCGTCGACATGGCGGTGCACATCTCCGACCCCGAACACGTGATCGCGGGCGCGGCGAACGTGCTGGCGGTCTCTCCGATCGTCACCGCGTACGCGTGCACCGCGGGCAGCTTTGTCAAGGGGATGGCCGGAGAAGCCGCGCTGGTCGCGGCGATGCGGGCAGCCGGCGCCCCAGCCGCGGTGACCACCAGCGGCTCGATGCTCGAGGCGCTGCGACACCTCGGCGTCGGGCGTGTCGCGACCGTCACCCCGTACACCTCGGACCTGACGATCGGGTTGACGAGCTATCTGATGGAGGCCGGTATCGAGGTCGTGGCCACCTCGGGACTGGGTCTGACCTCGCAGATCTGGTCGGTGCCGTATGCGCGGACCGCCGACTTGGTCCGCGCCACCGACGTCGCGGACGCCGAGGCCATCGTCATCAGTTGCACGAACCTGCCGACCTACGACCTGATCGCCGATCTCGAGGCCGAATTGCAGAAACCGGTGGTCACGGCCAACCAGGTGACGATGTGGGCGGCGCTGCGCGTGGCCGGGCGCAAGGGCGTGGGAGCGGGTCAGCGCCTGTTCGAGGCGTAGTTGCCGAGGTGCCGGTTGCTAACATTGTCGACAATCTGCCGATCGAAAGGGCGTCATGGCGACCGTAGGACTGCTCTATCCGGGGCACAGCGCCGAGGACGACTTCCCCGCGCTCGAGGGCAGGGTCGACGGTGCGCTGCGCCTGCCCGTGGCCATCACCTCCGTCGGTGAGGACGCCCACCGCGTCGACGCGTTGCTGGATCTCGGAGGCGACGAGCGCCTGGCCGATGGTGTGCGCCAGCTCGCCGGCGCACGCCCGCAGGCGGTGATGTGGGCGTGCACGTCGGGCAGCTTCGTGTTCGGCCCCGAGGGGGCCCGCCAACAAGCCGCGAAAGTCGCTGCGGCTGCGGGTGTTCCGGCGTCGTCCACCTCGATCGCGTTCGTCGACGCGCTGCGCCACCTCGGCATCGAGCGCGTCGCGATCGCAGCGTCGTACCCGCACGACGTCGCCGAGCACTTCGTGCGGTTCCTGGCCGCCGACGGCATCGAGGTGGTGGCGATGGGCAGCCACGGCATCATCACCGCCGCCGAAGTCGGCACGTTGGAGCCGCAGCGGGTGGCGCAGATGGTCACCGCTGCCGATCACCCGGACGCGCAAGCGGTGTTGGTTCCCGACACCGCGATGCACACGCTGGCGATCATCGACCGCCTCGAGGCCGCGGTCGGCAAACCAGTGCTGACCGCCAATCAGGTGACGGTGTGGAAGGGCCTGCAACTCGCCGGTGCAGTGCCTGCGATCGCGGGCCTGGGCCGGCTGTTCGAGGAGCGGCTGTGACCGAGTTCCTGGCGCCGGTGGAGCAGGAATCGACGCCGAGCATCGTCGCCGACAAGCTGCGGCAGGCCATCGCGCACGGTCAGCTCGCCCCGGGCACCCAGCTGATCGAAGCCGACCTGGCCCGCAAGCTCGGCGTCAGCCGCGGACCGCTGCGCGAGGGGATGCAGCGGTTGACGCAGGAGGGTCTGCTGATCGCCATCCGCAACCGCGGGGTATTCGTGATCGACATGACGCCCGAGGTGGCCTCCGACATGTACCTCGCGCGCGAGGCGATCGAACGCGCCGCGACCCGCCGAATCCTGCAGGGCGACTACGCGTCTGCCGGCGACGAGCTGCTGGCGATCGTCGAGGAGATGGCCGCGGCCGCCGACGTCGAGGAGGGCAGCGAGGCCGACATCCGGTTCCACGAGCGCCTTGTCGAACTCGCGGGTAGCGAGCGGCTGTCGCGGATGCACCAGACGTATCTCGTGGAGACGCGAATGTGTGTGCACGCGCTGGCGGACACCTACGACAACCCCAACGATCGGATTGCCGAGCACCATGCGCTGGCCAGCGCTATCCGGGCCGGCGACGTGCAGCTGTCCGACAAGCTGCTGATCGCGCACATGGAGGATGCGGTCGACCGGCTGGTCGTGCGGGTCTCGCGCGGCGCCTGAGCCTCACGCCAGGGCGATGCCGACGTACTTGGTCTCCAGGAACTCGTCGACGCCCACCGAACCGCCTTCGCGGCCCAGGCCGGACTGCTTGACGCCGCCGAACGGAGCGGCGGGGTTGGACACCACGCCCTGATTCAGGCCGACCATGCCGGTCTCCAACGCCTCGGCGACCCGCAGCGCCCGGCGCAGATCATTGGTGAAAACGTAAGCCACCAAGCCGTATTCGGTGTCGTTGGCGGCGGCAACGACGTCGTCCTCGGTTTCGAACGGCGTCAGCGGCGCGACCGGGCCGAAGATCTCCTCGCCTGACATCCTCGCGTCGCGCGGGACGCCGGTCAGCACGGTCGGCGAGTAGAAGTAGCCGTCACCCGAAACCGCTGTGCCGCCGGTCAACACACGGGCACCGCGGCCCACCGCGTCGTCGACCAGGTCCTGCACCTTGTGCAGTGCGGCGTCGTCGACCAGCGGGCCGACGTTGACCCCCTCCTCGGTGCCCCGGCCCACGCGCAGCGCCGCCATCCGCTCGGCCAACCGACGCCCGAACTCGTCGATCACCGACGCGTGCACGAAGATTCGGTTCGCCGCCGTGCACGCTTCTCCCATGTTGCGCATCTTGGCCGCCATCGCCCCGTCGACCGCCTCGTCGAGATCGGCGTCGGCGAACACGATGAACGGTGCGTTGCCACCGAGTTCCATCGAAGTCCGCAACACCTTCTCTGCGCACTGCTCGAGCAGAATCCGGCCCACCCTCGTCGACCCGGTGAACGACAGCTTGCGCGCCAGCCCCGAGCGGATCAGCGGTTCGGTCACCGCGTTCGCGTCCATCGCGGTGATGCAGTTGACGGCGCCGGCAGGCACACCCGCTTCGTCGAGGATGCCCATCAGCGCCAACATCGTGAGCGGGGTCTGGTGTGCCGGTTTGATCACACTGGTGCAACCGGCGGCGATCGCCGGTCCCAGCTTGCGGGTACCCATCGCCATCGGGAAGTTCCACGGGGTGATCAGCAGACAGGGCCCGACGGGCTGACGGGCGATCAGGAAACGCGCACCACCCGATGGCGCGGTCTGATAGCCGCCGTCGATCCGGGTGGCCTCTTCGGCGAAGTGGCGGAAAAACTCGGCGGCGTAGGCGATTTCACCTCGAGCCTCGGCGAGGGGTTTGCCCATCTCCAGCGTCATCAACAACGCCAGGTCGTCGACGCGGGCGTGCAGTAACTCGAAGGCGGCCATCAACATGTCGGCGCGGGCCCGCGGCGGGGTCGCCGCGAACTCGCGCTGGGCCGCGACCGCCGCATCAAGTGCCGCACGCGCATCGGCGGGCGTGGCGTCGGCGACCGCGCACAGCGTGTGCCCCGTCGCCGGGTCCACGACGTCGAAGGTGCGCCCTCCGCTCGCATCGATCCACTTGCCGTCGACGAACAGTCGCTTGTCCACCGTCTCGATCACGTGCCGTTCGCGATCCACCACGCCTCCCTGCGTCGGATTGTTGACAATCTACAGTGCACCGCTGACGATCATGGCATGAACTCGGCCTCCGAAGCCCCGCAGCTCTCCTCAATCCTTCGACAGGCGACCGGCGTCGTCGCCGCCCGCGGCGAAGGGGTGCTGCTCTACGACGAACACGACCGCTCCTATCTCGACTTCACCGCCGGCATCGGGGTGACCAGCACCGGACATTGTCATCCGCGGGTGGTGGAGGCCGCCCAGCGCCAGGTCGCCACGCTGATCCACGGGCAGTACACGACGGTCATGCACCGCCCGCTGCTCACCTTGGTGGAACGGCTGGGAGAGGTGCTGCCGACCGGGCTCGATCGGTTGTTCTTCGCCAACTCCGGAAGCGAGGCGGTGGAAGCCGCGCTGCGACTGTCCCGTCAGGCCACCGGCCGGCCGAACGTCATCGTCTTCCACGGCGGGTTCCACGGTCGCACCGTCGCGGCGGCCTCGATGACCACCTCCGGCACCAAGTTCCGCTCCGGCTTCGCGCCGTTGATGGCCGGAGTTCATGTCGCGCCGTTTCCGGACCCCGGCCACTTCGGCTGGCCGGTCGAGCAGGCCACCGATTTCGCTCTGGCACAACTGGATTACCTGCTGCAGACGATCAGCGCACCCGCCGATACCGCCGCGTTCTTCGTCGAACCCGTGCTCGGCGAGGGCGGCTACGTGCCCGCCAATGAGCGCTTCTTCGCCGGGTTGCGCGAGCGCGCCGACGCTCACGGCATCCTGCTGGTCGTCGACGAGGTGCAGACCGGCTTCGGGCGCACCGGCCGGTTCTGGGGCAGTCAGCACTTCTTCGGCGATTCTCAAGTGCGCGCGGACATCCTGATCACCGCGAAGGGCCTCGCGTCGGGCTTCCCGCTGTCGGGCATCGCGGCGCCGGCCGCGTTGATGGAGCGGGCGTGGCCGGGTTCCCAAGGCGGTACCTACGGCGCCAACGCGGTGGCGTGCGCGGCGGCCGTGGCCACGCTCGACGTGATCGCCGACGAGCGACTGGTCGACAACGCCGCCGAACGCGGAGCGCAGTTGCGTGAGGCCTTGCAAACGGTTGGCGACAAGTTCGACGCGATCACCGACGTGCGCGGTCTCGGGCTGATGCTCGGTGCCGAATTCCGGGACGCCGCAGGAAGACCCGACGGTGCGACGGCACTGGCCGTGCAGCAGGAGGCCGCTAGGCGCGGCCTGCTGCTGTTGACCTGCGGCGCCTGGGGACAGGTCGTCAGGTTCATCCCCGCGCTCGTCGTGACCGCCGGGCAGATCGACGAGGCGGCGGGCGTCTGGTCCGACGCGGTCAACGCCGTCCTCTGACTCAGCGACTGGGCTCGAGCTCGTAATCCAGTTGCGGCGGCGCTTCCGGCGTGCCGGGTATCTCGGTGCCGTTGATCGGGCATCGCGCCGTCTCGGGGAGCTTTGCCAGGGCGATCGCGCCGACAATGCAGGCACCCATCATGTAGTACGCAGGCACGAGGTTGTCGCCCGTCACACCGATCAACCAGTCGTTGACCGCCGGGGCCGTGCCGCCGAAGAGCGCCGTCGAGACGTTGTAGGCGATCGCGAAACCGGCGTAGCGCACCTGTGTCGGGAACATCGCCGGGAACGTCGCCGAGATGGTCGCCAACTGCGGGACGTAGAGCAACCCCAACACGGCAAAGCCAATGACGGCGCCGATCACCCCGGTCGACATCAGCATGAACATCGGAATGCCCGCGATGAACAACCCGATCAAGGAGATCCACCAGACGGGCTTGCGCCCGAACCGGTCCGACGCCAGGCCCGCGAAAGGCAGGAAGATCATCATCGACAGCATCCCGATGATCGGCACGACCAACGACATGTCGGTGGACAGGCCGATCGACTGCTCGAGATAGGTGGGCATGTAGGTGAGCAGCGTGTAGTTGACGACATTGAGCGCCACTACCAGACCGCCGAGGCGCAGGATCGGTCCCCCGTACTGGGCGAGGAGGTCCTTGAATTCGGCGCCGATGTTTTGTTCCTGTCTGCCAGTTTGCTCCAGTTCCTTGAACACCGGCGTCTCGTCGAGCCGGGTGCGCAGGTACAACCCGATCAGACCGAGGGGAGCGGCGATCAGGAACGGCAGCCGCCACCCCCACACATTCATCTGGTCGTCGGACAGGATCAGCGAGAACCCGAGCATCAGCAGCGCGCCCGTCGAGAAGCCGGCCAGGGTGCCGAACTCGAGGAAGCTGCCCATCACGCCGCGACGGCGGGCCGGAGCGTATTCGGCCATGAACGTGGCGGCGCCGCCGTACTCTCCGCCCGTCGAGAAACCCTGGATCATCCGCAGGATCACCATCAGCACCGGCGCCCAGATCCCGATCGTGGCGTAGGTCGGCACAAGACCCACGCACAGCGTCGCGCCGGCCATCACCAGGATCGTGATGGCCAGGATGCGACGCCGCCCGAGGCGGTCGCCCAGTGGTCCCCAGACGAAACCGCCGAGCGGGCGGACCAGGAAGGACACGGCGAACGTCATCAGTGCCAACAGCGTCGCGGTCGCCCCGTCACCCGGGAAGATGGCCGTCGAGATGTAGGAGACCCCATAGGCGTAGAGCCCGTAGTCGAACCATTCGGTGTAGTTGCCGACGGCCGAGGCCGCGATCGCTTTCTTCACTTCACCCGAGGAGGGTGCGTCCTTGTCGGTTTCGTCCTGCGGGCTGGTGGAACCATCGGGGTCCACGTGCGGCCTCCTAGCGTCCGTCGGGCACGACCCTGGGACGCCTGCACGGCGAGCGCCGGCGATGGGCCGTGTTTCTCGGTGCACAGGCAAACTACCAGCGCACAGCGGGGGATACCCGCTTTGCACGAAAGATGACCGGTGTGAAGGGAGTCCGAGGGTGACACACCCCAGCGGCGGACGCCCGCCGGTTAGATTGCGATCATGAACGCCGGCAGGTTCGCCCCGAGCCCCTCGGCGGACCTGCACATCGGAAACCTGCGCACCGCGATCCTGGCGTGGTTGTTCGCCCGCTCGACCGGCCGTCGCTTCGTCATGCGCGTCGACGACCTCGACGACCGCACGTTCGACGACGTAGGGCGGCGCCAACTTTCCGATTTGGCGGCGATCGGGTTGACGTGGGACGTCCTGGAGTGGCAGTCCGAACACCGCTCGCGTTACGACGACGCGATCGCAGGATTGGAAGGCGGTGGCCTGCTCTACGAATGCTATTGCAGCCGAAAGGATATCGCGCAAGCTCCGCGCGCGCCGCACGCGCCGCAGGGGGCCTACCCGGGCACATGCCGCGACCTCACCGACGCCCAGCGCGCGACGCGACGCGCCGAGACAGGGCGCCCGCCCGCGCTCCGGTTGCGCACCGACGCGATCGTGCACACCGTCCACGATGTGCTGCACGGCGCCTACACCGGCATCGTCGACGACTTCGTGGTGCGCCGCGGTGACGGGGTGCCGGCCTACAACCTCGCGGTCGTGGTCGACGACGCGGCCCAGGGTGTCGACCAGGTGGTGCGGGGGGACGACCTGCTGCCCTCGTCGCCTCGGCAGGCGTATCTGGCGCGGATGCTCGGTTACGCCGAGCCGGTGTACGCCCACGTTGCACTGGTGCTCAACGAGGACGGCGCCCGGTTGGCCAAACGCGACGGGGCGGTGACGCTGGCCGAGATCGGCGTACCGCGCGCGCTCGCCCAGATCAGCGAGTCGCTCGGGTGGCAGGCTCGCGACGTCGAGGGCATGCTCGCCGAGTTCGATCCGGCCGCGCTTCCGCGCACACCGTGGATCTATCGGCCCGACTAGATCCTGTGCGAGCGACCGCTTTTGGTACGCCGCCGTGCGGCGTGTCGGGGACAGACACGGTCGCTCGCGGGAGGGGGGAAGGGCGTCAGACGACAGGCGAGCGCCCCTTGGACGCCCGTTCGGCCGCCGCGAGAAGGTCGTCGCGAAACTGCGGATGCGCGATCGCGGCGAGCGCCTCACCGCGTTCGCGGACGGTCGCGCCCTCCAGTTCCGCGGCGCCGTACTCGGTGACGATCACGTCGACATGGTGTCGCGGCGTGGTGATCACCGCGCCAGGCCCGAACCACGGCACGATCCGCGAATGCAGTTTCCCGTTCTTCTCATACGTCGAGGGCAGACAGATCAGCGAGCGGTCGGACAACTCGAGACCGGTGCCTGCGACGAAATCCTCTGCACCGCCGACGCCGCTGAACTGGTTACCGTCGATGGTGTCGGCGACGACCTGGCCGCCGATGTCGATCGCGAGCGCGCCGTTGATGGACACCATCTCGTGGTTGGCGGCGATCACCTCGGGTGCGTTGACGATCTCCACCGGCAGGAACGCGACGTCGTGATTGCCGTCGAGCCAGGTGTACAGCTCCGCCGAGCCGAACGCGAACGTCGTCACGCTCACACCGTCGTAGATGCCCTTGCCGGTGTTGGCGACCTTTCCCGCACGATGCAGTTGCATACAGCCGTCGGTGAACATCTCGCTGTGCAAACCGTATTCGCCGCCGTCGCCCTCGGCCAGCAACGCCGCGATCCGGCTGGGGATCGAACCGATTCCGGTCTGCAACGTCGCGCCGGGCCGGATGAAGGCGACGGCGTGCTGCGCGATCGCGACATCGGCCTCGGTGGGGGCCGCGCCCGGAAGTGTGAGCGGCGCGTCGGCCGAGTGCACGAGGATGTCGATCTCGTCGACGTGCAGCGCATTGCGCTGCTCGTCGCCGAGCCCGAACGTGCGCGGGTAGGCCTCGGATGCCTCGACGATCAGTATGCGATCGGGATCGGCCCCGGCGCGGTGTAATTCGTTGACCGTGCCACCGGCGTGCAGGGCCAGCGAGCACCAGCCGTCGGCGTCCGGCGGTGTGGCGACGGTCGTCATCACACGCGGAGACTGGCGTTCGAGCAGCGGGCCGAAGCGGCGAAAGTCGGCCGGCGCGAACTCGACATCGGCGCCCGAGTCCCGCAGTGCGCGTTCGAGCGGACCGTAGAAACCCGACAGATAGCGCACGCCGGGACGGGCGAACAGTTCGGTGCCGACCGCCAGCAGCGCCCCGTAGACACGAAGGTTCGTCCAGTCGTCGCGTGCACCCAGCGCGCGCAGGAACGCTGGCGGTTGGCCCGGGCCGAGCGGTATGCCCAGGGTGTCGTCGGTCGCAAGTCGCGCGGCGGCCTGCTCGGCGGTGAGCTCGATCGGCATGGCGAGAACCTACCGCGCCGAGTGTGGGATCGACACACGCCTACCGGCCTCGACGCGTGCGGGTAACCCACGTTCGCGCTACAGCTCGTGCTGGCCCCACGCTGAGCCGTAGGCCGTCAACAGATCCAGGAACGGCACCGCATCGAAGGCCTCGGGGCCGAGAACACCGCTGCCGCTCCAGGTGCCGTTGGCCAGAAGCTCAAGCGCGACAACCGGATTGATCGCCGTCTGCCAGACCACGCACTGATGCCCGTATTCGGCCATCGACCATTCGTTGTCGACGACGTGGTACAGGTAGGTGGAGCGGGGGTTGCCATCCTTGCCGGTTCCCGTCACCCACAGCCCGGCGCAGGTCTTTCCGCGCATCTTCGGCCCGAGGGTGGCGGGATTGGGCAGGCATGCGGCCACCACGTCGCGGGGGCTCACCTCGACGCCGCCGACCGTCACCTTCTCGGTGCGGTCGAGCCCGAGCTTGTGCAGCGTTTTGAGGACGTCGATGAATTCGTTTCCGAGCCCGTACTTGAACGTCGCGCGTTTGCATTTGACCCAGCGCGGCATCAACAACACCTCCTCGTGCTCGACGTTCACGCACTCGACCGGGCCGATACCGTCGGGAAAGTCGAAAACCTCTGGCTCGCTGAAGGGTTCGGTGGTGAACCAGCCCCGGTCGGCCTCCCAGATCACCGGCGGGTTGAGGCACTCCTCGATGGTGGTCCAGATCGAGAACGACGGGGCCAAGTCGTAACCGTCGACGGTCAGGTTCGAGCCGTCGCGGGTACCGAGTTCGTCGATCTCGGCGAACAGGTGATCAGCGGCGTAGCGCGCGAACACGTCCGACAGCCCGGGCTCGACACCGATGCCCACCAATGCCAGCCGACCGGCGTCGCGCCAGCGCTCCTCGGCGGCGAACTGCTCGTCGCCCAGCTCGACCCCGGTGAGCGCGTAGGGCTGTTCGGGGTGGCGCCGCGACAGGCTCATCGCCATGTCGAGGTAGTCGGCGCCGCCGGCCAGCGCGCCGTCGAAGATCGGCATCACGAATCGCGGATCGACCGCGTTCATCACATGGGTGATCCGGTGGGTTCGGACCAGGTCGGCGACGGCGTCGGCGGAGGTGGCGTCGACCCGCGCGGAGACGAACCTCGCATCGCCCGCCGCGTCGGCGGCCCGCCGGGCCCGGTCCTCGTCGTTGTCGGCGACCACGACCGTGTCGAAGAAGTCGCGCCGCGTCGCGATCGAGCAGAACGCCGCGCCCACACCGCCGGCGCCGATCAGCAGAATGCGCATGCGCTAGACGCTATCCCGCCGAGTGTGGCGTTGATGCACGCTCCGACACCCGACAGCGTGCGGGTAACCCACGTTCGCGCCAGAAGTGTCAGCGCGTTCGTGTCGCGTAGTACCGGCCCAGCACGTCGGCGCGCAGCTCGTCGAAGTCACCCGTTTCGATGGCCGCGCGGATGCGGTCGACCAGCCGCACCACGAACCGCTCGTTGTGGATGGTGCACAGGGTCGCCGACAGGATCTCCTTGGCCTTGAACAGGTGGTGGATGTAGGCCTTGGTGTAGTGGGCGCAGGTATAGCAGTCGCAGTCGGCGTCGATCGGGGTGAAGTCCCGGCGGAACCGAGCGTTGGTGATGTTGAAGCGGCCGGTTGTCGAGTACACGGCGGCGTTGCGGGCGACCCGCGACGGAGACACACAGTCGAACGTGTCGGCGCCCGCGGCGATCGCGTCGAACAGATCGTCGGGCTCGCTGATGCCCAGCAGGTGGCGGGGCTTGTCGGCGGGCAGTTCGTCGACCACCCATCCGACAATCGTGGCGAGGTTCTGTTTTTCCAGGGCGCCGCCGATGCCGTAGCCGTCGAATTCGAGGCCCTCGGCGGGCCCGGCCTGTGCGCCGATCGTGACCAGACCGCGGGTGGCCTGTCTGCGCAGGTCCTCGTACTGGGCGCCCTGCACGACCCCGAACAACGCCTGCCCGGGCTTGTCCGGACGCGCCTCGTGCTGCCGCCGGTGCTCGGTCAGACAGCGCACCGCCCAGTCATGCGTCCGCTGCACCGACCGCTCCTGGTATCCGCGGGTGTTGACCAGCGTGGTCAGCTCGTCGAAAGCGAAGATGATGTCCGCGCCTAGCTGATGTTGGATCCGGATCGACACCTCGGGGGTGAACCGGTGGGTGGATCCGTCCAGATGCGATCGAAACGTCACCCCGTCGTCGTCGACGTTGGCCAGTCGCTCCTTGCCTTCGGCGATGATGTCGTCGGCCTGGACGCGCTCGGCGTCCATCGCCAGCACTTTGCGAAAGCCCGCGCCCAGCGACAACACCTGAAAGCCGCCGCTGTCGGTGAACGTCGGACCCGGCCAGTTCATGAACGCCGACAATCCCCCGGCCTCGTCGACGATGTCCGGGCCGGGCTGCAGGTACAGGTGATAGGCGTTCGCCAGAAGAGCCTGCGCACCAAGTTCTTTCATGGTTTCGGGCAGCACCGCCTTGACGGTCGCCTGTGTGCCGACGGGAATGAACGCCGGGGTGCGGATCTCACCGTGGGGGGTGCGGATGACGCCGGTGCGGCCGGCCCGGCCGGGCAGTTGCGCCGTCACGCTGAAAAACGGGGCCGACGACTCTTTCGGAGCGGGAGATTTCGGCACGGCCACGCCGTAGATTCTGCACTGTGAGAAATCGGTGGGTGCCGACGTGCTGTGCCGCCGCGATCGTGCTGACGCCGACCGCATGTTCGAGCAGTCCCGACGATTACACACCGCCGAAGGGCGAACTGGTCGCGGGCACGGCGCAGGTCTCGGTCAACGGCAACGACGAGGGTACGACCGACGCGGTGCAGTGCGACACGACGGGATACCTCACCACCATCACCACGGGCGACGAGACGTCCGGACTCACCGCGATGGTGTCGAACCAGGAAGCCCTGACCGTCGAGTCGGTCAGGATCAACAACCTCGGCGGATTCACCGGCAGCTACACGGCCGGGGTGGGCGCCACGTCCGAGCCGGCCGAGGTTTCCATGACGGGCCGGACCTACGACATCTCCGGTGAAGCCGACGGCTTCGACACCGACAACCCCAGCTTCCGGGCCAACGGCACTTTCAGCGTCCAGGTGTCCTGCTGAGCAGGCGCTGGAGCGGATGATCAATTTTTGCCAGAAACGCTGTGGGCCGGTTTCCCGCGAACCCATACTGCTTTCGGATGATCCGATCTTGACGGGTCACACACACAAAGGAGAACAGGGTGAAGCGTGGGTTACTGGTCGCCGTCGGCGGCGCGGCGATCGTCATCGCAGGTCTATCCGGCTGTTCCTCGGGTGAGAAGAAGTCTGAAACCTCGGGTGAGACATCGACGGCCGCTTCGGCCGAGGGCAAGACCACCGTCACGATCGACGGTCAGGATCAGGCCGTCCAGGGCACCGTCGTGTGCAGCGACATGGGCGGGAACACCAACATCGCGATCGGCGACGCCACCACCGGCATCGGCGCCGTCGTCAGCTCCGGCGACGAACCGACGGTGCAGTCGGTCGGCCTGGGCAACGTCAACGGCGTGACGCTGGGCTACCAGAGTGGAGCCGGCCAGGGCGAGGCCAAGGCCGAGAAGGACGGCAAGACGTACAAGATCAGCGGCACCGCCACGGGCGTCGACATGGCCAACCCGTTGCAGCCGGTCAACAAGCCCTTCGAGATCGAAGTCACCTGCCCGTAGGGCAATCATCGAGCGTGAGAGAAGGCGGCGTCCCGACAAGGGGCGCCGCCGCTTTTCATCCGGTGTAGCCGGCGGCCGATTGGCGCAACTGCCAGATCTGCGCCGGGCACAGCTCGTTGACCGCCTGGTTGATCAGGTAAGCGCCCTGATACTTGTCGGTCGTGTGGAAGTCGGCGGTCACCTGGTCCACCAGCTGGCCGTAGCTCATCTTGCCCGCCACCCGGTCGCAGATCGTCCTGCCGTAGCCGATGGCGGCGTCGGCGTTGGGGAAGTTGTATCCCGGACGCACGTGCACGTTGACCAGATACGCGACCGCATCGGCGTTGGCCGTCGGAGCGGAGATCAACGCAGCCGCGCCCGCCGCGGCGACCAGGGTAACCAACACCGGCTTCATGGCTTAAGAGCCTATTCCGTGTCCACCGTCGATGCGGGGCACTTAGGCTAGCCACCTATGAGGCTCATGGCTGCAGCTGCGCTCGCGTGCGGATTCGTCGCCGCACCGCTGATGACCGCCGCGAATGCGCCGGCATCCCCCGGCTACTGCGACGGCGCCGACTGTGTTCCCTACGTCGACCGGAGCGCGGTGGAGGGCACGCACTGCGTGCAGAACACCCGCTACAACTTCGGGATCGACGCCTCGGGCAACACGCTGGCGTGCAACTCGCGCAGCACCTGGGTCTCGTCGCCGCCGCTGGTCGGCGTCCGCACCAACCGTCTGCCGTGCGGCGATGCGACCGGAGTGGCCCAGACCCCCGACGGCATCCCGCTGAGCTGCAAACAGGGTGCGTGGACACCCGACTATCAGGTGATCTTCTACGGCTGACGACCACCGGTACGCGCGGCGCGCTCGCCTTTCGTCGTCCTCGTGTGTGATCTGCGCCTCGCTATTGTTTTGAGACCCAAGCGTATGCGTGACATACGTGAGGAATCGGGGCAAGCGGGGTACAACCACGGGCGTGGTGATCGATGTGCGTCTGCGGCCGGCAGACCCTCTGAGGATCGAGGTTCCGGCCACCGCGGATCGACTGGCACAGATTCGCCGCAGTTTGGTCGGGTGGATGGAACCGATCGGCGTGCCCGACGACGTGAGCGCCGACATCGTGCTCGCGGTCAACGAGGCCGCCACCAACTGCGTCGAGCATGCTTACCAGGACTCCCCCGAGGGAGAGATGGTGGTCGAGGCGACTGTCGAGGACGCGCGGATCGTGGTCTGTGTTTCAGATCACGGGCAGTGGCGGACCCCGAGCACGGAGCCGACGACCCGCGGGCGCGGCCTTCCGATCATCCGCGCGGTCGGCAACGGTGTGGAGGTCATGAAATCGACGTCGGGCACGACCGTGCGCATCGACTTCGACGTGACCGACGACGAACGCGGCGGTCAGGAATTGGGCAGCCGAACCACCTGAACGAAGAACTCGTCGATCTGGCGGACGGCGTTCATGAACTGATCGAGATCGACGGGCTTGGTGACATACGCGTTGGCGTGCAGTTTGTAGCTGCGCAGGATGTCTTCCTCCGCCGATGATGTGGTGAGCACCACCACGGGGATATGGCTGAGCTCGGCGTCGGACTTGATCTGCTCGAGCAACTGCCTGCCGTCGTATTTCGGCAGGTTCAGGTCGAGCAGGATCAGGTCGGGCCGCGGCGCGTCGGCGTACTTGCCTCGGCGGTAGAGGAAGTCGAGTCCCTCCTCGCCGTCGTGCGCGACGTGCAAGGTGTTCTTGATCTTGTTGTGCTCGAATGCTTCTCGGGTGATCAGCTCGTCACCCGGGTCGTCCTCGACGAGCAGCACGTCGATCGCCCGGCCGTCCAGTGTCATACAGTTGATCCTTCCATTTCGGCCGCGACGGGCTCGTCAACGACGCAGGGAATGGTGAAGCGGAACCTGGTGCCCTCGGTGTGGCCGGTGTCGATCCAGATGTTACCGCCGTGGTGCTCGACGATCTTCTTGCACAGCGCCAGGCCGATACCCGTTCCGGTGTAGACCTCACGGCCGTGCAGGCGCTGGAAGATCACGAAGACCTTCTCGGCGAACTCCTCGGGAATGCCGATCCCGTTGTCGGTGACGGTGAAAAGCCACGCGCCCTCGCGGGTGCCCTCGCCGACGGTGCAGTCGATGACGATCCGCGGCGCGGCGTCGGGCCGGCGGAACTTCACCGCATTGCCGATCAGGTTCTGCCACAGCATCGTCAACAGCGTCGGGTCGCCCTTGACGGTAGGCAGCGGCTCTCCGGTGCGCACCACCTCCGCACCGGATTCCTCGATCGAGGCCGACACGTTGTCGATCGCGTCGGCCAGCACGGCATCGAGGTCGACGTCGGCTTCGGTCGAGCCGAGCCTGCCGACGCGGGAGAAGGTGAGCAGGTCGTTGATCAGCACCTGCATGCGTTTGGCGCCGTCGACGGCGAAGCGGATGTACTCGACGCCGCGCTCGTCGAGCTTGTCGCCGTAGCGCTTCTCGATCAGCTGGCAGAACGAGGCCACCTTGCGCAGCGGCTCCTGCAGGTCGTGTGAAGCCACATAGGCGAACTGTTCGAGTTCGGCGTTTGACCGTTGCAGTTCCAGGGCTTGGTCGCCGAGTTGCTCTTTGGCCGACCGCGAGGCGGCCAGCTCGTCGACGATGCGTTGGCGCATGTCCTCCACATCCGCAGCGATCGCCTGAATGTCACGCGGGCCGCGCACCGCGATCTTCTCGTCGAAGTTCCCCTCGGTGATCCTGCGGCACGAGGCGGCGAGCTGCTCGAGGGGGCGGGTGACGGCCTTGCGCACCAGGACCGCCAGCACGATGCCGGCGACGAAGAACGCCACGAGGATCGCGATCAACAGGGTGTCTCGCCAGGTCTGCACGGCGGCGAGCTCGTCGACCGCATCCTGACGGGCCTGTGACAGGTCGCGGTTCTGGGTGTTGAAGAGCACGCGCAGGGCGTCGAACCCTTGTTTGCCCCGCTCGGCGGTGGCGGCGTCCAGAACCTTCGGCATCCCGGGTGTCACCGAGGCAATCAGCGGGTCCGCGTACGTCGAGCGCCACTCGGCCGCGGCCTTCTCGATCGCTTCCAGGTCGCCGATGAGCTTCTCCCGGTGGCCGATTCCGTCGCGGATCTGCCGCGCCGCCTCATTTTCGACCTGCTGACCCTCGAAGTAGGGGTCGAGGAATTGGAGATCGGCGGCGATCGCGTAACCGCGCACAGCGGTCTCCTGGTCGCGAAGGGCCGCCTGCAACTGATACGCCGCCACCCGGGCGGGTTGGATACCGAGGTTCAGCTCGCGCGAGACCTCGTCGGTCCGGTTCAACAGCAGCGCACCCACGATCGCGCCGGCGATGACCACCACGCCCATCAGGGACAGCACGAGGTTCTGCCACCCCTGGACGGTGAGGCGACCCCTCATCCGGTGATCGTCCGCTCCACCCGCACCACCGCGATGTCGTCGCTGATACCGCCCACCGACTGCGCGCGGCGCTCCACGTCGTCGATCAGCGCGGTGACGAACTCGCGACCGGGCAGGTGCGCGTAGCCCCTGGCGACTTCGAGCAGGCCCGCCTCGCCGAGGCGTTCGGTTCCGCGACCGGAGCGACCCTCGAACAAGCCATCGGTCAACAGCACCAAGCCGTACCCTGGGGGCAGTTCAAAAAGGTTCAGCGGCCACTCGAGTCCGTACAGGCCGAGCGCCGGGCCGACCTCCGGTTCCAGCCACTCCACGGTGTTGTCCCCGTGCAGCAGCATGCCGGGATGACCGGCGGACACGACGTTGAAGCTGAGGTTGTCGGTGGACATCGCAACGCTGAGCACCGTCGCAAAGATGCTCGACCCCGGGCGTTCGGTGCTCAAAATCCGTTCCAACTGGCGCATGCGTTCGTTGCCGCGCAAGCCGGCGAACGTCAGTGCGCGCCAGCCGATCCTCAACGCCACGCCCAGCGCGGCCTCGTCGGGTCCGTGGCCGGCCACGTCACCGACCATGACGTGCAGGGTGCGGTCGGGGGTCTGCACGAAGTCGTAGAAGTCGCCGCCGAGCAGTGCGTGCTGACGACTGGGGCGGTACTCGGCGACGATGTCGATTCCGGGTTGATCGAGGAGCAGCGGGGACGGCAGCAGGCCACGCTCGAGGCGGGCGTTCTCCATCGCGCGCAGCTCGCTGGCGTGCAGTTCCACCGACGTCAGCTCGGCGCGTTTGCGTTCCACGGCGTAGAGCAGGGCGCGGCGCAGCGTCTCCGGTTCGACGCGACCCTTGACGAGGTAGTCCTGGGCGCCGGCAGCGACGGCCGAGATGCCGAAGTGCTCGTCGTTGAGACCGGTCAACACGACGATCGGCATGGTGATGTCGCGCCTGGCGACGCGGTCGAGGGCCTTGATGCCGTCGGCGTCCGGAAGGTTCAGATCCAGCAGCACGCAGTCCGGGCGGGAAACCTCCAGATGCTGTTCGGCATCCTCCATGGACGGCGCCCACACGACGTTGATGTTGGAGTCGGCGTCGGCGATCAACTCCTCGACCAGGATGGCGTCGCCGCGGTCGTCCTCGACGAGCAGCACCGAGAACGGGCGCAGCCCAGCACCACCCCCGGCCGAGGCCCAGGGGTCCTGGTCATGAAGCGCGCGCATATACCAATTCTCTCGGGTTGGTCACCGCGGTCGCCTCGACCTCTGCTTCAGTGACGGATTCTGACAATAGTGCCTGAATCGTTGTGGCGGTGGCGGAGGGATTTGAACCCTCGGACGGGGGTTACCCGTCACACGCTTTCGAGGCGTGCTCCTTAGGCCGCTCGGACACGCCACCGTGTGGCAGCTTACCGGGCGCACACCGGTCTACTCCAATCGCTGTCGGGCAGTTGTTTCTGTTCGCGAGAGCTACACCAGGGTCGTGAACCACGGGCCGACCGGGACCCTGGTGTACGTCTCGCGAGACACAGGCGTCAACGCTGCCGGGAGAAGAACGCCTCCAGCGGCGCCGCGCATTCGTCGGCCAGCACGCCGCCGCGCACCTGCGGTCGGTGGGTCAGCCGCCGGTCGCGCACCACATCCCATAACGACCCGACGGCCCCGGTCTTGGGCTCCCAGGCGCCGAACACCACCCGCGCCACGCGCGCCATCACCAGCGCGCCCGCGCACATAGTGCAGGGTTCGACGGTGACCGCCAGCGTGGTGCCCTCCAACCGCCAGCTGTCGCCGAGCACCGCCGCGGCGGCCCGGATCGCGAGGATCTCGGCGTGCGCGGTGGGATCGCCGAGGGCTTCGCGCTCATTGGCGGCGCGCGCCAACTCGGTGCCGTCGGCTGAGACGACGACCGCCCCGATCGGCACGTCGCGCGGACCGGCGCTACGTGCAGCTTCGAGGGCGGCGCGGATCAGTGCCTCGTCGTCGGGCTGCGCGATCACCGGCCCATACGGTCGAGTACTGCCGACAACTCGTCGGCGAAGCCCATCTCGCGCGCGATCCGGCCCAGCTGTTCGTCGGCGTAGAGGTCGGACTCGTCGAGGATGACGCCGAGCACGGCCTCGGGCAGGCCGATGTCCGAGAGCAGACCCAGGTCGCCCTCCTCGAACGGTTCGGCCTCCTCGAGCTCCTCGGGCTCGATGTCGGCGTCGAGCATCTCCAAGGCTTCGGCGGCGATGTCGTAGTCCAGGGCGGCGGTGGCATCCGACAGGAACAGCCGCGCGCCAGAGGGGGCGGGGCGCACGATGACGAAGAACTCGTCGTCGATGTCCAGCAGCCCGAACACCGCTCCCGCGCTGCGGATTTCGCGTAGTTCCCGCTCGGCGTCGGTGAGGCTAGTCAGGGCCGCTTCGCGCATCGGCGCGCATCGCCACTTGCCGTCCTCACGGACGACAGCAACGCCGAAGCCGTCGGGAGTGTCCGTGGACTGCTCCCGCGCCTGTGCACGCTGTGCTCCCATGTCGGCCTACGGTAGTCGTCGACCATGCCCTTTTCCATGTCCTTAACGCGTCCGCACCCCCCTTTTCCAGTATCGACGCCGATCCCGACGTGGTCGACGGCGCTCGATATGCCAACCTTGACGGGTGACCAACACCCCGGTTTGCGTGCTCGGCCTCGGGCTGATCGGTGGCTCGGTCATGCGCGCAGCTGCGGCCGCCGGACGCGAGGTGTTCGGTTACAACCGGTCTCTGGAAGGCGTCCAGGCCGCGACCGCCGACGGGTTCGACGCAGGCGAGGACCTTGACGCCGTGCTGAAGCGGGCGGCGGCCGACAACGCGCTGATCGTGTTGGCGGTGCCGGTGCCCGCCCTGGGCCAGATGCTGGGCCACATTCGCGACACCGCCCCGGACTGTCCGCTGACCGATGTGACAAGCGTGAAAACCGCTGTGCTGCAAGAGGTCCAGACATACGGCCTGCTCGAGCGATTCGTCGGCGGGCACCCGATGGCGGGCACCGCGCACTCGGGTTGGGCGGCGGGCGACGCCCGGTTGTTCGTCGACGCTCCGTGGGTCGTCTGCGTCGACGATCACGTCGACCCGCATATCTGGACGCTGGTGATGAACCTGGCGCTGGACTGCGGCGCGGTCGTCGTCCCCGCCCGCTCCGATGAACACGACGCGGCCGCCGCGACGATCTCTCATCTGCCCCACCTGCTGGCCGAGGCACTCGCCGCCACCGCCGGTGAGGTGCCGCTGGCGTTCGCGCTGGCGGCCGGTTCGTTCCGCGACGGCACCCGCGTCGCCGCCACCGCGCCGGATATGGTGCGGGCGATGTGCGAGGCCAACGCCGACGAACTGCTGCCGGTGTTGGACCGCACGCTGGAACTGCTCACCGACGCCCGCGACGCGCTCGCCGCGCGCAGACCGCTGACCGAACTCGTCGACTCCGGGCACGCCGCCCGGATTCGCTATGACAACTTCGACAGGACGGGGATCGTCACGATCGTCGTCGGCGAAGAGCAGTGGCGCGAGGAACTGGCCGCTGCGGGCCGCGCAGGCGGGGTGATCAGATCCGCTCTGCCAACCCTGGATAATCGAGGATGAACCCGTCCGAGTCGACGCTGATCGTGGTGTCGGCGACGGGCGAGTGCAGCTTGATTCCGTCTTCGGCGCTGCTGTAGCTGATCACCGCCGTCTCCACCGACAGTTCCGGCAGTCGCACGTACACCACCGGGCAGCTGATGGAATCGGTCCGCTGATACAGCCCGGTACGCCGGATCGGCAGGGCGTTGAAGAACGGGCTGAAGATGACGTCGACGTCCAGCGCGCCGTCGTACGCGGCGCGACGGGTCTCCCCGGTGTGCTGCTGAACCAGCCACATGTTCTCTTCGTCGCGGGCGATCGAGAGTTGCCGCTCGCGCTCGGCGAGTGTGACGGTCATGGACAGCCGTTTGGTACCGCCGGCCTCGTCCGTCACCAAGTCGTAGGAAGCGGAGAACGCCGGGTGAAAGGGTGTAGCGGCGGCCACGATCCTGCCGTAGGCCTTGATGCGGTTGCCCGACACATGCACCCGGACCGATTCCATTCGAGGGATGTCGTGCGCCCGCCACGTCAGGATCGCCGGCCATGTCTTCTCGGAGCCGCCTGCTTCACTCACCCCTATACCGTATGCGAACCGTCCCTCGTTCGTAACGTGCTGGGTCTTTGCTTTTTGGGCCGCGCTGTGATGTTGCGCGGGGACGGGATTCGAGAACGACTTCGTCGCCGAGAAACGGCTGGGGCATGCGCCGCCCACTTCGCAGGCGCCCGGTTCCCGGCACCGACGCCCACACCGCGAACGCGAGCGCGGCATCGAGCAACAACGCCAGCGCCGTCACCATCAGCGCGCCGACCAAGGCCAGATGGAACTCGCGCACCTTGATGCCGTCGATCAGGTAGCGGCCCAGCCCGCCGAGACTGGCGTATGCGGCGACGGTCGCGGTGGCCACGATCTGCAGCGTGGCGGTCCGCAGCCCGCCCAGGATCAACGGCATCGCGATCGGCGTCTCCACGCGCAGCAGGATGCGCCGTTCGGTCATGCCCATGGAGCGGGCGGCGTCGACGACGGTGGGGTCCACGTTGGCGATGCCTGCATACGTGCCCGCCTGCAGCGGCGGAATGCCCAGCAGCATCAGCGCAACGGTCGGCGGTACCAGCCCGAGTCCCCACAGCAGCACACCGAGCAGCAGCACACCCAGCGTCGGCAGCGCGCGCAGTGCGTTGACACCGGTGACGACGATGAATGTCCCCCGCCCGGTGTGTCCGATCAGCATCCCGACCGGAATGGCGATGAGCGCCGAGAAGAACAGCGCGAGCACCGTGTACTCGAGGTGCTCGACGGTGCGGGCGAGC
Source organism: Mycobacterium neumannii (assembly GCF_002245615.1). NCBI lineage: Bacteria > Bacillati > Actinomycetota > Actinomycetes > Mycobacteriales > Mycobacteriaceae > Mycobacterium > Mycobacterium neumannii. Next base: position 77,250 of record NZ_NKCO01000005.1, on the reverse strand, counting down.
AACCCGGCGGGCCCACTCCAGTTGGCCGCGGTGAACAGGTAGGACAGCGCCTCCTGCAAAAACCCCATCGGACCCGTCACGACGCCGCCTTGAGCCTGCGCCACACCGGCACCCCGCGGGTCGCGCGCGTCCACGGTGTGAGCGCCTTTCCGACCAGCATGATCAGGGTGTCGATGACGATCGCGAGCACGAAGATCGCGATGATGCCGGCGATGATCTGATCGCTCTTATTCGCCTGGTAGCCCTCGGTGAACCAGGTGCCCAGCCCGCCGATGCCGATCACCGATCCGACCGCGACCATCGAGATGTTGGTGACCGCGACCACGCGCAAACTGGCGATCAGGACCGGAACCGCCAGCGGCAGTTCGACTTTCACCATCCGCGTCAGGGGCCGGTATCCGACCGCCGTCGCTGCGTCGCGCACCGTCGGCGACACCGCGTCCAGCGCCTCCGGCACCGCCCGCACCAGCAGGGCCACGGTGTAGAGCGTCAGCGCCACGATCACGTTCGCCTCGTCGAGGATGCGTGTGGGGATGATCAGGGGCAGGACGACGAACAGCGCCAGCGACGGGATGGTGAAGACGATGCTGGCGGTGATCGTGGTCAGGCGCCGCGCCGTGGTGGTGCGCTGGATCGCAGCACCCACCGGTACGGCGATGATCAGGCCGAGCACGATCGGAATCAGCGAAAGGCGCAAATGGATCACCGTCAGTGCCCACAAGTCGTCGAGGTGCGTGAGCAGATAGCGCATCCGCTAGCCCAGCTCCGGGACCCGGCGTTGCTTGTCGAGTTCGGCCAGCACGTCGTCGGCCTTCACCCCGCCGATCAGCCGGCCGTCGTCGTCGACGGCGACCCCCATCCCGCTCGGCGAGGACAGCGCGGCGTCGAGCGCGTTGCGCAGCGTCCCGTCGGGCCGAAACAGTGAACCACCGGCGATCGTGCTGTCGTAGAGCGACTTTCCGGTGCGGCGCAGGGCGACACCGTCGGCGTTGATCCAGGCGAACGGTTTCCGATCGTCCTTGGTGACCAGCCGCCAATCACCGGGCCTCAACTCCAGCGCTTCGACATCGCCTTCGTCGACGTGGCCGATGTCGTGCAGTGGCAGGCCCGACGCGTGGAAGAACTGCAGTCCGCGGTATCCACGGTCGGCGCCGACGAACGCGGCCACCTCCTCGTTGGCCGGATTGGACAGGACGAACGACGGCTCACCGTACTGCTGCAGCACCCCGCCACGGCCGAACACGGCGACGCGATCGCCGAGCTTGACCGCCTCGTCGATGTCGTGGGTGACGAAGACGATGGTCTTGCGCAGTTCGCTTTGCAGACGGGCGATCTCGGCCTGCAGCTCCTCTCGCACGACGGGGTCGACGGCGCTGAACGGTTCGTCCATCAGCATGATCGGCGGGTCGCCGGCCAGCGCGCGCGCCACCCCGACACGCTGTTGTTGACCACCGGACAGTTGCGCCGGATAGCGGTCGGCGAGCTTGACGTCCAGACCCACCCGTTCCATCACCTCGAGTGCGGATCGCCGTGCGCTGCGCCGTGATTCACCCTGCAACACCGGGACGGTGGCGACGTTGTCGACCACTCGTAGGTGGGGCATGAGGCCCGCGCTCTGAATCACATAGCCGATACCGAGCCTCAGCTTGACCGGGTCCGCCTTGGTGACGTCGCGTCCGTCGACGGTCAGGGTGCCCGAGGTGGGCTCGATCATCCGGTTGATCATCCGCATGGACGTGGTCTTGCCGCAGCCCGACGGGCCGACGAAGACCGTCAACGTTCCCTCGGGCACCTCGAGGGTGAGGTCGTCGACCGCGACGGTGCCGTCCGGGTAACGCTTGGTGACGTTGGAGAACTCGATCACTTCTGCACCGGTTTGTCGAATCCGTTCTCCGCGATCCACTTCTGCGCCGCTTCGTCGGGGTCGATGCCGCGGTTTCCCTCGACCGAGGTGTTGAGCTCGATCAAAGCCTCGGTGGTCAGCTTCGCACTGACCGCGTCGAGCACCGTCTTGAGGTCGGTGGACATCTTCTGCGACGCGACCAGCGGCACGACATTGGCCGCGAGGAACACGTTCTCGGGGTCTTCGAGCACGACGAGATTGTTCTTCTCGATCGCCGGTGACGTGCTGAAGATGTTGGCGGCGGTGATCGCCCCGCTGATGAGCGCCTGCACGGTCGCCGGCCCGCCACCGTCGCTGATGGCGACGAAGTTCGCCGGTGCGATGTCGAGCCCATACCGTTCCTTGAGTCCCACCAGGCCGGTGACCCGCGTCTGAAACTCCGATGGCCCACCGACTTTCACTTCCGGCGAGTGCTCGGCGAGGTCGCCGATGGTCTTGAGGTTCCACCGCTGCGCGGTCGCCTCGGTCACCGCCAGGGTGTCCTTGTCCTCGGCCGGAGACGGATACAGGATCGACAGGTCACCGGGCAGCACCTTGAGCAGTTCGAGCAGGACGGCGTCGGGGGTGGTGGCGGTGGTGTCCTCGTCGAAGTACTGCAGGAGGTTGCCTGTGTACTCACCGATCAGGTCGATCGAGTGGTCCTGCACGGCGGGGATGTAGGTCTCGCGGCTGCCGATCCCGAACTGCCGTCGCACGGTGAAGCCGTTGGCCTCCAGCGCCTGGGCGTAGATCTCGGCGATGATCTTGGACTCCGTGAAGTCCGCGGACCCCACCGCGATCGTCTTGAGGTCACCGGAGATCTCGCCGCCGCCGAGCGGGTTCGAGCTGCCACAGGCCGTGCTCATCAGGAGCGCGAGAACCATCACCGCCACGGCGAACGGCAGGCGCCGGCGTCGCGGCATCGAGGTCATGATCTCGACAGTATCGGCATCGCCGCAGCTACGCGCGGTTTGTCCGGCCCACGATTCGACCGTCGACGTCAAATGCCGTTTGTCGGGGCCGGGAAGGGGCAAACTTGGACCCATGAGCACCGATCCGTACGGTCCGTCAGCGCAGAACGAACCGGACCCCTACGGTCCACCCAATCCCGGGCCGCCGGTTCCGCCGACGGACGGCGAGATCGCCGATCGCACCGCACCGTCGGTCAAGAAGGTCCATTTCACCCGCGCGGCCGCGCTCTGGTCGGCAGTGATCGCAGGCTTCCTCATCCTCATCCTGCTGCTGATATTCATCGCGCAGAACACTGAATCGACCGAGTTCGCCTTCCTCGGTTGGAACTGGTTCATGCCGAGGGGTGTGGCGATTCTGTTCGCCGCGGTGTGTGGCGGCCTGATCACGGCGTTGGCGGGGGCAGCACGCATGGTGCAACTGCGTCGCGCCGCCAAGAAGAACTACAAAGCCGCGCTCCGTTAGCGCAACGACTCGAGTCCGGCGTCGATCAACGGAGCGACCGCGTCGTCGACCATCGTGACGAAGTCGGCCGGCGCGCCGCCCACCCTGCCGCGGTAGGCGATGCCGGCCGCGATGATCGCGAGCTTGAAGTACGCAAGGCCCATGTAGAACTCCCAATGGTCCAGCGGCTGACCAGATGCCACCGAATACCGTTGCGCGAGTTGGTCTGCCGACGGAATCAGCGGTGACGCCCACGCGGCGTCGGCGTGCACGAGGTTGAACATGGGGTGGCGGTACACGCACATCAGGGCGGCATCGCTGATGGGATCGCCCAGGGTCGACATCTCCCAGTCGAGCACCGCGAGCACCTTGCTGCCGTCGGTGGCGTCGAGCATCGTGTTGTCGATGCGGTAGTCGCCGTGCACGATCGCGCTGCGGCTCTGCGCCGGGATCGTCTCTCCGAGTGCGGTGTGCAGCCGCTTGACGTCGTCGTCGCGTTCGTCGTCCTCTCGGCGCACCAGCTCCCACTGCCCACCCCAGCGCTTCACCTGGCGCTCGAGGTATCCGGTGGGCTTGCCGAAGTCGCCGAGACCGACCTCCTCGGGGTCCAGGGCGTGCAGGTCGGCGAGCACCTTGATCAACGCGTCGACACAGGCCTCGATGTCGGACTTGTCGCCGAGGGTCTCGAGTTCGGATGTGTGCCGGATGACTCGCCCTTCAACGTAGTCGACCATCTGGAACGGTGCGCCGAGCACCGAGTCGTCGTTGCGCATGGTCACCGCGCGAGGGACGGGCACGGCGGTGTTCTGCAACGCCGAGATCACCTTGTACTCGCGGGCCATATCGTGTGCCGACGGCGTCAAACCGTGCAGCGGCGGTCTGCGCAGCACCCACTTCGACTGGTCGTCGAACACCAGGAAAGTCAGGTTGGACCGGCCGCCGGAGATCAACTCGGCGCGCAGGTCACCGGAGCGGGCGATGCCCTCCGAACGCAGATGACGGTCGAGGGCGTGGAGGTCGAGCCCTTCGAGTCGGGCGGGCTTGGACGGGTGCGGCTCAGCGGTCATTGGAAAATGTCTACCACTGTTGATTTCTGGGCAGCAGGTCCCATACGTGCTCAGTGGAGTTGATTCCCGCGACGAAGAACGTCTCGCGCGACGACGACCACAACACCCGGGTGATGCCGGCGTAGTCGACCTGCACGCACAGCAGGCGCTCGGTGCCCATGACGTCGTGAACCAGGGCGTTGATGACGCCGCCGTGGCTGAACAGCGCGACAGTGTCCTCCCGGTCGGCGGCCTTGACGATGTCGTCGACCCCGGCCTTGACCCGGGCGATGAACGCCGACTGATCGACGCCGCTGGGCAGCTCACCGTTGGCCAGGCGGCGCATGTCCTCCTCGGAGATCTCCTCGACCGGCGTGTAGTGCGAGAGGTCGCGGTCGTACTCGGCGAGCCGGTCGTCGATGTCGATCGACAGGCCGAGCGCCTCGGCGACCGGCTCGGCGGTCTGGATCGCCCGCTTCTGCGGGCTGCTGACCAACCGTGAGATGGGGAAGCGCGCCAACGCGTCGGGCAGGCGTTTTGCCTGTTCGATGCCTTCTTCGGACAGGTCGGGGTCAGAGCCCTGCCCCGGCTCGCTGCGAAGCGGCAACGCATGTCGAATGATGAGCAACTGCACCGTGCCACCATATGGCCATGGGTGCCGACAAGGATTTCGCGACCGAGCTCTTCGACCTCTCCGACCGCGTCGTGCTGGTCACCGGCGGAAGCCGGGGGCTTGGCAAGCAGATGGCTTTCGCCGCTGCGCGGTGCGGCGCGGACGTGGTGATCGCCAGCCGCAAGTACGACTCGTGTGTGGCGACGGCCGAAGAGATCGCCTCGGCGACCGGCCGCGCCGCGCTGCCCTACCAGGTGCACGTCGGGCGCTGGGATGAGCTCGACGGATTGGTCGACGCGGCCTACGCACGGTTCGGCAAGGTCGATGTGCTCGTCAACAACGCGGGGATGTCGCCGCTCTACGAGTCGCTTCCCTCGGTTACGGAGAAGCTGTTCGACTCGGTGATCAATTTGAACCTGAAGGGCCCGTTCCGGTTGTCGACGCTGGTCGGTGAGCGCATGGTCGCCGATGGCGGCGGCTCGATCATCAACGTGAGTTCGAGCGGTTCGCGCCGGCCCCGCCCCGAGCAGCTCCCCTACTCGGCGGCCAAGGCGGGGCTCAATGCGCTGACCGAGGGTCTGGCGCTGGCGTACGGCCCGACGGTGCGGGTCAACACGCTGATGCCGGGCCCGTTCCTCACCGACATCAGCAAGGCCTGGGATATCCCCGCTACTCAGAAGGGCGCGCAGCACTTCGCGTTGCAGCGGCTGGGTGAGCCACCCGAGATCGTCGGTGCCGCACTGTATCTGATGTCGGACGCGTCGAGCTACACATCGGGTTCGATCATCCGCGTCGATGGCGGCATGCCTTGACCGTCTTCCGCCGAACGTGGGTTACCCGCACGCCCCGACGCCGGCAAGCGTGCATCGACCCCACACTCGGCGGGGGATGCGGCTAGGGCGTGACGATGTTGAAGGCCGGGTCGGGCCGGTCCAGCACACCGATCAGCGACTGCAGGGCGCCGGTGTCGCCGGAGATGTCCAAGCCCGGTGAGCTGTCGTCACCGGCCGCGAGCGCCAGCAGCCGCAGCTTGGTGGCCACTTTGACAGTCACCTGAGCCGATTGGTCGGCGGCCATCTTGCGGTGCACAAGCACGCCGTTGCGCAGCGTCAAACGGTAATTGGCGTCGGCGTCGAGGAAGGTGACGTCGACGGCGATGTCGAGATCCCATGCCCGCGGGCCGTTCACGCTGATCGCGAGCGCATCGAAAATCTGCTCGGGGGCCAGTTGCATCACCAACGACGTCGACGCCGTCTGGGTCGGGGTGCCGAAGTTGCCGTCGCGAAGTTCGGTCGCTCCGGAGAGAAAGAAGTTGCGCCACACCGCGTTCTCCGCGCCGTAGGCCAACTGTTCGAGTGTGTCGGCGTAGAGTTCGCGAGCGGCGCCGTGATGCTCGTCGGCGAACATTGCATGGTCTAAGAGCGTTGCTGCCCAACGGTAGTCGCCCTGCTCGAAGGCCTTGCGCGCGACGTCGACCACGCTGTCCAGGCCACCCATCGCCTCGACGTAGCGAGGGCCTGCGGCTTCCGGCGGATGCGCCCACAACCGTCCCGGGTTGCCGTCGAACCAGCCCATGTAGCGCTGATAGACCGCCTTGACGTTGTGGCTGACCGAGCCGTAGTAGCCGTGTGCGTGCCACGCGTTCTGCAACGCAGGCGGCAGCGCGAAGTCCTCGGCGATCTCGATGCCGGTGAACCCCTGGTTGAGTTGGCGCAGCGTCTGGTCGTGCAAGTACGCGTACAGATCCCGTTGCAGCGACAGATATTCGACGATGTTGTCCCGACCCCAGGTCGGCCAGTGATGTGACGCGAACACGACGTCGGTGCGGTCGGTGAACGTGTCGATTGCCTCGGTCAGGTAGCCGGCCCATCCGTGCGGGTCACGCACCAGCGCGCCGCGCAGTGTCAGCAAGTTGTGCAGGTTGTGGGTGGCGTTCTCGGCCATGCACAGCGCGCGGAACTTCGGGAAGTAGAAGTGCATCTCGGCGGGCGCCTCGGTGCCCGGCGCCATCTGGAACTCGATCTCGACGCCGTCGACGGTGTGGGTCTCGCCGGTCTGACGGATGTCGACCGTCGGAACGATCAGCGCCACTTCACCCGTCGACGTCACCTGTCCCAGCCCGCATCCCACCTGCCCCTGCGGTCCGCGCGTCAGCAGTGCGCCGTACATGTAGCTGGCTCTACGGCTCATCGCGGTGCCCGCGTACACGTTCTCCTGCACGGCGTGCTCGGTGAAGTGCTCGGGCGCGATGATCGCGACGCGGCCCGCGTCCACGTCGGCCTGTGAGGTGACGCCCAGGACGCCGCCGAAATGGTCGACGTGGCTGTGGGTATAGATAACCGCTGGGACGGCTCGATCCCCGCGGTGTTCGCGGTAGAGCGCCAGCGCCGCCGCGGCGGTCTCCGTGGAGATCAACGGGTCGATGACGATCACACCGGCGTCGCCCTCGACGAAGGTGATGTTGGACAGGTCGAATCCGCGCACCTGGTAGATGCCCTCGACCACTTCGTAGAGGCCCTGTTTGGCGCATAACCGGCTCTGCCGCCACAAGCTGGGATGCACCGACGGCGGCGCGTCCGCATCAAGGAACGAGTACGTGTCGTTGTCCCAGACCACCCGGCCGTCGGCCGCCTTGATCACACAGGGATCCAAAGCCGCGATGAACCCGCGGTTGGCGTTGTCGAAGTCCGCGGTGTCATCGAACGGCAGGGCCGTGAGGTGCTCGCGGTGTGCGGACTCGATGACGCCGGTGGGGGGTTTCTGCTGCATGGCGACACGATATTCATCCCCACGTCGGCGCGGGGCTGGTTCACTGACCCCATGCAAGTACGCCGAGTGGTGACCGGTCACGATTCGTCCGGAAAGTCCGTCTTCGTCAGCGACGACAGCGTCGCACCGATTCAGACGAAGTTGATGCCGGGCTTCGAGAACCATCTGCTGTGGGGTAGCGACCAGACGTGCCGGTTCCCCGACGACGGTTCGATGCCCCAGTGGCACAACTACTTTCCGCCTGTCGGTGGTTTTCGGTTCGCGATGCTGACGCTGCCGCCGTCGCACGGCGCCCAGGCTCCGGAGGCCCTCGACATCGACGAGGCGATGGCCGAGATGGAGGACAAGCTGCCGGGAATGCTCGGCTACATGGACTACACGGACCCGGGCATGCACACCACGGACACCGTCGACTTCGAGGTGGTGCTCGAGGGCACCGTCGTGCTCGAACTCGACGACGGTGCCGAAGTGACCCTGCAAGCGGGCGATACCGTCGTGCAGAACGGGACGCGGCACCGCTGGAAGAACCCCGGCGACACACCGGCCCGGATGGCCGTGTTCATCTGCGGCGCCGAGCACGCGAACGTCCCGCCGAAGTAGCTTCCCGTCAGCCCTGGTGCTCGGCCAACCACCGATCGGCCCGGCGTTTCGAAGCGCGCGAGAGCCACGCGTCCTGGACGAGTTCGGTCAGTTCGACCTTCCCGATCTCCCGTAACCTGCTGGCGCGCACCAGAACCGAGGGATGGCCCTCGAAGCGGTCGGTGGTGAAGAACGGCGAGTCGGGATCTTGGACGAGCGCCAGCTTGTCCATCTCCGATTCCACCCAGATCATGATCACGTCGGCGTAGCGTTCGCCGGTCTCCGGATCCTCGGCGTCAGGCTGAGGAGTGCGGAAGAACACGAACGACTTGCCGCCAACCTGGTAGATCGGGTTGCCCTTGGGGCCCTCGATGCGCTTGACGTGCGGCATCGAAGCAGCGATCGCATGGACGTCGGCGACCCGCGCCGGCCGGTCACGCACGGCGTTCCAAGGCGTGCAGGATGACGTTGGTGAGCGAGCTGTTGCGCACGGTGGCCGTCATGTACGTGCAATGGGGCTGGCGCCGCCGGTCGGTCGGCGAACCCGGGTTCAGCAGTCGCAGACCGGTTTTCGTCGTCGTATCCCACGGGATGTGACTGTGGCCGAATATCAGCACGTCGGTGTCCGGGTAGGCCTTGGCCATGCGGGCCTCGCGGCCGGTCGCCGCACCGGTCTCGTGGACGACGGTGAAGCGCAGGCCGCCGAGTGTGACATCGGCTCGTTCGGGCAGTCGGCGGCGCAGTTCGGCGCCGTCGTTGTTGCCCCAGCACGCGACGAGCCGCTTGGCGCGAGCCTCGAGCGCATCGAGCAACGACGGCTCCACCCAGTCGCCTGCATGTACGACGACGTCTGCCTTCGTCACTTCGTCCCACACCCGCGTGGGCAGGTCCTTGGCGCGCTTGGGAACGTGAGTATCGGCGATCAACAACAGCCGCATGGCTGCCAATCTAGTGGCGCCGACAACGCCGCCGAACTGAGGCTGTGCGCGATATCCGGCCTGAAGCTCGAACACAGCTTCAGAGTCGGCGGCAGAGAAAAAGCGCGCCCGAAGGGATTCGAACCCCTAACCTTCTGATCCGTAGTCAGATGCTCTATCCGTTGAGCTACGGGCGCATGGTCTTTCTTCAGTGTTCAATTGTGCGGCTGACGGGTCAGCCGTGGCGGAGGCGAGAGGATTTGAACCTCCGGTCGCCTTTGAGGGCGACAACTCATTAGCAGTGAGCCCCATTCGGCCGCTCTGGCACGCCTCCCGACGATTACCGCCGATCCGACAGCGTACACATGGGCTACCGCGCGAGGCAAAGCGCATTCGGCCGACCCATAAACTGGTGCAGTGACCGTCCGGCTGCGTCCCGAACTGGCTGATCTGCCCGCCTACACCCCCGGCAGGACCGTTCCCGGCGCAATCAAGATCGCCAGCAACGAGACCGTGTATCCGCCGCTTCCGAGCGTGCGGGCCGCGATCTCGGACGCCGTCGGGAACATCAACCGCTACCCGGACAACGGCTACGTCGAGCTCCGCGAGCGACTCGCCAAACACGTCAACTTCGCCCCCGAGCACATCTCGGTGGGCTGCGGGTCGGTCAGCCTGTGTCAGCAGTTGATCCAGATCACCTCGACCGTCGGCGACGAGGTGCTGTTCGGTTGGCGCAGCTTCGAGATCTACCCGCTGCAGGTGCGAACGGCGGGGGCCACACCCGTGCCGGTGCCGCTGACCGACCACACGCACGACCTCGACGCCATGCTGGCCGCGATTACCGACCGCACCCGGCTGATCTTCGTGTGCAATCCGAACAACCCGACGGGCACCGTCGTGGCGCCCGACGCGCTCGCCCGCTTCGTCGCCGCGGTCCCGCCGCACATCGCGATCGCGCTGGACGAGGCCTACGTCGAGTACATCCGCGAGCCGATGGTGCCCGACAGCCTGGGTCTGGTTCGTGCCCATCCCAACCTCGTTGTGTTACGAACGTTTTCGAAGGCCTACGGCCTGGCGGGTCTGCGGGTCGGTTACGCCGTGGGCGACCCGGACCTGATCACCGCGATCGGGAAGGTCTACGTGCCGTTCACCGCGACCAGCGTCTCGCAGGCCGCCGCGATCGCATCCCTTGACGCCGCCGACGAACTGCTCGAGCGCACCGACACCGTCGTCGCCGAACGCGCCCGGGTCACCGCGGAACTGCGCGCAGTCGGCTACACCGTGCCCGACTCGCAGGCCAACTTCGTCTGGCTCCCCTTGCCCGGGCAGGCCCAGCAGTTCGCCGAGGCATCGGCGCACAACCGCATCATCGTGCGGCCCTACGGCGACGACGGAGTACGCGTCACCGTCGCCGCGACCCACGAGAACGACGCGTTCCTCGATTTCGCCCGACAATGGATTGGACAGTCATGAGCGACGCCCGCGAGATCTTCACCGAGCTCAAGGAGCGCACCGGCACCATCTCCGACGCCGAACTCGACGAGTTCTGGGCGACGCTTACGCCCGCCACCATCGACTTCATGATCGGCGAGTGGAAGGGCGGCGAATTCCACACCGGCCACAAGGCCAACGGGTTCATGGAGCGGCTCAACTGGTTCGGCAAGACCTTCCACTCCGCCACCGACGCCAAACCTCTGGTGTGCCTGGACGCCGACGGCAACAAGTTCTCCAACACCGATGCGATGAAGGGTGAGGCCAGCCTGTGGATGGAGGAGTTCCGCGGCGAGGTGACGGCCTCGATGGTCTACGACGGCGCGCCCGTGCACGATCACTTCAAGGTCGTCGGCGAGAACGCCGTCGTCGGCATCATGAACGGCAAGGGCGCGCTCGACACCAGCTCCGGTACACCCCGGCACCTGTACTTCTACCTCGAGCGGCTGTAGCGCTCGCGAGATGAACAGCAGGGGGGTAAGGGGCAGCGGATCCACAGCCCTGGTGTACGTCTCGCGAAACGGCTAGGCCTGCCGACCGGTGTAGGCAAGCAACCGGGTCAGCGCCCCGGCGTCGGCGGGCACGTCGATCGGATCGTCGAAACCGGCGTTGACCCGGCCCTCCGGCGTGATGATCCTGCGCGCCAGCCCCAGCACGTAATCTGACAACGACTCGGGGGCGTTGACGTCGCGCCCGACCGCCGCCGCGTAATCCCACGCGTGCACCAGAAACTCGATCGACAGCACGCCGACCATCATCCGAGCCGGCACGTCGTTCCCGCCGAAGTCCACGGTGCCGTCCAGCCCCCGCCGTCGCCAGGCGTCCAGCGCTGAGCGCGCCGCGAACACCACCTGCTGCTCGATCGGCGCGTCGCGGTCGCGTTCGGTGAACTCCGCACCCGCCATGGCGCCGATCGTGGTGATGGAATTCAGCAGGTGGTCCGTCAACGCTGCGACGTCGAACTCCCGGCACGGCGTCTGCTTGTGCAGATCGCCGTCGGCGACGCCGTGCAGCACGTGCTGCAACACGGCGAACGACTTCTCCGCGCTGCGCAGTTCGTCGGTCGGCGGCGATTCGGGTCCGGCACGCAAGTCGTCGGGCATGACGCCACGCTACGTCGCCGATGGGCATATCGTTGCCGTGATGAAAACGCACGTGCGAGTGGCGGCAGTGGCGCTGGTTCTCGTGGGGGTCGCGACGGGATGCCAGCGCACCACGGAGGGCTCCGTCGCGATGACCACCGAGCCGGGGCCGCCGTTGACCTCCCCGGCGCGGCCGACGTCGCCGTCGATTCCGGGGCTGCCCGACATCGGGCTTCCCGACATTCCCCTGCCCACACGCAACACCGACGTCCCGGTCGTCCCCGCGCCGCCGAACGCCTTGTCCATGCAGTGCTCGGAGTACAACGGGCTCGACGAGGCGACCCAGGTCGCGGTGATCCGCGAGATCCTCAACCAGGAGGGCAACCCGCTCGGTCCCGACGGGGAGGGCATAGGCCAGATGCTGGTCGACGCCGCCTGCCAGTTCCTGCCCAGCGCCACCGTGAACGAGGTGCTCCTGGGCAAGCCGCCGCCGTGACCTGCGCCGTGACGAACTAGCGTGTTGCCCCATGGGCGAGACCTACGAATCCGTCACCGTTGACATCTCCGATCACGTCGCGCGGGTGACGCTGATCGGGCCAGGCAAGGGCAACGCCATGGGCCCGGCGTTCTGGGCCGAGTTGCCCGAGGTGTTCGGGACGCTCGACGCCGATCCGGAGGTGCGCGCGATCGTGCTGACCGGCTCGGGCCGCAACTTCAGCTACGGGCTCGACCTGGCCGCGATGGGAGCGACCATGCCCGGCCGCGATGCCGGCGCCAAGGGCCGCCTTGGATTCCACACCACGCTGACGAAGATGCAGGGCGCGATCAACGCGGTCGCCGACTGCCGCACCCCCACCATCGCCTCGGTGCACGGCTGGTGCATCGGCGGCGGCGTGGACCTGATCAGCGCCGTGGACATCCGCTACGCCAGCGCCGACGCAAAGTTCTCCGTCCGCGAGGTGAAGCTGGCGATCGTCGCCGACGTGGGCTCGCTGGCGCGGCTGCCTCTGATCCTGTCCGACGGGCACCTTCGCGAACTGACGCTGACGGGCAAGGACATCGACGCCGCCCGCGCCGAAAAGATCGGTTTGGTCAACGACGTCTACGACGACGCCGATGCCTCGCTTGCAGCGGCGCACGCCACGGCCGCCGAGATCGCCGCCAACCCGCCGCTGACGGTTCACGGCATCAAGGACGTGCTCGATCAGCAGCGCATCGCCCGGGTGTCGGAGAGCTTGCGCTATGTGGCCGCGTGGAATTCGGCGTTCCTGCCATCGAAGGATCTGGGTGAGGCGGTGACCGCGATGTTCGAGAAGCGCCCGCCGAAGTTCACCGGCGAATAGCGTTGATTCCCAGCACATTCCCACCGCGTTCCCGGCTCACTTTCAGGAATCGGTAGTACCGAATCCCTTCTAGCGCAATAGATTTCAGCGACATTGCTGTGCGATGCGTCACCATGGGCACCATTTCTGGCTGCAGCGGCGTTCTGCACGACATGACAGATACAACAGATTTCGCGTCGCTCGATCGCGGCGCGATCCAACGAATCAGTGCACCCCGAATCGAGGGCACCGCGGTGGCGTTCACCTCGAATCGCTACGAACAAAGTGACGTCGCTTCGATGCTCACCGGCATCGGCGGCCCGGAGTTCCTCCGGTTCGCGCAGAGCAGTGGTGTGCAGAGCCGCAGTCTCTCGCTTTCGCTGTCTCGCTACCCGAAGTTGTCGGGCTTCACCGAGGCGAACAACGTCTACATCGAGGTGGCTGTCGACCTCGGGGAGCGGGCCGTGCGGTCCGCGCTCGAGGCGGCACACGTCGCACCGGATGAAGTCGACGCCATCGTGTTCGTGTCGAGCACCGGCGTCGCTGTGCCCACCGTCGACGCTCGGGTGGCATCCCGGATCGGGTTGCGACCAGACGTCAAGCGGATTCCGTTGTTCGGATTGGGTTGTGTCGCAGGCGCAGCCGGCATGTCACGCGTGCACGACTACCTGAGGGGCTTTCCCTCCGACATCGCGGTCCTGCTGTCCGTCGAACTGTGCTCGCTCACGTTGCAACGCAACGACACGTCGATCCCCGCGCTGATAGGTGCCTGCCTGTTCGGCGACGGCGCGGCGGCGGTCGTGGTCTCGGGCGCAGACCGCATTCCTCCGACGATCGCGCACGCGCCCGCGCTGCTTGCGACCAGGAGCCGGCTGTTTCCGGACACGGTCGACGTCATGGGGTGGAATGTCAGCTCAAATGGCTTCGGGCTGGTGATGTCTCGTGAAGTCCCGCACATGGCGGCGAACTACCTCGAGGAAGAGGTCACTGGGTTCCTCGGTGACCACGGCCTTGAGGTGGGCGACATCGCCGCGTGGATCTGCCATCCCGGCGGTCCGAAGGTGCTGGATGCGATCGACAACGCGATCGGCCTGCCGCCGGAAGCCAACATTCACAGCCGAAACTCGATGCGGGAGAACGGGAACTTCTCGTCGGCGTCGGTGCTCGATGTACTGCACCGCACGCTCGCATCGCCACCCGCCCCAGGATCGTTCGGTGTGTTGCTGGCGATGGGTCCGGGCTTCAGCTTCGAGCTGCTCCTGCTGAAGTGGTGAGGAACCGACATGGTGTACTACCTGTTCATCCTCGCGATCGGACTGGAACGACTGGTCGAGTTGGTGGTGTCACGGCGCAACACGCGGTGGTCTCTTGCCAACGGCGGCAAGGAATTCGGCCAGGGCCACTATCCGGTGATGGTCGGCATGCACACGCTGCTGCTCGCGTCGTGTGTCACCGAGGTGGCGGTCCTGCACAGACCGTTCATCCCCCTGCTGGGATGGCCGATGGTGGCCATCGTATGCGCGAGCACCGCGCTGCGGTGGTGGTGCGTCGCGGTGTTGGGCAGACGGTGGAACCCCCGGCTCATCGTGATCCCGGGAACGCCGCTCGTGCACCGCGGCCCGTATCGGTGGCTGCACCACCCGAACTACACCGCGGTGGTGGTCGAGGTCGCGGCCCTGCCGCTGGTCCACTCGGCGTGGCTGACCGCGGTCGTCTTCACCGCCGCCAACGCCCTGGTGCTCAACGTCCGCATCCGGGCCGAGAACGCCGCGCTCGGGTACGGGTGAGTCAGGGCCGAGGAGTCAGCGGCGGGGAACCGGGGTCCAACCGAGTTCGGTCCTGGCCTTGGCGTTCGACAGCGGAAGCCAGGTATCCCCGAACGCGGTGACGCCGTAGGGCGCGGCGAGTTTGACCGCCGCACGCGGGATTCGCAGCTGTCGAGGCCGCCCGAGCTTCTCGCCCAGCTCCCGGATGTAGCCGTTGAACGACTGCGGCCGGTCGTCGACGATGTTGTAGATCTCGCCGCCCCGTCCGTGGTCGAGCGCGGCCGCAGTGGCCCTCGCGACGTCGTCGATGTGGATCCAGGACACGATGCCGTTACCACCCATGTCCAGCGCCAGGCGGAATCGCGCCATCCGCGCGAACAACTCGTCGTGCGGCACACCCGGGCCGTAGAAAGCGCCGTAGCGCAACACGATTCCCTCGGTGTCACTGTGTCTACGTGAAGCCAGGACCTTCTGCTCCATCCCGCGCAGCGCGGCCAGCATCGCCTCTCCGCCACGCGGGGCCGGTCCGGGGTAGGGATCGCTCTCGTCCAGCAACGCCGGACCGGTCGTCGGATAGCCGTAGGCAAACATCACGGATTCGGCGACGACGCGTCGGACGCCGGCCCGCTGCGCCGCGGCCAGCAGGTTCGCCGCACCGGTCCCCCACAGTTTTCTTGCGGGCTCAAAGTCGCTGACCCGCATCGGTCCCCGCTTCGGCAGCGTGGTCAACAGCGAAACCACCACCTCCGGACCGATATCGGCGACCGCTTTGTCGATATCGTCGCCGTCGAACACGTCGGCGACCACGGGCCTGGCCCCCGCAGCCGTGATCGCGCCCGTCCTGTTCGGCGACCGCGTCAGCCCGACGACCTCGTGGCCTCGGGCGCGGAGTTCACGCAGCAGCGGGACACCGGGCACGCTCGTCGCGCCGGCAACAAGTACTCGCATCACGGCCTCCTATCGGCGATGACGCTGGCGCGCAACGCGATCGCCAGGATCACGGTGGTGAACACCAGACCGCCGGCCTCCAGCCACCCGATCCAGTCACCCGCACCGTGGTGCGGGTCGATGATGTGGCTGAGCGAGTGCAGCGCCCAGTGCAGCGTCGCGAATGCCAGGGCCGGAGTGCGCCACCGCGTCCACCGTACCGCGGCGAGCAGCATGAGCCCCTGCGGCACTTCGAACGTGGCGACGTCGAAGATGAAGTGGTCGTTGCGCGTACCGAAGTTGCCGAGCGTGTCGAAGAACGCGCCGGGGGCGAACATCATGAACAGCCCCACGGACAAGGCGTAGAGCCCGAAGACGATGAGCGTCACCTCGACAAACCCCGCCCTTGTGCGCGTCGGTGTCGATGTCATACGGTCACGCTAGTTCGCCACTGGCCTCAAGATAGGCACCACTTTGACAGCGAGATCGGGTACCACTTCGGGTCCGGAGCTGCTGCTGGAACTCGACCGCGACGCCAACGGTCCGCTGCACCGCCAACTGGCTGACGGGTTGCGGACGGCCATCCGGACGGGCCGCCTCACGCCGGGCACCCGCCTGCCGTCCAGTCGCCTGCTCGCCACCGACCTGGGAGTGTCCCGTCGGCTCGTGGTCGATGCCTACAGTCAACTCGTCGCCGAAGGGTTCCTGCACAGCAGGCACGGGTCGGGCACCGTGGTCGCCACGGTGGACACCGTCGACCGGCCTTCCCGCGGTGAGGCCGGGCCGACGGCTCGCTACGACATCGACTTCCTGCCGGGGTCGCCGGATCTGCACAGCTTCCCTCGCGACGCTTGGCTGCGGGCGCTGAAGCAGGGCCTGGCCGAGATCGGCGCGGATGCATTCGGTTACGTGGCGCCTCAGGGGCTGTTCACCACGCGGGTTGCGGTGGCCGACTATCTGCGACGCGTCCGCGGTGTGCTCGCCGAACCGCAACACATCGTGCTGTGCTCCGGAGCGACACAGGCCATCGCGTTGCTCGCGCGGTCATTGCCGACATCCTCACTGGCCATGGAGGACCCCGGATTCTGGCTGCACCGAATGGTGCTGCGTAACAACGGTATCGAACCGGTTCCTGTTCCGGTCGACGAAGACGGGCTCGATGTCGGCGCGCTGGCGGCCAGCGGTGCCGACGCAGTGCTGGCCACCCCCGCGCACCAGTCCCCGACCGGGGTCGTCCTTTCGGCCCTGCGGCGCACTGAGCTGACGGACTGGGTCCGAGCCGGCCATCTGGTGATCGAGGACGACTACGACGCCGAATACCGCTACGACCGGGCACCCGTCGGCGCGTTGCAGGGAATCGCACCCGACCGCGTCGTCTACGTCGGCTCGACCAGCAAGACCCTGGCGCCCGGTCTTCGCATCGGCTGGATGGTGCTGCCCGCACATCTCGTCGGCCCGGTCAAAGTGGCCAAAGGTCTTGCGGACACCGGAAGTTCGGTGATGGACCAGTTGGCGTTCGCGCAGTTGCTGGGATCGGGCGGATACGACAGGCATCTGCGCCAGATGCGTCGCCGATACCTGACCCGCCGCAATGCTCTGCTGGGGGCCCTGGGCCGACACCTACCGCAAGCGACCGTCCTCGGCGCCGCGGCCGGTGTCCACCTGACGGTGCGCTTCCCCGACCGATTCCCGATCGACGACCTCGTACGGCTGGCCGCCGAACGGCGCGTGCGGGTCGAACCGCTCGCACCGTGCTACGCCGACCCGGCATCGGCGCCACCGGGCCTGCTCCTCGGCTACGCCAACCTCACTGAGTCCCAGATCGATTCGGGCGTGCGGGTGTTGGCGCGCATCGCGCACCGCATGTCATGAGCGGTGGCGGAGGGATTTGAACCCCCGGACGGTGTTAGCCGTCTCTCGCTTTCAAGGCGAGTGCATTAGGCCGCTCTGCCACGCCACCGCCGACAAGAGTACGGGGCGGCTCACACCGTCGCGACGGGGAATCCCCTCAGACGCGGCCGAGCTTGGCGTTCATCGACCCGTTCTTGAGTCCGACGCTGATCCGCCTGCAGTTCTCACCGATCGCCGCGACCTGGGGCCGCGACAGCCGGTCGAGAAAGTGCGCCCGCACGCTCTCGCCGTAGGTGACCATCGCGTCGCGTACCGCAGTCCGCCCGTCGTCGGTGATGCTGGCGAGCACACCACGGCCGTCGTCGGGGCTGGCCCCCCGGCGCACCAGGCCCTGCATCTCCAGGCGACGGATCTGCCGGGTGACCCGGCTCGGCAACGACATCAAGCCCTCGGCGAGATCGCCCATGCGGGCCGATCCCGTCGGTGACTTATCCAGGATGTCGAGCAACCTGACGTCGTTGAGCGTCAGATGATGCTTATCCACCAGCGACCGATTCAAGGTCGCATACAGCCGGAGCGCGGCATCCAAAAAATTTTGCCAGGACCGCTGCTCCGCGATGTCCAGCCCCGGCATATCCCCCGCGGTACGACCCGCAATAATCCCCTCCATGCGGTCATAGTAAACGGCCATCACATTGCTGGCGACTAATTCGTGAGACTGTCGACGCAGGCTAGTAGCGTTATCCGGATGCATGCAATCGTCGCCGGCCCGGAGGGTCGATTGACCTGGCAAGAGGTTCCCGACATCACGCCGGACGAGGGCGAAATTCTGATCAAGGTCGCCTCTGCCGGCATCAATCGGGCCGACCTTTTGCAGGCCGTGGGCAAATACCCGCCGCCGCCGGGCGCCAGTGAAATCCTCGGCCTCGAAGTCTCGGGAACGGTCGCGGCGGTCGGCGAAAAGACTTCCGATTGGGCGGTCGGACAACAGGTCTGCGCGTTGCTGGCGGGCGGGGGCTACGCCGAGTATGTGGCCGTGCCGGCCGGGCAGGTGATGGCGGTTCCGGACTCCGTGTCGCTGCACGAAGCAGCCGGTTTACCCGAGGTGGCCTGCACCGTGTGGTCGAACCTGGTGATGACCGTGGGCTTGACGGCGGGCCAGCTCGTCCTCATCCACGGGGGTGCCAGCGGCATCGGCACCCACGCGATCCAGGTGGCCCGCGCGCTCGGCTGCCGCGTGGCGGTGACCGCCGGGTCGGCCCACAAGCTGGACCTGTGCGCCGAACTCGGGGCCGAGGTGACGATCAACTACCGCGACGAGGACTTCGTCGAACGCGTCAGGGCCGAGGGCGGCGCCGACGTGATCCTCGACATCATGGGCGCGGCCTACCTCGACCGCAACATCGATGCGCTCGCCAACGACGGGCGAGTGGTGATCATCGGGATGCAGGGCGGTGTGAAGGCCGAACTCAACATCGGCAAGCTGCTCGGCAAGCGCGCGGGCGTCATCGCCACCGCTCTTCGCGCGCGCCCGGTGAGCGGCAAGGGGAGCAAGAGCGACGTCGTCGCCGAGGTGGTGGCCAACGTGTGGCCGATGATCGAGCGCGGTGAGGTTGGTCCGATCATCGGTGCCGAGTACCCGGTGCAGGAAGCCGGGGCGGCGCATGAGCTGCTGCAGTCGGGCGAGGTGTCGGGGAAAGTGCTTCTGCGCGTAACGGATTAGCGCTGCCGTCAGCCCAGCGAAGCGAGCGCGCGCACCAGCTGATCGACCTCGGCGGTGGTGGTGTAGTGCGCCAGTCCCACCGTCACCGCGCCGCCGATGTCGTTGACGCCGATCACGTCCAGCACGCGCGAACTCGCATTCGATATCGCCAGGATGCCGTTGTCGGCCAGGCGCTGAACCACCCGCTCCGCGGGGACGCCGTTGACCGCGAAACTGAGTACGGGGATTCGCGATTCGGGCGCACCGATGACCATCACCGTCGACAGCGACCGCAGCGAGATCAGCAGATAGTCGAAAAGCCTGCTCATATAGGCGTTCGCGGAGTGCATCGAGATCGCGAGGCGTTCGCGGCGCGTACCGCGCGCGTTCTCGTCCAGGGAGGCAAGGTACTCGATGCTGGCCACCACTCCGGCAAGCAGACCGAACTGGTGCGCGCCGACTTCGAGCCGCGCCGCTCCGCTTGCGTCCGGATCCAGCGATACCGAACCGAAGGAGCCGATGAGCGCCGGATCGCGAAAGACCAGGGCTCCGATGGGCGGACCGCCCCACGCCAATGCGTTGACCGCCACCACGTCCGCGTCGATCTCGTCGATGTCGATCAACTGGTAGGGCGCGGCCGCGGAGTGGTCGACGACCACCAGTGCGCCCTGATCGTGTGCCAGTTTCGTCACCGCGCGCAGGTCGGTCACGGTACCCAAAGTCGAAGAGGCAGAAGTGATTGCGACCAAGCGGGTCGGCTTGGTGACCAGGCTCTCCCATTGCCAGCTGGGCAGTTCGCCGGTCTCGATGTCGACCTCGGCCCACTTCACCTTGGCGCCATAGCGATTCGCGGCGCGCAGCCATGGCGCGATGTTCGCCTCGTCATCCAGACGGGTGACCACCACTTCGTAGCCGAGGCCGACACGCGACGACGACGCGTCCGCCAGCGAGGTCAGCAGGATCGCCCGGTCGGCGCCCAGAACCACACCGCGGGGATCGGCGTTGACCAGATCGGCCACGGCCAGCCGCGCGGCCTCCAGCACTGCGGCGCTGCGCTGCGCCGAGGGGTGCGGACCGACCGGGGTGGCCATCGACCCGCGGAACGCCGTGGACACAGCTCGGCCGACGGTGTCGGGCAACAACATGCCGTGCCCGGCGTCGAAACGCACCCACCCGTCGCCCAGAGACGGGTGCAAACCACGCACCCGGGCGACGTCGTATGCCATGCCAGCCCACCTTCGAGCGTCCGTGAGTTCGCGAACCCACACGATTCTGGCCGATACTCGGCCCGACCCGCCATGTCGGACTGGGTCTGCTGGGCAGCCATACTAGTCCAGTGACCTTGGCATTCGGAGTGCTAAACCCGTTGTCGTTGCTGGTCACGTCTGCCACATCGCCAGAACGCGGCCTCAAGTTAACCCGCCTGGTTATTCGCCATGGTGGCCGCCGATGAACCGTTTGCTGGATTGCCGAAGTTGTTTGAGCGACCGGTTTGCGGTCACCGACCGGGGTTCGCCTGTGCGCAGCGTGCGGACCGTCCCGTGCACGACCCGACTAGTGTCGCTAGTTGGTTCGCGGTCGAGGGCATCGCGAGGCTTGCGCGACGAATGCCGTGGAGATTAGAGGGAACGCAGGGAGTATGACCGACGACGACAACATCGAGATCATCAGCGGAGCCGACACCGGAGCCGAGACCGACGAGGAAAAGGACGGCAGGTCGCTGACCGACCTCGTCGAGCAACCGGCGAAGGTGATGCGGATCGGCACCATGATCAAGCAGCTCCTCGAGGAGGTGCGCGCAGCTCCGCTCGACGAGGCCAGCCGCAACCGGCTCCGGGAGATCCACCGCACGAGCATCACCGAACTCGAAGACGGCCTGGCCCCCGAGCTGCGCGACGAGCTCGAGCGGCTCACGCTGCCGTTCACCGAAGAGGCCGTACCCTCGGATGCCGAGCTGCGTATCGCGCAGGCCCAGCTGGTGGGCTGGCTGGAGGGCCTGTTCCACGGCATCCAGACCGCGCTGTTCGCCCAGCAGATGGCGGCACGGCAGCAGCTGGAGCAGATGCGGGGCCAAGGCGCGCTGCCACCGGGAGTGGCGATGCGCGGCGGCGGTCCGTCGCATCCGGGGACCGGGCAGTACCTGTAGGGGCATGCGTTGGTCCCACATATCGAGACCCGCAACGCGTGGGTGGAGTTCCCGATCTTCGATGCGAAGTCACGCTCGCTGAAGAAGGCGTTCCTCGGTAAGGCCGGCGGCGCGATCGGCCGCAACGACTCCAACGTCGTGGTCATCGAGGCGCTGCGGGACATCACCATGTCGCTGGAACTCGGCGACCGGGTGGGTCTGGTGGGGCACAACGGTGCGGGCAAGTCGACGCTGCTGCGCCTGCTGTCGGGTATCTACGAGCCCACCCGGGGGGTGGCGACCGTGAGCGGCCGGGTGGCGCCGGTGTTCGACCTCGGCGTCGGGATGGACCCGGAGATCTCCGGCTTCGAGAACATCATCATCCGCGGCCTGTTCCTGGGACAGACGCGCAAGCAGATGACGGCCAAGATCGACGAGATCGCCGAGTTCACCGAGCTCGGGGACTACCTGTCGATGCCGTTGCGCACCTACTCGACCGGTATGCGCGTGCGTCTGGCGATGGGCGTGGTGACCAGCATCGACCCCGAGATCCTGCTGCTCGACGAGGGTATCGGCGCGGTGGACGCCGAGTTCCTGAAGAAGGCGCAGACCCGGTTGGCCGAACTCGTCGCGCGCTCCGGGATCCTGGTGTTCGCCAGCCACTCCAACGAGTTTCTGGCCCGGCTGTGCAACACCGCGATGTGGATCGACCACGGCACGATCAAGATGACCGGCGGCATCGAGGACGTCGTGCGTGCCTATGAAGGCGAGGACGCCGCCCGGCATGTCCGGGAAGTGCTCGAAGAGACGCGACAGGGATGACGGCCGACGAGGGCTTGCCCGAGGAGCCAACCAGCTCCGTCATCTGCGCGGTGGTGGTCACCCATCGTCGTCCCGACGACCTGGCGAAGTCACTGGAGTCGGTGTCGGCCCAGACCCGCGCGCCCGACCACCTGATCGTCGTCGACAACGACGACGATTCCCGCGTCGCCGAACTGGTTGCCGGACAACCCATCCCCACCACCTACCTCGGATCACGCCGGAACCTCGGCGGCGCGGGCGGTTTCGCGTTGGGCATACTGCATGCTCTGGCGCTCGGCGCGGACTGGGTGTGGTTGGCCGACGACGACGGCCGCCCGGCCGACTCGGAGGTGCTGGGCACGCTGATCGAATGCGCCGCCCGCCACGGACTTGCCGAGGTGTCGCCGATGGTCTGCGATATGGACGATCCCGGGCGGCTGGCCTTTCCCCTGCGTCGTGGACTAGTGTGGCGTCGCCGTGTCGACGAGTTACGCACCGGATCCGGTTCAGATCTGTTGCCGGGCATCGCATCACTGTTTAACGGCGCGCTGTTCGCCGCGACGACGCTGGAGGCGACGGGCGTGCCTGATCTGCGCCTGTTCGTCCGGGGCGACGAGACCGAAATACACCGCAGGCTGGTGCGCTCCGGGTTACCGTTCGGCACCTGCCTCGACGCGGTGTACCTGCATCCGCAGGGCGGTGACGAGTTCAAACCGATCCTCGGCGGCAGAATGCACACGCAGTTCCCTGACGACACCCGCAAACGTTTCTTCACCTACCGCAACCGCGGATATCTGTTGTCCCAGCCGGGGCTGCGTCGTCTGCAGTTGCAGGAGTGGGCGCGCTTCGGTTGGTTCTTTCTGGTGTCGCGCCGCGACCCCGCCGGGTTGATGGAGTGGATCCGGTTGCGGCGCATGGGCCGCAAGGAGAGGTTCGGGAGGCTTCAGCCGTGACGTTCACCGACGCCGCTGCGCAGTCGAAGACCATGCGCCGGGCCTGGGGCGACCTGGTTGAGGGCTTCGGGAAGCACGAACTGTGGTTGCATCTCGGCTGGCAGGACATCAAACAGCGCTACCGCCGCTCGGTTCTCGGCCCGTTCTGGATCACGATCGCCACCGGTGCCACCGCGGTCGCCATGGGTCTGCTCTACTCCAAACTGTTCAAACTCGAGCTCTCCGAACATCTTCCGTACGTCACCCTCGGTCTGATCGTATGGAACCTGATCAACGCGGCGATCCTGGAGGGCGCCGACGTGTTCGTCGCCAACGAGGGGTTGATCAAACAGCTGCCGACACCGCTGTCGGTGCACGTCTACCGGCTGGTGTGGCGACAGATGATTCTGTTCGCCCACAACATGATCATCTTCGTGATCATCGCGATGATCTATCCCAAGCCGTGGAAGTGGACGGACCTGGCGGTCATCCCCGCGCTGGGTCTGATCGTGCTCAACTGCATCTGGGTGGCGTTGTGCTTCGGCATCCTGGCCACCCGCTACCGCGACATCAGCCCGCTGCTGGTCAGCCTGGTGCAGCTGCTGTTCTTCATGACCCCGATCATCTGGAACGAGTCCACCCTGCGACAGCAGGGTGCCGAGCAGTACACCAAGATCGTCGAGCTCAATCCGCTGCTGCACTATCTCGACATCGTGCGGGCCCCGCTGCTCGGCGCCGACCAGGAACTGCGCCACTGGGTAGTGGTGATCGTGCTGACCGTGGTCGGCTGGACCTTCGCGGCGTTCGCCATGCGGCAGTACCGCGGCCGTGTCGCCTATTGGGTGTAGCTTCCTGGCGGGTTGCTAAGTGCTGACCGGCTTTCCCGAGTTCGTCTGCCCACCGGAAAGCGGTTCCCATGCGCGTACCCGCGGGATCCAGCGCGGCACGTGGCGGCGGTACTGGTCGTAATCGCCGCCGAACCGCCGGCGCAAGTGAGGTTCCTCCACGGTGCGGATCGCGATCAGCACCGCAGTGAAGAAGAACACGAACCACGCGAACAACCAGGGTGACGACCAGACGACCGCCGTGCCGAGCTGAATGCAGAACACCGCGGTCATCATCGGGTTGCGCACGTGCCGGTAAGGCCCTGTCACAACGAGTTTCACCGGCGAGCCGATGGCCAACGTGCCGTCGCCGATGCGGTCGAACAGCACAACCGTCCACGCCAGCATGAACAGACCGAACGCGATCAGCGCACCCCCCACGAGGGCCAACACGAGCCCGCGCGGCGTGCCGAGGTCGGGAACCCCGACGTCGGCGAGGATGCCGATCGTGACGGGAATGAACACCGTCATCATCGCCGGTGCGAGAAGTACCGAAAGTAGATGCCGCCACCAGAGCCGTCGCATCGCCGAACCTCCTTGTTCAACACTTGCTGAAGAATGATGCTACGCCCGGCTCACAACAAAGATCAACACTTGTTGAACTACGCTTCTCAGCATGGCGGAACGTGGCAGGACCGGCCGCTGGCGTACCGGCCAGGAGAGCAGGAAGCGGGTCATCGAGGCGGCTCGCGAGCACTTCATGCGCGGCTACGAGCAGGCAACCGTGCGCCAGATCGCCGCCGACGCCGGCGTCGACGTAGCCATGGTCTACTACTTCTTCGGTAACAAGGAGGGGCTGTTCACCGCATCAGTGCTCGACATTCCCGAGCATCCGCTGCACCAGCTTCCGCTGCTGCTCGACGAGGGCCACGACCAGATCGGGGCCCGACTGGTTAGGGCGTTCCTGGTGCGATGGGACGCCGGTGACACCTTCGAGCCTCTGTTGACGGTCTGGCGGTCGGCAGACATCCAGCCGCTGGCCCGCAAGCTGCTCCACGACACCCTGGCCGGCCCCGTCGCCGAGCGCGTTGCCAGCGAGTTCGGTGTGGACGACGCGGTGCTGCGGGTCGAATTGGTCACGGTGCATCTCATGGGCTTGGCCTTCGCGCGGTATCAACTGCGCATCGAACCGATCGCGTCCACGTCGATCGACGACTTGGTGGCGTGGATTGGCCCGACAGTTCAGCGATATCTGACGGGTTCAGTCGGCGGAACCTGAGAGGTGCCCGCGGCCGTTATGCGGATATGAGCATCCCGCCATATCAGCCGCCGTCGTCCACGCCGTCCGCACCGACGGGCACGCTGACCTGCCCGAAGTGTGCAGGCTCGATGCGGACCTACGAACGCAACGGCATCCACTTGGAGCAGTGCGACACCTGTCGCGGCATCTTCCTCGACTTCGGCGAGCTCGAGTCGCTGACTCAGATGGAGAACCGGTTCGTCCAGGCCGCACCGCCTCCGCCGCCTGCCCAGCCGGGATACGGATACGGTCCGGGCTGGGGCCATCGCGGCAACAAGTACTACCGCAAGCAGGGTTTCGGCCGGCTGTTCTTCTCCAGCTAGCCACCCAGCTTCAGCCCATCCGCGCGCAGGCCGCCACCAACAGTTCGTCAGGGTGGTGGGCGGCCGCCTGCACCACGGCCGCGCGCGCGAACGCGTCGAGCACCGGCCACGGGTCTGCGTCGGGCAGCGCGGGGCCGCCGGCGGCGCGGTAGGCGTCGACGAAGCTTTGCCAGTCGGCGTCCGGGATCAGTCCCGCCGCCCAGAATCCGGCCGGTCGAGCCAGGTCCCACGCCGGATCGCCGGCACCCAGGTCGTCGACGTCGAGAAGGACCCATGGCGAATCTGCGTGCGGGCGCGCGAGTTGGCCCAGATGCCAGTCACCGTGCACCAACGTGTGCGGACGGTCCGGTGAGCCGGGCCGCCACACCGCGTCGGGCAGGGCGGCCGCGGCCCGTCGCACCGTCGGATCGCCGTCGGAGCGCAGCGCGTCAACCGCGCGCCGCAGCCGTTGCGGCCAGCCGTGCGGGGGCACTCGAGACGACCATGGCTCCCGGTGCAACCTGGCCAACAACTGTCCGGCTTCCGACCACGGCACCGACTCTGGTTGCGGGGCAAGGGGTTGCACGCGCGGCCATCGAGTGCGCCACCGCGCT
This sequence comes from Mycobacterium neumannii, assembly GCF_002245615.1. Lineage (NCBI taxonomy): Bacteria > Bacillati > Actinomycetota > Actinomycetes > Mycobacteriales > Mycobacteriaceae > Mycobacterium > Mycobacterium neumannii. The sequence goes on along the minus strand of NZ_NKCO01000005.1, from coordinate 50,992 downwards.
GCGACCGGCTCGGGAAGCGTTGATAGCGGCGAGAGCAGGCAATCCGAGCTCGCAGCGATGCCGAGTCGGACCGTCAGTGCCCGCGGGTTGGTACCCGGCCGGTGCAGCTTGTAGACGACGTCGCCGTCGACGACGATCTCCGCACCGGACCGGGTCTGCACACCTGAAACCTAGCGACGCGACGGCTGCACATCCCGCGTAAGCTGCCCGGGTGGCCGAGCCCCCGATGCAGCCGACCCTGAGCCTGGGCACCCAGATCTGGCGGTTCATCGTCACCGGCGGTTTCTCGGCGATCGTCGACTTCGGCCTGTACGTCGCCCTGCTCGCCGCCGGTCTGCACGTCAACGTGGCCAAGACGCTCAGCTTCATCGCGGGCACCACCACGGCGTATCTGATCAACCGCCGGTGGACCTTTCAGGCGCCGCCGAGCACCGCGCGGTTCATCGCGGTGTGTGCGCTCTATGCGGTGACCTACGCCGCGCAGGTCGGCATCAACTACGTGCTGTACGTGGCGTGGGACGACAAACCGTGGCGGGTGCCGGTCGCGTTCGTCATCGCCCAGGGCACGGCGACGGTGATCAATTTCGTCGTCCAGCGTGCGGTCATCTTCCGGCTGCGCTGACGCGACACCGCTGCCGGCCGCGCGATATCCAGCGGTCATGGCGCCGGCTGTCCGCACGGTACCCTCGTCACGATGTCCGAGAACTTGCCGACGACCTCGCGTGCCTTGACCGGCTTCGGCCGCACGGCACCGTCGGTCGCTCAGGTGCTGAGCACGCCGGACGTCGACTTGATCGCCGCTGCGGTCCGCGAGGCCGCCGACCGCAGCGCATCCAGCCCGTCGTTCCTGCACCGGGGCGTCCTCGCTCGCGGCCTGGGTCGCTCCTACGGCGATCAGGCATGCAACGGCGGTGGCCTGGTCGTGGACATGACCGCGCTGCACAATGTCCACTCGATCAGCGCCGAGACGGCCGTGGCCGACGTCGATGCGGGCGTCAGCCTCGACCAGCTGATGAAGGCCGCGCTGCCGTTCGGGCTGTGGGTACCGGTGCTGCCGGGCACGCGGCAGGTCACCGTCGGCGGGGCGATCGCCTCCGACATCCACGGCAAGAACCACCACAGTGCAGGCAGCTTCGGCAATCACGTGCTGTCGATGGACCTGCTGATGGCCGACGGCGAGATTCGCACCCTCACCCCCGACGGGCCGGACGCCGAACTGTTCTGGGCGACGGTCGGCGGTAACGGCCTCACCGGGATCGTGGTGCGCGCCCGAATCGCGATGACGCGCACAGAAACCGCGTACTTCATCGCCGACGGTGTGTCCACCAGCGATTTGGATGAGACCGTCGCCGTGCACCTCGACGGCAGCGAGGACCGCTACACCTACTCCAGCGCGTGGTTCGACCTGATCAGTCCGCCGCCGAAGCTCGGGAGGGCCGCGATCAGCCGCGGCAGCCTCGCGACGCTCGATCAGCTGCCCCCGAAGCTGGCTAAGAATCCGCTGAAGTTCGATGCACCGCAACTGCTTTCGGTGCCTGATGTTTTCCCGGTCAGCGCCATGAACAAGCTCTCGTTCATGGCGATCGGCGAGGTGTACTACCGGCTCGGCGGCACCTACACCGGCAAGATCATGAACTTGTCGCAGTTCTACCACATGCTGGATCTGGTCAGCGGGTGGAACAACGCTTACGGCCCAGCGGGTTTCGCGCAGCACCAGTTCCTGGTTCCGCCCGATGCGCTCGAGGAGTTCAAGACCATCATCCGCTGGATCCAGACCCGCGGGCATTATTCGGCGCTGAACGTGTTCAAACTGTTCGGGCCCGGTAACCGCGCGCCGCTGAGCTTTCCGATAGCGGGATGGAACGTAGCGATGGACTTCCCGAACAAGCCCGGTATCAACGAATTCCTCAACGAGCTCGACGAGCGGGTCATGGAGTTCGGCGGCCGGGTGTACACCGCGAAAGACTCCCGGGTCAGTGCGGAGCGGTTCCACAAGATGTATCCGAGGATCGACGAGTGGATCGCCGTGCGCCGCAAGGCCGACCCGAACGGCGTCTTCGCATCCGACATGGCACGACGCTTGGAGCTCCTGTAGATGGTTCTCGACGCTGTAGGTAACCCCCAGTCCATCCTGCTGCTCGGCGGGACATCGGAGATCGGGCTGGCGATCTGCGAGCGCTACCTGCGCAACGCGCATGCCCGCATCATCCTTGCGGACCTGCCGAATAACCCCCGCAAGGACGAGGCGATCGCGGCGATGACGGCCGCGGGGGCCAAGTCCGTCGAATGGATCGACTTCGACGGCACCGACACCGCCGGACATCGCGCCGTGATCGACAAGGCCTGGGGCGGCGGTGATGTCGACGTCGCGATCGTGGCCTTCGGGCTGCTCGGCGACGCTGAAGAGCTGTGGCAGAACCAGTCCAAGGCCGTGCAGGTCGCCCAGATCAACTACACCGCAGCGGTTTCGGTCGGCGTGCTGATCGGCGAGAAGATGCGCGCCCAGGGCTTCGGGCAGATCATCGCGATGAGTTCAGCGGCCGGTGAGCGGGTGCGGCGGTCCAACTTCGTGTACGGGTCAACCAAGGCCGGCTTGGACGGGTTCTACCTTGGCCTCGGAGAGGCGTTGCGCGAGCACGGAGTTCGGGTGCTGGTGATCCGGCCCGGTCAGGTCCGCACCACGACCACCATCGAGCACTGGAAGGCCACCGGCGCGAAGGAAGCGCCGTTCACCGTCGACAAGGAAGACGTCGCCGAACTGGCCGTCACGGCGGCAGCCAAAGGCAAGGAACTGGTATGGGCGCCGGGAGCGTTCCGGTACGTGATGATGGTGTTGCGCCACATCCCCCGGCCGATCTTCCGCAAGCTACCCATCTGATGCGCGGCGGCGCGCGGGCCCTGCCGATCAAGGTCGCCGGCCAGATGATGGCGGCCGCCGCGGTGGCGATGGCCGTCGCGGTGGTCTCGCTGGCCGCGATCGCGCGCGTGGAGTGGCCCGCCTACAACTCGTCCAATCAGCTGCACGCGCTGACCACCGTGGGCCAGTTCGCCTGTCTGGCGGGGTTGTTGGCGAGCGGGTGGGTCTGGCGGCGCGGCCGGCAGCTGCTTGCGAAGGTGGCGGCGACGCTGTTCCTGTCAGCGTTCTCGGTGGTGACGCTGGCGATGCCGCTCGGTGCGACGAGGCTCTATCTGTACGGCATCTCGGTCGATCAGCAGTTCCGCACCGAGTACCTCACCCGGCTCGCCGACAGCGCCGCGCTGCGCGATATGACCTACATGGGTCTGCCGCCGTTCTATCCGCCGGGCTGGTTCTGGATCGGGGGCCGCCTGGCCGCGCTGACCGGAACTCCGGCGTGGGAGATGTTCAAACCGTGGGCGATCATGTCGATCACCGCCGCGATCGCGGTGGCGTTCGTGTTGTGGGCGGCCATGATTCGCTTCGAGTACGCGCTCATCGTGACCACCGCCACCGCCGCAGCCACGCTCGCATACTCTCCGGCCGAGCCCTACGCCGCCATCATCTGCGTTCTGCTGCCGCCGGTGTTCGTGCTCGCCTGGTCGGGTCTGCGCGGGGGCGACCCGGATGGGGTGGCGGGCGGGAGGACGCGAGCCGGCTGGCCCGCCGTCATCGGCACCGGCCTCTTCCTCGGCGGCGCCGCGCTGTTCTACACGCTCCTGTTCGCCTACGCGGCATTCACATTGACGATCATGGGGGTGCTTCTGGCCGTCGCGCGCAGACGCATCGAACCGCTGCTGCGGCTGGTGGTCATCGCGGTCATCTCGGGCGCCATCGCGCTGATCGGCTGGGCGCCCTACCTTCTGGCGGCGTTCTCCGGCGAGCCCGCCGACTCCGGAACCGCCCAGCACTATCTGCCGACCGACGGCGCGCAGCTGGAATTCCCGATGCTGCACTTCACACTGCTGGGAGCGCTGTGCATGCTCGGCACGTTGTGGTTGGTCTGGCGTGCGCGGTCCTCCACCCGGGCCGGCGCTCTGGCGATCGCGGTACTCGCCGTCTACGCCTGGTCGCTGCTGTCGATGCTGACCACGCTGGTGGGCACCACATTGTTGTCCTTCCGACTGAATCCGACGCTGACCGTGCTACTCACCGCGGCAGGTGCCTTCGGCTTCATCGAGGTCACCCGTGCAGTCGCGGCGCGGGTGCGGCCCGAGAACGCGCGACGTGTCGTCGCGGCGGCGGCCACGCTGGGCGCCATCGGCGCCGTCACCTACAGCCAGGACATCCCCGACGTGCTGCGGTCCGACATCGTCGTCGCCTATACCGATACCGACGGCTACGGTCAGCGCGCGGACCGGCGACCGCCCGGCGCCGAGCGCTACTACCGCGAGATCGACGCCAGGATCACGGAGGTCACCGGTCGTCCCCGTGACGAGACCGTCGTGCTGACCGCCGACTACAGCTTTTTGTCCTACTACCCCTACTACGGATTCCAGGGCCTGACCTCGCACTACGCCAATCCACTGGCGCAGTTCGAGAAGCGCGCCGAGGCCATCGAGAGCTGGGCCACGCTGGCCGACGCCGACCAGTTCATCGAGGCGCTCGACACGCTGCCGTGGGAGCCGCCGACGGTGTTTCTGATGCGCCGCGGGGCCGACGACACCTATACGTTGCGGTTGGCCTCCGACGTCTATCCGAACCAGCCCAATGTGCGCCGCTACCACGTCGCCCTGGACGAGACATTGTTCGACGACCCCCGCTTCGAGGTCTCCAGCATCGGCCCGTTCGTGTTGGCGATCCGCAAGCCCAATTAAGATCGAACCCCGTGGTCGGTGAAGCCGGTGTCGGGTCGAACCATCGGACGGTGCGGCTCATCGCCATCGTCGCAGGATTGCTCGGCGCACTGCTGGCCATCGCGACGCCGTTGATGCCGGTCACGCAGACCACCGCCGAACTGAACTGGCCGCAGAACGGCGTGCTGCGCAGCGTGGACGCCCCGCTCATCGGCTACGTCGCGACCGACCTCGAGATCTCTGTGCCGTGTCGCGCGGCGGCCGGGCTGGCCGGTCCCGATGCCCAGGGCCGCACCGTGCTGTTGTCGACCGTGCCCAAACAGGCACCCAAGGCCATCGACCGCGGCCTTCTCATCGAGCGGGTCAACGACGACCTGCTGGTGATCGTGCGAAACACCCCGGTGGTCAGCGCGCCGCTGGATCAGGTGCTCAGCCCGCAGTGCCAACGGCTGACCTTCACCGCGCACGCCGACAAGGTGGCCGGCGAGTTCGTCGGTCTCGTCCAAGGTCCGGGACGGATCCCGAACGACGACCCCGGTGAACCGCTGCGCGGTGAACGCGGCGGCTACGACTTCCGCCCGCAGATCGTCGGCGTCTTCACCGACCTCAGCGGTCCGGCGCCCCCGGGTCTGGAGTTCTCCGCGACGCTCGACACCCGCTACAGCACGTCGCCGACGCTGCTCAAGACCCTGGCGATGATCATCGGGGTGGCGATGACCGTCATCGCCCTGGTCGCGCTTCATCTTCTCGACATCGCCGACGGCCGCGGCGTCAGACGGTTCCTGCCGCCGCGGTGGTGGACGCTGCGACCGCTCGACGGCGTCGTCACCGCGGTGCTGGTGTGGTGGCACTTCGTCGGCGCCAACACCGCCGACGACGGCTACATCCTGACGATGGCGCGGGTCTCCGAGCACGCCGGCTACATGGCGAACTACTACCGGTGGTTCGGCACGCCGGAGGCGCCGTTCGGCTGGTACTACGACCTGCTGGCGTTGTGGGCCCAGGTCAGCACGCACAGCGTGTGGATGCGCCTGCCGACGCTGGTGATGGCGCTGGCGTGCTGGTGGGTCATCAGCCGTGAGGTGATCCCGCGGCTGGGCCACGCCGTGAAGAAGACACCTGCGGCGGCGTGGACGGCGGCGGGTCTGTTCCTGGCGTTCTGGCTGCCGTTGAACAACGGGCTGCGCCCCGAACCGATCATCGCGCTCGGCATCCTTCTCACCTGGTGCTCGGTCGAGCGGGGTGTGGCCACCAGCAGGCTGCTGCCCGTGGCGATCGCGATCATCATCGGCGCGTTCACGCTGTTCTCCGGGCCGACGGGCATCGCCGCCGTGGGCGCGCTGCTGGTCGCCGTCGGACCACTGAAAACCATTGTCGCCGCGCATGTCTCACGCTTCGGCTATCTGGCGTTGCTGGCGCCGATCCTGGCCGCGGCCACCGTCACGATCATCTTGATCTTCCGGGACCAGACGCTGGCCTCCGAGATGCAGGCCAGCACCTTCAAGTCGGCGGTCGGGCCGAGCCTGAGCTGGTTCGACGAGCACATCCGCTACGAGCGGTTGTTCACGCTGAGTCCCGACGGTTCGGTGGCGCGCCGCTTTGCGGTGCTCACACTGTTGCTGGCGCTGGCCGTTGCGGTCGCGATGTCGTTGCGCAAGTTCAGGATTCCCGGCACGGCGTTGGGACCCAGCCGCCGCATTATCGGCATCACGGTCATCTCATTTTTCGCCATGATGTTCACGCCGACCAAGTGGACCCATCACTTCGGGGTGTTCGCCGGGCTGGCCGGCTCGTTGGGCGCACTGGCCGCCGTCGCCGTCGCCGCCACGGCGATGCGCTCGCGCCGCAACCGCTCGGTGTTCGGCGCCGCGGTCCTGTTCGCGATGGCGCTGTCGTTCGCCACCGTCAACGGCTGGTGGTACGTGTCGAACTTCGGTGTGCCGTGGTCGAACGCCATGCCGGAGTGGAAGTTCGGCTTCTCGACGATCCTGCTCGGGCTGGCCGTGCTGACCCTGATCGCCGCGGCGTGGTTCCACTTCTCCGGGCGCGACTCGTCGCCACCCGGGCCGCAGCGGCGCTGGCAACGAATGCTGCAGGCGCCGTTGGCCATCGCCACATGGCTGCTGGTGATGTTCGAGGTGCTCTCGCTGACGCTGGCCATGATCGACCAGTACCCGGCGTGGAGCGTCGGCCGGTCCAACCTCGAAGCCCTGGCCGGCAAGACGTGCGGGATGGCCGAGGATGTGCTCGTCGAGGAGGACCCCAACGTCGGCATGCTGAGGCCGATCGGCACGCCCGTCGGTGAGGCGCTCAGCGCAGGCACCGCACAGGGGTTCAACCCCAACGGGATTCCCAGTGACGTCTCCGCCGACGAGACGATGAGCGGTCAGGGCACCTCGAGCAACTTCGCCGATACCGACAACGAAGACGACCAGGCTGGAAACGGTGGGACCGAGGGCGGCACGACGGCCGCCGCCGGTGTCAACGGTTCACGGGCCCGGCTGCCCTACAAACTCGATCCGGCCACGACCCCGGTGATGGGCAGCTGGCGCTCCGGTACGCAGCAGCCCGCGCAGTTGCGCTCGGCGTGGTACCGGCTGCCGGACCGCGACTCCGCCGACCCGCTGCTGGTCATCTCGGCGGCCGGCCGGTTCGACGCGGGTGAGGTCACGGTGCAGTGGGCGACCGACGAGCAGGCCGCCGCCGACGAGCCCGGGGGTGGGATCGGGTTCGCCGACGTCGGCGCCTCCCCCGCGTGGCGCAACCTGCGGGCACCGTTGTCCGCGATACCGCCCGAAGCCACTCAGATCCGACTGGTGGCCTCCGACGAGGACCTCGACCCGCAGCACTGGATCGCGGTGACGCCGCCGCGGATCCCCGAGCTGCGCACGCTGCAGGACGTCGTCGGGTCGTCGGATCCGGTGCTACTGGACTGGCTGGTCGGGTTGGCGTTCCCCTGCCAGCGGCCGTTCGGCCACCAGAACGGCGTCGTCGAGGTGCCCAAGTGGCGGATCCTGCCCGACCGGTTCGGGGCCGAGGCGAACTCGCCGGTGATGGACTACCTCGGCGGTGGACCGCTCGGCATCACCGAACTGCTGGTGCGGGCCACGACGGTGCCGACGTATCTGGACGACGACTGGTTCCGGGACTGGGGCTCGCTGCAGCAGCTCACGCCGTGGTACCCGAACGCCGCGGAGGCGCGCCTGGACCTGGGCACGGCGACGCGCAGCGGGTTGTGGAGCCCGGCGCCGCTGCGCCTGTCCTGAGCTTGCGGGCCTTGTTGGTTATTGCGCTTAACAGGTGGGTCGTACGCACGTGGTGCGTGGGATCAACCCGTTAGAGCACAGGAGGCGTTTGCCCATATCGGCCCGGGGTCACCGACTCCGATGATCGAGTCGCCTACCATCGACGCTCGTGCCTGCCCATCGGATCGCGCGACTGATCGCCGTCGTCGCAGGCATCGCCGGCGTGCTGTTGTGCGGGCTGGTGCCGCTGCTGCCGGTCAAACAGACCACCGCGACCATCCTGTGGCCGCAGGGCACCGGACCCGACGGGTTCGTCAGCGACATCACCGCCCCGCTGGTCTCCGGCGCTCCGCAGGCCCTCGACATCTCGATCCCCTGCCGGGCCGTCGCCTCGCTGCCCGCCGACGGCGGCCTGGTGCTGTCCACCGTCCCGCCGGGCGGCATCGACGCCAGCCGTAACGGGCTCTTCGTGCGCGCCACCTCCGACCTCGTTGTCGTGGCGTTCCGCGACTCCGTCGCCGCGGTCGCGCCGCGGCCCGCCGTGGAGGACGGCGCCTGCAGCACACTGCACATCTGGGCCAACCCCGGCGAGGCCGGCGCCGACTTCATCGGGCTGCCCGGGGCCGTGGGAACGCTGGCCGCCGAGGAGAAGCCGCAGGTCGCCGGCGTCTTCACGGATCTGGAGGTCGCACCACAGGAGGGGCTCGGGGCGCGCGTCGACGTCGACACCCGATTCATTACCTCCCCCACCGCGCTCAAGCTCGCCGTGATGGTGCTGGGGGTCTTGTGCGTGATCGCGTCGATCGTCGCGATGGCGGTGCTGGACCGGCGGAGCCGCTCCGGCGGCGACATCGGGCTCCGCAGCGGTCGCCGCGTGCTGCGCGCCTGGCGGCGGTTCTGGCGGGTGGGCTTCTGGCACTGGGCGGCCGACCTGGCCGTCGCGGGCACCCTGCTGCTGTGGCACGTCATCGGCGCCCTGTCGTCGGACGACGGCTACAACCTCACCATCGCCCGCGTCTCGGCCGACGCCGGGTACACCGCGAACTACTACCGCTTCTTCGGCGCCACGGAGGCCCCGTTCGACTGGTATCAATCGGTGCTCGCGGCGTTCGCCTCGGTCAGCACCGCCAGCGTGTGGATGCGGGTGCCCGCGACGCTGGCGGCCATCGGCGCCTGGTTGATCGTCAGCCGCTGCATCCTGCCGCGCCTCGGCCGTCGGCTTGCGGCCAACCGGGTGACGGTGTGGACGGCAGGGGCGGTGTTCCTGGCGGCGTGGCTGCCGTTCAACAACGGCCTGCGACCTGAACCGCTGATCGCGTTCGGCACCGTCGCCGTGTGGGTGCTGGTGGAGAACGCCGTGGCCACCCGGCGGACGTGGCCTGCCGCGCTGGCGATCGTCGTCGCGGTGTTCAGCGTGACGTTGGCTCCGCAGGGACTGATCGCGATCGCGCCCCTGCTTGTTGGGGCCCGCGCGATCGTCCGCACCATCCGCGTGCGTCGTCGGGTGGACGGTGTGCTGGCGCCGTTGGCCGCGCTGCTGTCCGCGCTCGCGCTGATCTTCGTGGTGGTGTTCCGCGACCAGACGCTGGCCACGGTGGCGGAGTCGGCCCGCATCAAGTACGTCGTCGGCCCGACGATCGCGTGGTACCAGGAGTTCCTGCGCTACTACTTCCTCACGGTCGAGGACAGCATCGACTCGTCGCTGACCCGGCGCTTCGCGGTGCTGGTGCTGTTGCTCTGCCTGTTCGGGATGCTCGCGGTGCTGCTGCGGCGCGGCGGTGTCGCCGGCATGGCGCGCGGACCGGTGTGGCGGCTGATCGGGTCGACGGCGATCGGCCTTCTGCTGCTGACGTTCACGCCGACCAAGTGGGCGGTGCAGTTCGGCGCGTTCGCCGGTCTGGCGGGTGCGCTCGGTGCGGTGACGGCGTTCGCGTTCAGCCGCGTCGGGCTGCACAGCCGCCGCAACCTCGCGCTCTATGTCACCGCGCTGTTGTTTGTATTGGCTTGGGCGACATCGGGTATCAACGGCTGGTTCTATGTCGGCAACTACGGTGTGCCGTGGTTCGACAAGCAGCCGGTGATCGCCGGTATCCCGGTCACCGGCATCTTCCTCGCGCTGGCGATCATCACCGGCCTGCTCGCGGGGTGGCTGCACTTCCGCATGGACTACGCGGGGCATACGGAGGTCGCCAACACCAAGCGCAACCGTGTGCTCGCCTCCACGCCGCTGCTGGTGGTGGCGACGATCATGGTGGTGCTCGAGGTCGGCTCCATGACCAAGGGCGCCGTGCAGCGCTACCCCGTCTACACCACCGCCAAGGCGAACTTCTCGGCGCTGAAGTCCGGGCTCTCGGACACCAGCTGCGCGATGGCCGACGATGTGCTCGTCGAGCCCGACACGAACGCCGGTATGCTGCAACCGGTTCCGGGCCAACGCTTCGGCGAGTACGGACCGCTCGGCGGGGAGGACCCCGTGGGCTTCAACCCCAACGGCGTCAGCGACACCCTCGAACCGCCCGAGCCGATCACCGCCAACCCGGGCACCGTCAACTCCGACGGCTCACCGAACGAACCCAACATCGGGATCGGCTTCGCCGCAGGCACCGGCGGAGGCTACGGACCCGTCGGCGTGAACGGTTCGAATGTGTTCCTGCCGTTCGGACTCGACCCCGACCGCACGCCGGTGATGGGCAGCTACGACGAGAACACTGTCGCGGCCAAGGTGACCTCGGCGTGGTACCAGCTGCCGCCACGCACCCCGGACCGGCCGTTGGTCACCGTCGCGGCCGCGGGGGCGATCTGGTTCTACGAAGAGGACGGCTCGTTCAACTACGGACAGTCGCTGAAGCTGCAGTGGGGTATACACCGCCCCGACGGCAGCTATCAGCCGCTGGCCGAGGTGCAGCCGATCGACGTCGGCCCCGGTCCTCAAAAGGCCTGGCGCAACCTGCGTTTCCCGTTCGCATCGGCGCCGCCCGAGGCGAATGTCGCGCGCATCGTCGCCGACGACCCGAACCTGTCCACCGACCAGTGGTTCGCGTTCACCCCGCCACGGGTGCCGGTGCTCGTCACCGCGCAGCAGTTCCTCGGCTCGCAGACGCCCGTGCTGATGGACATCGCGACGGCCGCGAACTTCCCTTGCCAGCGCCCGTTCTCCGAACATCTCGGCATCGCCGAGTTGCCGGAATACCGCATCCTCCCGAACCTCAAGCAGGTGGTCGTGTCCTCGAACCAGTGGCAGTCCGCCGAGGACGGCGGTCCATTCCTGTTCATCCAGGCACTGTTGCGCACCTCGACCGTGCCCACCTATCTGCGCGACGACTGGTACCGGGACTGGGGTTCGATCGAGCGGTACCTGCGGGTGGTGCCCGAATCCGAGGCGCCGGACGCGATCGTCGAGCAGGGGGCGGTGCGCGTGTTCGGTTGGAGCCGTAACGGACCCATCAGGGCGCTGCCATGAGCCAGACATCGAGTTCCGACGTGCGGATCGCCCGCTGGGTCGCGGCGATCGCCGGGTTGATCGGCTTCGTGCTGTCGGTGGCGACTCCTCTGCTTCCGGTGGAACAGACCACCGCATCGCTGAACTGGCCGCAGCAGGGCGAGTTGAACAGCGTCACCGCGCCGTTGATCACGCAGACTCCGGTGCGGATGTCGGTGACCGTGCCGTGCGAGGTGATCCGCTCGATGCCGCCGCGCGGCGGAGTCGTGTTGGGCACCGCGCCAAAGGACGGTAAGCAGGCCGCGCTGCAGAGTCTGTTCGTCACGGTCAACCCGCAGCGTGTCGACATCACCGACCGAAACGTGGTGGTGGCCAGCGTCCCCCGGGCCCGGGTGGTCGGCACCGGGGACACCCCGGGATGCTCACGCATCGAGATCACCTCCTCGGAGGAGGGCACCTTCGCCGACTTCGTCGGGCTGACGAAGGCGGACGGTTCGCCGCAGTACACCGGTTTCCCGGACCCGAACCTGCGCCCCGCGATCGTCGGCGTGTTCACCGACCTGACCGGCCCTGCGCCGCCGGGGCTGAGCCTGTCGGCAGAGATCGACACGCGGTTCACCACCAAGCCGACACCGCTGAAGCTGACGGCGATGGTGCTGGCCATCGTGTCGACGGCGATCGCACTGCTCGCGCTGTGGCGCCTGGATCGTATGGACGGCAGGCGAATGAGGCGGCTGATCCCGCAGCGGTGGCGGACGTTCACCCCCACCGATGTGGTGGTGGTCGGTGGCTTCGCGGTCTGGCACGTGATCGGGGCCAACTCCTCTGACGACGGCTACATCCTCGGGATGGCCCGAGTGGCCGGTCACGCGGGGTACATGTCGAACTACTTCCGATGGTTCGGCAGCCCCGAGGACCCGTTCGGCTGGTACTACAACCTGCTGGCGATGATGACCAGCGTCAGCGACGCGAGCATCTGGATGCGACTGCCGGACCTGGTGTGCGGAATCGTGTGCTGGCTGTTGCTTTCTCGTGAGGTGCTGCCGCGACTCGGTCCCGCTGTTGCCGCGAGCAAGCCTGCGCTGTGGGCGGCGGGGCTGGTGCTGCTGGCGGCATGGATGCCGTTCAACAACGGCCTGCGCCCCGAGGGCCAGATCGCCACCGGCGCGCTGATCACCTACGTGCTGATCGAGCGGGCGATCACCTCCGGACGACTCACTCCCGCGGCGTTCGCGATCATCACGGCGGCGTTCACGCTCGGGATCCAGCCGACAGGTCTGATCGCGGTGGCCGCGCTGCTGGCAGGCGGTCGACCGCTGTTGCGCATCCTGGTGCGGCGCCGCCAGGTGGTGGGCGTCTGGCCGCTGGTGTTGCCACTGCTGGCCGCGGGAACGGTGATCCTGACGGTCGTCTTCTTCGACCAGACCATCGCAACGGTGTTGGAGGCGACCAGAATTCGCACCGCCGTCGGCCCGAACCAGGAGTGGTACACCGAGAACCTGCGCTACTACTACCTGATCCTGCCGACAGTGGACGGATCGCTGTCGCGTCGCTTCGGCTTCCTGATCACCGCGCTGTCGTTGTTCGCCGCGATGTTCATCATGTTGCGGCGCGGGCGGGTGCCCGGCGTGGCCAGGGGTCCCGCGTGGCGGCTGATCGGAATCATCCTGGGCACGGTGTTTTTCCTGATGTTCACCCCCACCAAGTGGGTCCACCACTTCGGACTGTTCGCCGCGGTCGGGGCGGCGATGGCGGCGCTGGCCACCGTACTGGTGTCGCCTGCGGTGCTGAAGTGGTCACGCAATCGGATGGCTTTTTTGGCCGCCCTGTTGTTCGTTCTCGCACTGTGTTTCGCGACCACCAACGGCTGGTGGTACGTGTCGAGTTACGGCGTCCCGTTCAACAACGACGAACCCGCCATCGGCGGCGTCACCGTCAGCACGGTCTTCTTCGCGCTGTTCGCGATCGTGGCGATATGGGCGGCCTGGCTGCACTTCTCGTCGCGGACCCGCGGCGAAGGGCGCATCGCCAGGGCGCTGACCGCAGCGCCGATCCCGGTGGTCGCGGGCTTCATGGTGGTGGTGTTCGTCGGATCGATGCTCGTCGGCGCGGTTCGCCAGTACCCCACCTACTCGAACGCGTGGGCCAACCTGCGCGCCTTCGCCGGCGGTTGCGGCCTGGCCGACGACGTACTCGTCGAACCCGACGCCAACCAAGGCTTTCTGACAGCGCTGCCCGGACAGTACGGGCCGTTGGGCCCGCTTGGTGGAGACGGGCCCGTCGGGTTCACCGCCGATGGTGTGCCGGAAAAGATTGTCGCCGAGGCGATTCGGATGAACCTGCCGATGCCCGGCACCGACTACGACTGGGACCATCCCACCGAACTGAAGGAGCCCGGTGTCAACGGGTCGACGGTTCCGCTACCGTACGGGCTCGACCCGAACCGGGTTCCGTTGGCGGGCACCTACGTCGAGGGGCCTCAGCAGCAGAGCAGGTTGACGTCGGCGTGGTACGAACTGCCGGCCCCCGACGATGCGCATCCGCTGGTCGTCGTCACCGCCGCCGGGACCATCACCGGCGACAGCGTCTTCAACGGGCGCACCGAGGGCGAGACTGTCGAGTTGGAGTACGCGCGCCGGGCTCCGGACGGTGCCCTGGTGCCCGCCGGCCGGATGGTGCCCTACGACCTCGGTCCGATTCCGTCGTGGCGCAACCTGCGCTTCCCCCGCGCCGACATTCCTGCCGACGCGGTCGCCGTTCGCGTTGTCGCCGAAGACCTTTCGCTGACGCCCGGCGACTGGCTCGCGGTGACCCCGCCCCGGGTGCCCGAACTGCGATCGGTACAGGAGTACGTCGGCTCCGAGCAGCCGGTGCTGATGGACTGGGCCGTCGGCCTGGCGTTCCCGTGCCAGCAGCCGATGCTGCACGCCAACGGCGTCACCGAGATTCCAAGGTTCCGCATCACTCCGGACTACAACGCCAAGCGCAAGGACACCGACACCTGGCAGGACGGCCTCAACGGGGGTCTGCTGGGGATCACGGATCTGCTGCTGCGCGCGCACGTGATGGCGACGTACCTATCGGAGGACTGGGGCCGGGACTGGGGCTCGCTGCGCCGGTTCGAGCCGACCCCTGAGGCGCAAGGGGCGACGCCTGCGACGCTGGACTTCGGGACGGCCACGCACAGCGGTCTGTACAGCCCGGGCCACATCCGGATCAAGCCGTAACGCTGAGGCTTTAGCGGCGGCACCGCCGTCGCCCGCGGTGTTCATGCTCGACGACTCGCTTCTATTCCGGTCGATCGGAATTTCCGAAATCAACTGACGGCAGGGTAAAGCGTCTGCTAAATAATTAACAGCTGACTAGAACTCAGCAGCAAACTGCTTTGTGGCGCTTTCTGCAAGCGGCGAGGAGGCATTCATGTTGCAGACTCCCGAAGCGCCGCAGACGGGAAACGGCCAACGGCCGCCAGCCCGTGTATTCGACCAGGCAGCCGTCGAAGCCGCCATTTTCGATCTGCTCGTCGCCATTGGTGAAGACCCTCACCGCGACGGACTGCGTGACACTCCCGCGCGGGTCGCGCGGGCTTACCAGGAGACATTTGCAGGCCTGTACAGCGATCCCGACGACGTTCTCACGACGATGTTCGACGAGCACCACGGTGAACTGGTGTTGATCAAGCAAATTCCGATGTACTCCACGTGTGAACATCACCTGGTTTCTTTCCATGGAGTCGCCCATGTCGGCTACCTTCCCGGCGAGGACGGCCGCGTCACTGGACTGTCGAAAATAGCGCGTCTGGTCGACCTGTATGCCAGGCGCCCACAGGTGCAGGAACGGCTGACGGGGCAAATAGCCGAGGCAGTTATGAACAAATTGCATCCTCGCGGCGTAATTGTCGTCATCGAGGCTGAGCACTTGTGCATGGCAATGCGCGGGGTGCGAAAGCCGGGCGCAGTCACGACGACCTCCGCGGTGCGCGGGCAGTTCCAAACCGATCCGGCGTCGCGGGCCGAGGCGCTGCATCTCCTCTTACGGAGGTGATCTCGGTGCCCACGCCGAACGCGCCGACCGTTAGGCCGTCACTGCGCGCGGTGTGGGCGATGATGACCGGCTTCTTCCTGATCGTCGTCGACTCGACGATCGTCGCCGTGGCCAACCCGGTCATCAAAGAGGAATTCGCGGCGTCCTACCATGCCGTCATCTGGGTGACCAGCGCCTACCTGCTGGCGTTCGCGGCGCTGCTGCCGGTTGGTGGGCGCCTCGGCGACCGCTTCGGTCCGAAGACCCTGTATGTCGCCGGTCTTGCGGCGTTCACGTTGGCCTCGCTGTGGTGCGGGGTGTCCGAATCGATAGGGATGCTGATTGCCGGGCGGGTCGCCCAGGGTGTTGGCGCGGCGCTGATGACGCCGCAAACGCTGTCCGCGGTCACCCGCATCTTCCCGCCCCAGCAGCGCGGCGTTCCGGTGAGTCTCTGGGGCGCGACAGCGGGTCTCGGCCTGCTGGTCGGTCCGGTGGCCGGTGGGCTGCTGGTGGACGCGTTGGGCTGGCGGTCGATCTTCCTCGTCAACATCCCGATCGGCGCCGTGGGCCTCGTGTTGGCGCTTCGACTGATCCCTGCCCTGCCCACGCGTCCACACCGCTTGGACATGCTGGGGGTGCTGCTGTCGGGAGCCGGCATCTGCCTGATCGTCTTCGCCCTGCAGGAGGGGCGTCACCACGCGTGGGGGCCGACGACGTGGGCCGCGATCGCCGGCGGATGCGCATTCCTGGCGGGATTCGTTCTGTGGCAGTCGATTCAGCGTTCGGAGCCGTTGGTGCCCCTGGACCTGTTCCGCCACCGCGACTTCGCACTGTCGAATCTGGGCATCGCACTGATCAGTTTCACGATCGTCGCGTTCGCCGTTCCGCTGATGTTCTATCTGCAAGACGTGCGCGGTATGACCGCAACACATGCGGGCCTGGTGACGGCTCCGATGGCGGTTGCGACCGGTGTCCTCGCCCCGATCGTCGGAAGGCTCGTCGACCGCGTCGCGCCACGGTCCATCGTGTGCCCCGGCTTCACGCTGACGGCGGTCGCGTTGGTGTGGCTCGCGCTGGAGATGAACCAGTCGGCACCCGTCTGGCGAATGACACTGCCACTCATGCTCATCGGGGCGGCGGGTGCACTCACGTGGGAACCGTTGGCCGTCACCGCATCCCGGACGCTGCCCGACGATCTGGCGGGCGCGGGCTCGGCCGTCTTCAATACGATTCGGCAGATCGGGGCCGCGCTCGGCAGTGCGAGCATCGCCGCGTTGTTGACAGCTCAGGCCGACATCGAGTCCCACGACGCTTCCGAGCTGGCCCCGGAGTTGTCGGGAACCGCGGCCCTCGAAGCGATGTCGCACTCCATGCTGTTACCCGCGACGGTGGCGGGACTCGGCGCGATCGCGGCGATCTTCTTCACCGGCCCTTCCCCGCGAGCCGTCCAAGCCGTGAGCCATTCCGAGAGAAATGTGAGCACCGGGCCATGACCGCTGTTGCCGCAAGACCACCGTCGACGCTGTACGAGGTGGAGACACTCACCGACGAGGCGTTGCGCGACCTGCTCGCGTACCCCGAAACGCCCGCCGAACCAAGGCTTCGCGCCAATTTCATCGCGAGCATCGACGGCGCCGTCACGCTCGACGGAGCGGGCCGCAAGCTGGGTACGCCGACCGACCGGCGAGTCTTCACTCGGTTGCGTGAAGTGGCTGACGTGATCCTGGTAGGCGCGACCACCGCAGGGTCCAAGCCGTATGCCGATCTTCGTGTGGAGGCGGATGCACAGGGGTGGCGGCTTTCGCACGGTTTGTCCCCCGCCTTGCGGTTGGTGGTCGTTTCCAGTCGAGGCGTGATCCCGCCTCATCTGCTTACGGCGACGGTTCCGCCGATCGTGTTGGTATCTGCGAGTGCCACCAGTTCAGCGCGGCGAGCGCTCGAAGCGGGCGGCGCGGTGGTGTGCGAGATGCCCGAGGGTCAAATCACCTCTGCCGCAATACGTCGCGCGCTTGGCGATCTCGGTCTGAACCGGGTGCTGGTGGAGGGCGGCCCGACGCTGTTCTCTCACCTGGTCGCCGGCGACGACATCGACGAGTTGTGCCTCACCACCAGCCCGATGATGGTGGCGGGTCCCGCGCGCCGGATCGCAGTCACACCGGCGCATGTCGAGCTTGGTATGCGGCGCAGAGATGTACTGCTCGGCGACGACGGCACCGTCATCGTCCGATGGATTCGGCGCTGACTGGACGCTGGCGCCGCGACGACGGTCCGCAAAGTGTCGAACTTTCGCGGCGTGTCGCGTGCAAACACGGGCGCTCGCGGAACAAGAAGAACTTATATGGGTGTGAGGCCGTGCTTGCGCTGGACGCGGGTGATCTGCTTGTCGCGCAGCAGGTTCAGCGACTTGCGCAATAACAGCCGGGTCTCGTGCGGCTGGATCACCGCGTCGATAAAGCCCCGTTCGGCGGCAATCCACGGCGTGGCCATGTTGAGGTTGTAACCCTCGATGAAGTCGGCGCGGATCTTCTGCACCTCCGGCGCAGTCGGATCCGGGAACCGCTTCACCAACAGCTGGGCCGCACCCTCGGCGCCGATGACCGCGATGCGCGCGGTCGGCCACGCGAAGTTCAGGTCCGCCGACAGCTGCTTGGAACCCATCACCGCATACGCGCCGCCGTAAGACTTGCGGATGGTGATGGTCACCTTCGGCACGTCGGCCTCGACGACGGCGTTGAGGAAGCGGCCGCCGCGCTTGATGATGCCGCCCTTCTCCTGCTGCACACCCGGCATGAATCCCGGCGTATCGACGACGAAAACCAAAGGCAGGTTGTAGGAGTCGCAGAACCGGATGAACCGCGCGGCCTTGTCGGAGGCCTCGTTGTCGATCGACCCGGACAAGTGCATCGGCTGGTTGGCGACCACCCCGACCGGGTGTCCGTCGACCCGCGCGAACGCGGTGATGATCGCCGGGCCCTGCTGCTCGGCCACATCGAAGACGTCGCCGTCGTCGAAGATCCGCAGCAGGATCTCGTGCATGTCGTAGGCCATGTTGTCGCTGTCCGGCACGATCGAGTCCAGCTCGTAGTCGTGCGGCGTGAGCTCGGGCTCCAAGCCCGGGTTGACGATCGGCGGATCGTCGAACGTGTTGGCGGGCAGGAACTCCAGGTAGTCGCGGACATACTGGAACGCCGCGGCCTCGCTCTCCACGACCTGGTGGATGTTGCCGTAGCGGGCCTGGGCATCGGCGCCGCCGAGTTCATCGAGGGAGACGTCTTCACCGGTGACGTCCTTGATGACGTCGGGTCCGGTGACGAACATGTAGCCCTGATCCCGGACGGCCACCACGAGATCGGTCTGGATCGGCGAATACACCGCGCCTCCAGCGCATTTGCCGAGGATGATCGAGATCTCGGGAACCAGCCCGCGGAGCAGTTCGTGGCGGCGGCCCAGCTCGGCGTACCACGCCAGCGACGTCACGGCGTCCTGGATCCGCGCGCCCGCCGAGTCGTTGATACCGATGATCGGGCAGCCGACCATCGCCACCCACTCCATCAGCTTGGCCACCTTGCGGCCGAAGATCTCGCCGACCGAGCCCTGGAACACCGTCTGGTCGTGGCTGAACACGCCGACCGGCCTGCCGTTGATCCTGGCGTGACCCGTCACCACGCCGTCGCCGAACAACGCGTTCGGATCGCCGGGCGTCTTCGCCAACGCGCCGATCTCCAGGAAGCTGCCCGGATCGACCAGGGCGTGGATTCGCGCGCGGGCACTCGGAATGCCCTTTCTCTCCCGCTTGGCGACCGCCTTCTCCCCACCGGGCTCCTTGGCCTGCTCCAGCTTCTCGCGGAGTTCGGCGAGCAGTTCTGCGGTGGTCCTGGTGCGGATGGGCGGGAGAGATTCCGTCGTCACTTGCCCTGCTTCTCCTGATCGGTGTTGTCGGCCTCGATCTGGCTGATCGACTCGCTCATGTGCGCCCCGACCTTCGCAATGTACGGCTCGTCGATCACCTGGATGTGCTCGCCCCCGATCGGGACGACCTCCAGGTCAGACACGAACTCACCCCAGCCGCCGTCCGGCTTGCGGGTGGCGTAGCGCGGCTCGAAGTAGATCGCGTCGTCGTGGTAGCGGTCAGCCATGTACAGCGTGACCTTGCCGTCGTACGGCTTGATCTCGGCGGTGTCGATGGCCCGCTGATCCAGATATGACGTGCGCTGGTGCTCGATGATGCCGCCGGGGATCTGCACCCCGCTCTGGCTCACCACGTCGAGGACGTAGCGCACCTGGCCCTCGTCGTCGAGTGCCTCGAGTTCCTCGTATGGGATCTCGGGAATCTCGACGTTGAATGTGCGCTCGGCGAAGCGGGCGTAGCGATCCCACCGGGCGCGGGTCTCCTCCTTCGTCTGGGGGATCTCCTCACTCGGACGTACCGCGTCGATCAAACCGACGAACCGCACGTCGGCGCCCGCCTGCTTGAGTCCGATCGCGCACGCGTAGGCAAGCACACCACCCAGCGACCAACCGGCCAGGACGAACGGGCGACCCTGCTTGTCTCCCGTCCAACCGTTGAGCTCCAACAGTTTCGGCACGTACTCGCGGGCGCGCTCCTCGATGGAGCCCTCGACGCGCTCGATGCCGTACATCGGCGTGTCCGCGGGCAACCGCTTGAGCAGCGGCTCGTAGACCACCGTCGAACCGCCTGCGGCGTGGAAGACGAACACCGGGATCCGGTCCGAGTCTTGGGATGGGGCGCGCAGCGTCCGCACGAAGCCGTCGACCTTGCCGCCCTCGAGGTAGTCGCGAACGGTGGTGGACAGCTCCTCGATGGTCTTCGCGGAGCGGACGTCGTCGGCGGTGATGGTGCCCTCGTCGACCCGCTCGGTCAGCCGCTCGGCGATCTTGGTCGCGGTCGCGTCATCGACATCGGGCAGGTCGTTGAAGATGCCGCCCGGCGACTTACCGGTGACGATCGCCCACGTCGCGAACGTGACGCGTTCGGCGGCGTCACGTGGCGGCACGTCGGAGCCCAGCGCCTCGGTGACCGCCTCCTGGGTGAGGATCTTGCTGGCCGCCGCGACCGTCGACTTCGACGGGCCGCCTGCGGCGGTTTGGGGCGTGGGGCCGCTCGGATCCGTCGGCGGCGGCGGAATCGCCGGGCCGCTCGGGTCGGTCGGCGGCGGCGGGATGTCCGTGGCCTGGGTGGACGGCTCGGCCTGCGGATCCGGAGCCGGGGCGCCGACGGTGTCCGGGCTGGCGCCGCTGAGCACCTCGGCCCGGCCCTTGTCGTCTTCCTGGGTTCCCAGCGGGTGCCCGGCCTCGGCGAGCTTCTCCTCGAGTTCGGCGACGGTGCTCGCCCCGCCCATCAACTCGGCCTGCTCGGCGGCGATCTCCTCGGCCGTCTTGCCCTTCTGCGCCTCGGCGAGCTGGTCGACCTCGTCGCGGTGCTCGATCGCGTACTGGATCAGCTTCTCGACCGCATACAGGTTGGCGTCGCGCACCGCGGTCAGCTGGATCGGCGGCAGGTCGAAGTCGTACTCGACGCGGTTCTTGATCCGCACAGCCATCAGCGAGTCCAGGCCGAGCTCGATCAGCGGCACCTCCCACGGCAGGTCCTCGGGCTCGTAACCCATTGCCCCGCCGACGATCGCGCCGAGGCGGTCGCGGATCGACTCACCGGAGTCCGGTGACCACTTCGCGAAGCCGGCGGCCAGGCCCGCACCCGCAGTCAGGTTGTCCTGCAGAATCTCGGGAGCATCTTCCTCGGGCTGGTCCGCAGGTGCCGCCGAAACCTGGTCAGCCACAGCCGCTCCCGTCGCCACCGCGACGGGCAGCGCTGCCGCGGCGCCGGTGCGGCTCACCACGGCGTCGTACACCAGGGTGAACGACTCGTCGATGCGTGCGTGCACCTGCACGCTGGCCCCTCCGGGATGGCGGGTCAGTGTCGTCACCAGCCGCGCGCCCTCGCCGGGCACCGCGCGCTGTTCGGACGCGACCAGCTTGGCATCGGGGATGACCTGTGCGGCAGCGGCTTTGACCAACCCGGCCAGATCCGGCTCACCCTTGGGGGCGTACTCCCAGACGTGCCTGCCGTCCGGGGTGGCGACGTGGTTGCCCGGCATCATCACCGAGCTGTCGCCGGTGAACCGCGCGTCGAGCCAGTGCGGTTTGCGCTTGAAGCGGGTCGGCGGGATGTTCGCGAAATCCAGCGCGCCGGCCAGCCCCTTGGACCGCCGGGGGAACAGCGTGCGGAAGTCCAGATCGTGGCCGTGTACGAACAGCTGGGCCATCGCCACGGTCATCGAGTCGACCTCGTCCTGCTTGCGCGCCAGCGTCGCGATCAGCTGGGCGTTGTGCAGACCGGCCGCCGCCGTCGTCAGGCCGACCTGCATGAGCGCCACCGGGTTCGGCGCCAACTCCAGGAAGGTCGTATGGCCGTTGTCGACGGCGTTGCGAATGCCGTGGGTGAAGTAGACGCTGTGACGCAGCCCCTTCTTCCAGTAGTCGACATCGTGGATGGTCTCACCGGGGCGCAGGTAACGACCCTCGTGCACCGTCGAGAAGTAACCGATCTTGATCGGATGCGGTTCGATGCCGACGAGTTCGGCGGCCAGCTCGCCCAGCAGCGGGTCCATCTGGGAGGTGTGGCTGGCGCCCTTGGTCTGCATCTTGCGGGCGAACTTGCCCTCTTGCTCGCAGCGCTCGATGATCGCGTCGACCTGGTCGGGCGGCCCGCCGATGACGGTCTGCGTCGGCGCGGCGTAGACACACACCTCGAGATCTTTGAAATCGGCGAACACAGTGTCGATCTCGTCGGCCGAGTACTCGACCAGCGCCATCAACCGGATCCATTCGCCGAACAGCATGGCCTCGCCCTCGCCCATGAGGTGAGCACGCGAACAGATGGCCCGAGTGGCGTCCTCCAGAGACAGGCCGCCCGCGAAGTACGCGGCGGCGGCCTCGCCGAGCGACTGGCCTACCACCGCAGCGGGTTTGGCGCCGTGGTGCTTGAGCAACTCACCGAGCGCGATCTGCAGGGCGAAGATCACGGTCTGGACGACTTCGATGGGGTACTCGCAGGTCTCATTGGTGTAGTCGACCGCGTCATCGAGGATCAGCTCGAGGATCGAATAACCCCGTTCATCCTGGATGAGGGCGTCGACCTTGTTGATCCACTCTGCGAACACCTCGTTGCGCAGATACAGGTTCTTGCCCATCTTGCGGTGTTGGGCACCGAAGCCCGCGAGCACCCACACGGGCCCGTTCGTCACCGGGCCGTCGGCGCTGAACACGCTCGGGTGCTGCTTGCCCTCGGCCACCGCGCGCAGGCCCTTGATGGCCTCGTCGTGATCGTGGGCCAGCACCACCGCGCGCGAACGCCCGTGGTTGCGCCGCGACAGCGCGCGGCCGATCGACTCGAGCGACGACGCGCGCCCCTCGGGGCTGTCGATCCAGTCGGCGAGCTCGGCGGCCGTGGCCTTCTTCCGTGATGTCAGGAAGCCCGAAACCACCAGCGGCACAACCGGAGCGGCCTGTTCTTCGGCCTCCATCTCCTCGCGGGCAACCTCGAGCAGGCGCTTGGCCTCGTCGGTCAGGCCGGGCAGCTCGGGCTCGTCCTGCAGCGCGTGCGCGGGGCGGTCCAAGGCGTCGTCGTCATCGTCGTCATCGACGAATTCGCCGTACTCGTCCATCCGCACCCCGCCGATGTAGACGGCGTTGGCGTCGGACGACTTGCCTTGCTCGGCTTGGGTTTCCGGTTCCGGTTCGGGCTCGACGAGGTCCGACGGCAGCACCTCGCGCAGCACGAGGTGGGCGTTGGCGCCGCCGAAACCGAACCCCGAGACGCCGGTGATGGCATAGCCGCTGTAGCGCGGCCAGTCGGAGACGGTGTCGGCGACCTTGAGGTGCACACCGTCGAAGTCGATGTAGGGGTTGGGGCCTGCGTAGTTGATCGACGGCGGGATCTTGTCGTTGCGCAGGGCCAACGCCATCTTCGCCAGGCTCGCCGCGCCTGCGGCCGACTCCAGGTGTCCCACATTGGATTTGATCGCGCCCAGCAGTGCGGGCTTGTCGGCCGCCCGGCCCCTGCCGACGACGCGGCCGAGCGCGTCGGCCTCGATCGGGTCGCCGAGGATGGTGCCGGTGCCGTGCGCCTCGATGTAGTCGACGAGGCGTGGGTTGATGCCGGCGTCCTTGTACGCCTTGCGCAGCACCTCGGCCTGCGCGTCGGGATTCGGCGCGAGCAGGCCGTTGGACCGGCCGTCGTGGTTGACAGCGCTGCCCGCGATCACCGCGAGGATGTCGTCACCGTCGCGGCGGGCGTCGGAAACTCGCTTGAGCACGAGCATTCCGCCGCCTTCGGAGCGGGCGTAGCCGTCGGCGTCCTGCGAGAACGACTTGATCCGGCCGTCCGGCGCGAGCACCCCGCCGACCTCGTCGAAGCCGACCGTCACCAGCGGGGTGATCAACGCGTTGACGCCGCCGACGACAACGACGTCGGCCTCACCCGAGCGCAGCGCCTGCACACCCTGGTGCGCGGCGACCAGCGAACTCGAGCAGGCGGTGTCGACGGCCACCGAGGGGCCGCGGAAGTCGTAGAAGTACGAAACCCGGTTGGCGATGATCGAACTCGCCGTGCCGGTGATCGCGTACGGGTGGGCGATCGACGGGTCCGACATGGCCAGGAAGCTGTAGTCGTTGAGCGAGCTGCCGATGTAGACACCGACGTTGCCGCCGCGCAGGCTCGATGCGGGGATGCGGGCGTTTTCCAGTGCCTCCCAGGTCAATTCGAGCGCCATCCGCTGCTGCGGATCGATGTTGTCGGCCTCCATCTTCGACAGTGCGAAGAACTCGGCGTCGAACCCCTTGATGTCGGTCAGGTAGCCGCCGCGGGTGCGGGCCTTGGCGACGCGCTCGGCGATGCGGGGCTCGCCGAGGAACTCCTCCCAGCGGCCCTCCGGCAGATCGGTGATCGCGTCGCGGCCCTCCAGGAGCGCCTGCCACGTCTCGTCGGGGGTGTTCATGTCCCCGGGGAAGCGGGTGGCCAGACCGACGATCGCGATGTCCTCGACGTCGCGCGTGCGCGTCCAGTCCTCGTCGTCATCGCCGGCGTCCTCGACCTCCGGCTCACCCTCGACGATCACCGTCGCCAGCGATTCGATGGTGGGGTGGCGGAACGCCACGGTGGCGGTCAACGTGACGCCGGTGAGGTCCTCGATGTCGCTGGCCATCGCGACGGCATCGCGCGACGACAGCCCGAGTTCGACCATCGGCGCGCTCTCGCTGATCGAGTCGGGTGATTGCCCGGTGGCGTTGCCGATCCAGTCGCGCAGCCAGGCGCGCATCTCGTTGACGGTGATGTCGGTGCGCGGAGCCGCCCCGGCGGCGACATCAGACCCCGGAGCCGCCCCGGCGGCGACATCAGACCCCGGTGCGGTGAGCGGCTTTTCGGGGGCGAGCTGAATCTCGTCGCCGGACGGCATCTCAGGTTGCTGCGAATCGTCTTGTGTATCAGCCATATTCGGGAAAAATCTCAGTCTGTCTCGTCGGGGAACGCGTTGGCGATCTTCCCGCTGCGCAGACTGCCGTCCAGGTAGGCCGCGCGGCACGCCCGGCGACCGATCTTGCCGCTCGAGGTGCGCGGGATCGCGCCGGCGGGGGTCAGCAGCACGTCGCGGACAGTGACGCCGTGGCGCACCGCGATCGCCGCGCGGATGTCGTCGGAGATGGGGCCCATGTCGAGCTTGTGGGCGCCGGGCGCTCGCTCACCGACGATCACCAGTTGCTCGGAGGTGTCGTCAGGATCGCGTTTGAGTCCGGAGTGGGCGTTGTCGAACACTTCGTCGGGCAATTGGTTGGCGGGCACCGAGAACGCCGCGACGAATCCGGTGCGCAGCGCCTTGGTGGCCTCCTGCGCGGAGTACTCCAGGTCCTGCGGGTAGTGATTGCGCCCGTCGATGATCACCAGATCCTTGACGCGGCCGGTGATGTAGAGCTCACCGTCGTAGTACGCGCCGAGGTCGCCGGTGCGTACCCAGGTCTGGTCGTCGGTGGCCCCTTCGGCGTGCGACGGGTTGGTCCGCGACTTGAGGATGTTCTGGAACGTCGCGATCGTCTCCTCGGGCTTACCCCAGTAGCCGGTGCCCATGTTCTGGCCGCTGATCCAGACCTCGCCGATCTGACCGTCGGGCAGCTCGGTAGCGGTCTCGTTGTCGACGATGACCGCCCATTCGGCGACGCCGATCTTGCCCGCGCCGGCCTGCGGGACGGCCTTGGGTGAATCCTCCGGGACCGGAACGAAGCGGTGCTTGTTGAGCTCGTCGCGGTCGACCAGGGTGATCGTCGGCTCGGCCTCCATCGGCGTGGTGGACACGAACAGCGTGGCCTCGGCCAGACCGTAGGAGGGCTTGATCGCCTTGGGCTGGAATCCGAACGGGCCGAATGCTTCGTTGAACCTCCGCACGGTGGCCGCCGAGATCGGCTCGCTGCCGTTGAGGATGCACTTGACGTTGGACAGGTCGAGCGGCGGTTCGCCGTCCTTGGGCACACCACGGGCGGCGGCGTGGTCGAACGCGAAGTTCGGGGCCACCGAGATGGTCCCGCCGGTGTCGTCTTCCTTCCGGGCCATTTCGCGGATCCAACGGCCGGGACGGCGCACGAACGCGGCCGGGGTCATGAACGTGATGTAGTGGCCGAGCATCGGCGAGAGCAGCACGGTGATCAGGCCCATGTCGTGGAAGAACGGGAGCCACGACACGCCCCGGTCGCCTTCCTGCCCGTCGAGTGCCTCGATCACCTGCACCACGTTGGTGGCGAGGTTCAGGTGGGTGATCTGCACGCCGGTCGGAATCCGCGTGGAGCCCGAGGTGTACTGCAGGTAGGCGATGGTGTGCTCGTCGACCGGGACTTGCTCCCAGGTGGCGCCGACCTCGTTGGGCACCGCGTCGACGGCGATGACGCGCGGACGCTGGTTGGCGGGACGGGTGCGGAAGAACTTTCGCACACCCTCGGCCGCATCGGTGGTGGTCAGGATCGCCGACGGATGGCAGTCGTCGAGCACGGCGTGCAGGCGGCCCACATGGCCGGGTTCGTTGGGGTCGAACAGCGGCACCGCGATGCGGCCCGAGTACAGGGTCCCGAAGAACGCGACGAGGTAGTCGAGGTTCTGCGGGCACAGGATCGCGACGCGGTCACCGGGCTGGGTGACCTGTTGCAGACGCGCACCGACCGCGCGGTTGCGGGCGCCGAAGTCGGCCCAGCGCAGATCGCGGGCGACTCCGTCGCGCTCGGTGGAGAAGTCCAGGAAGCGGTAGGCGAGCTTGTCTCCACGCACCTTCGCCCATCGTTCGACGTGTTTGACCAGGCTCCCGTTGTCGGGAAACTTGATCAGTCCGTCCTTGATGAACGGGTTATGGAACCCCATCGCACTCTCCTGTCAGCGGCACACGCTTCTCGATGCCGATTGCACATGATTTCGGAGCCGCCCTGCGAGCCGCGCACCCGGAAAAGAAGCGTACCGGTCGGCTATTCGCTTACTGCTCTTAGTTTTTTCTTAATGTTAGGTGACGTGGTGTCGCCGTCCAAATCAGGTCTGGTCACAGGTCAGCCATGTTTTGGCTGCGGAGCGTTATCGATCTTTTCCTGTGCCCAGCGCTGCGTCCACTGCGTGGCCGACAGCCCGTCGGAACTCCAGAACTGCGTGGTGGCGTACAACGCGTGAATCGGTTGTCCCGCACCGCCGAGCAGGATGTCGATGGTCTTGGGCAGGTTCATGATGTTGAACGCCTCTGGCGGCGCCGAGCAGATCAGGTCACCGGGAGCGCAGATCTCGTTGACGCGGTCGTTGAGTGCGCCGAACCCGCCGGGCCGGGGACCCGTCATGGCCAGGCCCATCCCGTCGAGCATGGGCACGTCGCGCAGCGTGATCTCCGCTCCCTGACCCGGCGGGTTGGGTCCGACGTCCACGCCGACGCCGGTCTGCCGTCGCCCGTCAGCGATCAACGTCACACCCAGCACCAGATCCTCGTCGACGGCGCCGCGTCCGTTGCCGATATCGCTGGCGATGTCACCGGCGATGACGGCGCCCTGGGAGAACCCGGCGATCACGTAACTGGTCAGCGGGCAGCGCTCGTTCATCTCCGTCATGGCCTTGACCGTTGCGTGGAAGCCCTCGGCGCGGCTGTCGTTGTAGGTCATCTGGCCGTCCTGCGAGAACGGATTGTGGAACTGCGCCGTGTACGGGACGGTGAACACCTCGAGCCGGTCGTTTGCGAACTGTCCGCGGATTGGGTTGGTGACGTTGAGCAGCAGCGCGATCGGGAACTGAGTCGGGTTGAACGGGTCCATTTTCGGTGAGGACTCCCACGTGCCCGGAACCGAGATCATCTGCACGTCGGGGCAGCTCGCGTCCTGGAACTCCGGCCGCGGCTTCTTGGTCGGGCTGATTCCGGTTGGAGGCACGGCCGTCGGCGGAACGCCGGTCGGACCCTCGGGCTTCCGCAGGATCACGACGACGATGATGATGAGCAGCACCACCACGAGCGCCATCGCGCCGGCCGCGACAAGCGCGAGGATACGGTGGCGTTTCCGCCGGTTGGTAGTGGCCATGTGTCGGTTGGGCTCCTGCTAGCAGAGTCGTTCGGTTGCGATGCGAATGTAATCGGCGGTTGCCGCGTCGACGTTGACGGTCGGCGCCCTACCGGAGATATGGTCCATCGCATCGCCGCGCACCAGCGGATAGATCGAATCCCAGACTTTCTGGTCGTCGTGCCTGGCGGCACGGGCCTGGCATACGTACGACCCGACACGCAGCGCCAGCAGCTCGCTGGACGGCTTCACCCCGGCCGCGGTGAGTGCGTCGAGATAGCCACGCTGGCGATCGGTCAGCACGAGCGTGTTGGAGTGCCCAGTCGCCGACGGCGGGGCCGCTGTCTCGCTGGGCCGGCTGGGCGCAGGCGCGGCCTCCGACGTCGGCAAACCCATGGCCGCCATGACGTCAGGTCCCGAACACCCGGTCAGCAGCGCCGTCGCCGAAGCGATCAGCAGCGAGCCTGCCGCAGTCGTCCGTACCGAGCGTTGCACTCCTCCAAGGTACCGGCTGCCGACATGCGGACCCGGTTCGAAGAGAGCGGGTCGTGGGCTAAGCGATCGTCGTCGCCAATTCGCCGCTCATGGCCGCGAGCTGACCGCTCCAGGAACCCCAGTCGTGGTTCCCGCTCGGCGGGAAGTCGAAGTGTCCGTTCTTTCCACCCACAGAGCGATAGTGCTGGTAGAACTCGCGATTGGTGCCCGCGGCGATGTCGCAATAGCCGATCATCGCGGGCGGATCGGTGCACCCTCCGACCGGACCGCTCCACACCCACAACCGGGTGTTGTTGTCGGCCAGCAACTGGACATGGACATTGGGCGAATGCCACTTCCACCGGCCCAGCTGTGGCAGTCCCCACATGTTGCGGGTCTCCACACCGCCGAATTGCGCGAGCCCGGCGGTGATGGCGCCGTCGACTCCGGTGCGCTCGGGGGTCAAAAAACCCGACAGGGAGCCGGCGAATCGGTAGCGGTCCGGATGGAAGGTGGCCATCGCCATCGCGCCGTAGCCGCCCTGTGCGGCACCCACGATGCCGTGCCCCGACGGTGCCAGGCCTTTGTTGGCGGCCAGCCAGTTGGGCAGCTCGTCGGCCAGGAACGTCTCCCACTGGCGGCTGCCGTCGGCCTCCCAGTTGGTGTACATGCTCCACGCGCCGCCCGCGGGCGCGGCCACCGAGATGCCCTTACCCGCCAGAGTGTTCATCGCGTTGCCCGCGGTGACCCAGTTGCTGACGTCGGGTGCGGCGTTGAACGCGTCCAGCAGCACGACCGCGTGCGGGCCACCACCTTGGAAGGCGACCGGGATGTCGCGTCCCATCGCCGCCGACGGCACCATCAGCATCTCGACTTGCGCCTCGGCCGTCGGCGCGACGGCCGTACCCGCGGTCCACAGACCGGCGGCCAGCGCCACGGTCAAGATCGCCCGGAAGATCCCCTGCATCGGCTCGCCCACCTCACATTGGTCTGCTGTCCCCGCGCGAGGTAGTCAATCACACACCGGCGCGGACGTGGTCGGAAAAGGCCGACGGCGGCGACCCCGAAGGATCGCCGCCGCCAACTATGAACCTATTGCCGTACCAGTCAGTTACCGGCGTCCGTCGTCGTGACCGAGGCCTCGGTAGCGATCGGGGTCGACGGCTGCGGCGTGGCGCCGAGCACGCGCTGGATGTCCGGCTTCATCTGCTGGAGCTGCTGACCCCAGTACGGCCAGTCGTGCGTGCCGCCCTGCGGGAAGTTGAACACGCCGTTCTTACCGCCCGCGGCCAGGTACTGCTCCTGGAACGTCTCGTTGGTGCGCAGCGTGAAGCTCTCCAGGAACTTCGCGTTGAAGTTGTCACCGGCGACGCGGCCGTTGATCTCGGCCGGCTTGCCGTTACCGCAGAACACCCAGACGCGGGTGCCGTTGGCGACCAGCTTGTCGATGTTGACCATCGGGTCGTTGCGCTTCCACGCGGGATCGCTCGACGGGCCCCACATGTCCTCGGATTCGTAGCCGCCGGCGTCACCCATCGAGAGCCCGACCAGCATCGGCCACCAGCCCTCGGACAGGTTCAGGAACCCGGACAGCGAGGCGGCGTACTGGAACTGCTGCGGGTAGTAGATCGCCAGCGTCATCGCGGCCGATCCGGCCATGGACAAGCCGACTGCGGCATTGCGGTTCGGGTTCACGCCCTTGTTGGCCGCGAGGTACGCGGGCAGTTCCTGAGTCAGGAACGTCTCCCACTTGTAGGTCGAGCAACCTGCCTTGCCGCAGGCCGGCTTGTACCAGTCGCTGTAGAAGCTGGACTGGCCACCCACCGGCATGATCACCGCGAGGCCGGAGTCCAGATACCACTCGAACGCCGCGGTTTCGATGTCCCAGCCGTTGAAGTCATCGCGGGCACGAAGACCGTCGAGCAGATACACGCCCGGCGCGTTCGGCCCGCCGTTCTGGAACTGAACCTTGATGTCACGGCCCATCCCTGCGGACGGAACCATGAGGTACTCGACCGGCAGACCCGGACGAGAGAAAGCCTCCGCGGTGGCCGAGCCTCCGATGGCGCTCACCAAGCCCGGCAGCACGGCGGCCGCCAGGGCGGCTCCCGCCAGCCGGCGGACCCAGGCACCCCGGATCTTGCCAACGAACTTCATGCGTCATCTATCCCATCTGTTGTATGCCGCACGCGGAACCGCCCCTCAGGCAAGCCGCGTAACCCGTGCAGTCAACCACACGTCGGCGTGATCTACCCATTCGAGCGATGTCCACGCTGGTCACGCCGCTCCACCACGAAGCGTTGTGACCAGGTCGGGTTTCAGGGTTTGCAACTGCGCACCCCAGTCCGGCCACGCGTGATTTCCCTGGGGAGGGAATTCGAACGTGGCGTTGTTTCCTCCGGCCGTCAGGTAGGCCGTCTGGAAGTCTTTGTTGCTCTTCAGCGCCATCGATTCCAGGCTGCGGGCGTCGAAGGTCTGGTTCGGGTCGGTGTCGGCTTCTGACGGCGCGGATCCGCCTGGGGCACAGTGAATCCAGAGGCGAGTGTTGTTGGCCGCCAACCTGGCCGCCTGGTGGACCGGGTCGTGACGCTTCCACGCCCCGTCCCACGGCGCACCCCACATGTTGTCGACGCTGTAACCGCCGGCGTCGAGCATGGCCACCCGAATCGCCTGCTGCATCGACGGCGCCGACGTGTTCAGGGGCCCCGAAAGCGACGCAGCATAAGCGAACTGATGCGGGTGGTGGGCCGACAGGATCAGCGCCGCGCTGCCCGACATCGACACGCCCACGACCGCATTGCCGGTGGTGGAGACGTCTTTGTTGGCGGCCAG
Source organism: Mycobacterium neumannii (assembly GCF_002245615.1). Classification (NCBI taxonomy): domain Bacteria; kingdom Bacillati; phylum Actinomycetota; class Actinomycetes; order Mycobacteriales; family Mycobacteriaceae; genus Mycobacterium; species Mycobacterium neumannii. The sequence continues at coordinate 19,648 of NZ_NKCO01000005.1, read as the reverse complement.
CCAGGCGGGCAGCTCGTCGGTCAGGAAGGTCTCCCATTTGTATGTGTAGGGCTGGCTGTTGAAACTCGAAGGCGTGTACCAGTCGGCGTAGAAGCTGGCCTCCCCGCCCACCGGCATCACGGTGGCCACCCCCGACTCGAAAAACCACTCGAATGCGGCGGTTTCGATGTCCCAGCCGTTGTAGTCGTCGCGGGCCCGCATGCCGTCCAGGAGGTACACCGCCCTCTGATCGCCCGATTCCGTTCCGGCAGGCTGGAATTGGACGCGCACGATGCGGCTCATCGCCGGGGAGTAGACGTCGAGGTACTCGACGGGAAGTCCCTCGCGGGAGAACGCGCCCGCCGGCGGCGCCGCACCGACCACGGCAGCCGCACTCGGCAGCGCCACGGCCGCGGCTGTCGCCGCCAGTACGCGGCGAAGCCAAGTTCGCACAGGTCGATCCATCCGTTCGTATCTCGGGCGCCGCGAAAAGAGCAGTTCGCGTCTGTTTATCGGCCCGGAGGGGTCGCGGCGTTACGGACCCGTGGCGGGCATGCCCGTGTACGGCTCGGATTCCGGTTCCGGAACGGGTAACCCACAGCGTTCGATCTCATAGAGGGGCACGCGGTCGATCCGGTACTGCGTGAACTGGTAGGCGTGCACGAGATTGGACAGGAACCGACGCGGGCTCATCGGGCCGCGCACCGAGTTCAGCATCGCGTCGGTCTCCGGACACTTCAGCGCCGCCTCGGCCTGTCTGACCCAGTCTTCGTCGATGTAACCCGGAATGAAGGGCGGCTCTTTGAGGAACGGCCCCTCCGCGATCGCCCAGTCGGCGAAAAGGTTCTTGTCGTGGCCGATTCGGCCGTCCTCGAGGCGCTCGGTGTGTGCGGCCAATGGATTGGCCAGCCCGATCTGGTCGATGACGCGAACGTCGAGTCCGACGTTCATGCCCAGCATGCCGAGGTTGGTGAAGAAGACCGTGTGCGGACCTTGGTAGTCCTCCGGCGCGTCCGGTGGCGGCGGCAGCGCGGGTACCACGTCCCACTGGTCGTAGTTGCCCGACGGCAGCAGCAGGGCACCGTCGGGTGTGTTCTCCAACGCCTCGAGCACCGCGCGCATCCGCGGATAGTCGAGGTAGTCAGCGGCGGTCAGCGGGTGCGCATGGCCCGTGGCCTGGGAGTAGAACCGCCGCTCGTCGACGATGCCGGAGTACGTGACGCGGGTGGCGTCCCGGCCCATTCCCGGCGAATTGGCCGCCCACAGCGCCCATCCGGCGACCGCCAGCCACAGCACGGTGGTGGCGCCGACGAACAGATAGCCCGCGCCGCGCGCCATCCTGGCTTCGTCGGGGAGGACGACGGGGATCACCGCGACCGGCGCCAGCATGACGAACAGCGGGGTCAAAAGCACCCTGCCGTGCATGAAGTCCCCACCCTGGCGGATCCAGTAGATCGCCTGCAGCAGACCGCTGACGAGGAAGAAGATCACCACGGCGGCGGGGCTCTGCACCATCCGCGCCAGGCGTCCGGAGCCCGAGGCCATCGCGGCGCGGTTCGGCCGGGGACGTCCGCGGATCACCCACACGACCCCCGCGAGCCCGGCGAGCAGGATCGCCGGCGCCCACAGCAGGTAGGGCTGGTTGAAGTTCGCCAGATAGACGAAGCCCTGCGACCATTTCGCTCCGCTGGCGTCCTTGGCCACCGCGGTATTGGGGACCACCAGGCCGTAGTAGCCCATCCGGAAGATCTGATAGGCCACCGGAAGCAGGCCTCCGGCGACGATGATCACCGCGCGGCGGCGCCAGTCGCGCGCCGCGATCAGCATCATGACGAGAGCCAACCCGCCGATCAGGGCGAGCTCGGGCCGAACCAGCACGCTCAGGCCCGCAACGAAAGCCAGTGCAATGTCGAAGGTTCCGCCTGCCGGGGGTGGCGCCTGGGGTCCGAGGGGTTGTCTGCGGATTGTCGGTGCGCCTCCGCGAAGGACAGGGGCAGCAGTCGTCCGGTGGCCGCGCAGCTGCTGGGACCAGCACACCATCATCCACCACAGCAGGCCCAGATACGCCAGCACCAAACCGTTTTCGAGACCGGAGGTGGCGAAGTCGCGCGCGGGCGGAAGGGCGATGTAGACCAGTACGCCCGCAGGCAGCATCAGCGCACGCCGGCCCTGCAGGCTCGGCGCATACAACCGGCCGGTGCCCAACATCACCAACGCCACACCCAACAGGCTGAGCACCAGCGCCAGCACGAGCACGACGTACTCCAGCCGCACGGAACCACCCACCAGCGCGCCGAGGTGGACCAGGTAGGTCCACACAGTCGAGGTGTTGGCCTCGACGCGCTCACCGGCGTTGAACACCGGCCCATTGCCTGCCAACAGGTTTCGCACGGTGCGCAGCACGATCAGGCCGTCGTCGGCTATCCAGCGCCGCTGCCATGCGCCCCAGCCGAACAGCGCCACGACCACCAGCACGCTGATCCACAGGCTGATCCGGACCGTGTTGTCGTAGCGGAACGCGGGCCAGCGCGCGAGGCTGCGTTCGATCTCACCGACCCACCCGCCCGGCACCGGTCGGCGGAGGGTCTCAGCTGAGGAAGACGGCGGCACCGATGGTCCCGATCCACGCCAGCAGCAACAGCTGCAGTACCCGGTCTTTTAGCGCGATCTCCTCGGGCTCCCCGGCCAATCCGCCGTCGACGTCGACCGCGTAGCGAAGGATTGCGATGGTGATCGGAATGATCGTGACCGCATACCACGATGCGGTGGTGCCGTCACGTTCGAAGGCCCACAGGCCGTAGCAGAGCACCATCGCCGTGGCCGACAACGTCCACACGAAGCGCAGATACGACGCGGTATAGCTCTCCAGCGACTTGCGGATCTTGGCACCCGTGCGTTCGGCGAGCTGTAGTTCGGCATACCGCTTGCCGGCCACCATGAACAGCGAACCGAACGTCATCACGAGCAGGAACCATTGCGACAGCGGGATGCCCGCCGCGGCGCCGCCGGCGATGGCGCGGATCAGGTACGCCGACGACACGATGCAGATGTCGAGCACCGCTTGGTGTTTGAGGCCGAAGCAGTACGCCAACTGCATGCCGATGTAAACCGCGATGACCACCGTCAGGTTGGTCGAGGCGAGCACCGAGATGGCCAGCGCCGCGGCCGCCAACACCACAGCTGCGGTGTAGGCCAACCATTCCGGGACCACACCGGCAGCGATCGGCCGGAACCGCTTCGTGGGATGCTGACGATCGGCTTCCACGTCGCGGGCGTCGTTGACCAGATAGATCGACGAGGCGGCCAGCGAGAACGTCACGAACGCGATCAGGATGTTGATCGCGACGCTGCCGTAGTCGTATTGGACATCGCCGCCGAGGGAGGCGATCGGCGCGGCCAGCACGAGCAGGTTCTTCACCCATTGCCGCGGTCGGATCGCCTTGATGAGACCCGTCGCGGCGTTGCGCGGCGGGCCCTTCTGCGGTGCCGGTTGTCCATTCATCGGCCGTACGCTCTCTGCGCTGCTGTCACTGGAGATGCTCATGCGTTCCCTTCGGCGCGGTCGGCCACCGTGCCGACGGCCTTCGCGACGACTGCCCCGACCGCGACGCCGGTGAGGACGTCGCTGGGGTAATGCACGCCGAGCACCAACCGCGACAACGCCATCGGCGGCACCAGCAGCGCAGGCAGCGGCAACCCGGTGACCCTGGCCATCAGCACCGACGCCGCCGTGGTCGACGTCGCGTGCGCGGACGGGAAGCTCAGCCGGCTCGGCGTGCCGACATTGACCGAGATCGCGGGATGGTGCGGCCGTTCCCGGCGGACCACCCGCTTGATCAACACCGCTGCGGCGTGTGCGGCGAACGCACCTGCGCCCACGGCCAACCAGTCCCGCCGACGGTCGGCCTGAAAGAGCGCCCCCAACAGGGCGATTGCCAACCAGCCGAGGCTGTGCTCGCCGAAATGGGACAACGCGCGCGCCGCCGAAAGGACCGCGGGGCGGTCACCGAGCGCGGACTGCACCGCGACCAGAGCGGCCTCCTCGCCGCGCTGGTCCCGCGGGCGAAGAGCTGCGTCCCCGACCGCAGGGCTCAGGAGGGAGCTCTCATCCATGTGCAGACGACTCCAAAAGGACCGTCTCCCACTTCTGCTTGCTCGTCAGAGTCGGCAACGCCTCGCGGTAGACCTTGCGCATCCGGTTGAACTTGCGTGCGAGGCGCGCCTGGCGCTTGAGCGATTCGCGCAGCAGCTCGAACATCTTCTCGCGGTCGCGCTGGCGGTACACGACACCGCGGCCGTCGGCCGTTGTCACGGTGACGCCGTCCACCCGGCACAGCGAGAACCACCGGGCGTCCTGGGTGGCGACGTTGATCTGGGGCCGCCGATGGTGTTCGGGGTCATGCGGCCGCAGCTGGTGAATCACGCCGCGCGACAACCGCGTCGAGATGGCCACCGCGTTGGTGGGGATCCGCGCCTTCTTGCGCCAGCGCTTGTCCGACGGCGTCGGCAGCTCGGCCGCGCTCGGAAGCACCACCGCGTCCGGGTACTGCTGGCGCATCTTGCGCACCTCGGGCAGCGCCGACTCCAGGATCGAGAACAGGTGCTCGGGCCCGGCCAGGAAATCGTCCATCGCCTTGTTCTGAATCGCGACCGTCGAATACTCAAGGCACAGAAGGTGTTTGAGTGTCGCCTTCAGATGGCTGGCGATCAGACCGCTGACGTTGCCGTCCCAGTGCAGCGCGGCGACGACCAACCGGTTGCGCAAGTGGAAGTACGCCTGCCAGTCGATCGCGTCGTCTTTGTCGCTCCACGCCATGTGCCATATCGCGGCGCCGGGAAGCGTGACGGTCGGATAACCGTGCTCACCGGCGCGCAGGCCGTAGTCGGCGTCGTCCCACTTGATGAACAGCGGCAACGGCTGGCCGAGCTCCTCGGCGACCTGACGCGGGATCATGCACATCCACCAGCCGTTGTAGTCGACGTCGATGCGGCGGTGCAGCAACCTGCTACGCGCTGAATCCTCGTCCGCCAGAGCGTGCTTGGCGAAATTGTGGTCGTACTCGGTGTTGACCGCGTTGGTCCACATGAAGTTCTCGGAGTCGACCATCTCCCCCATGACGTGCAGGTGCGAGGGCTCCTGGAGGTTGAGCATCTGGCCGCCGACCAGTGTCGGCGTCTTCGCGAACCGGTTCATCGCCAACGCCCGCAGGATCGAGTCGGGCTCGACGCGGATATCGTCGTCCATGAACAGGATTTGTTCGCAGTCGGTGTTCTTCAGCGCCTCGTACATCACCCTGCTGTACCCGCCGGAGCCCCCGAGGTTCGGCTGGTTGTGAATGGTCAACCGGTTCCCGAGGGCGGCCGCCGCCTCGCCGAAGTTCGGATGGTCCTTCGCCTTGTTGGTCCCCTGATCGGAGACGATGACGGCGCTGATCACCTCGTCCACCAACGGATCGGACGTCAGCGCCGCCAACGCGTTGACGCAGTCCGCGGGACGGTTGAAGGTGGGGATGCCGATGGCGATGTTGGCCCGGCTCGGTGCCGGGACCGGCGCGTACCAACCGGCGTGGTGCAGCGTCGAGGCTGCATCGGTGGCGATGTCGAACCAGATCCAGCCACCGTCCTCGAACGGGCCCAGCTCGACCTCGAACTCGACGTGGGCGGGTTCACCGTCGCGCTCGCTGACGATCGGGGCGCCACCGACGGTGATCCGCGCGCCGGTGGCCTTCGACCGGTAGACGTCGACACGCGCGCTGCCGGTCAACTCGACCCGCAGCACCACCGACTGCAGGATCGACCAACGCCGCCAGTAGCTGGCCGGGAACGCGTTGAAGTAGGTCGCGAACGACACCTGCGATTCGGTGCCGATCTCGAGTTCGGTGCGCGACGGCGCGTGTGCGCGCTTGGCGTTGGTTTCCGCTTCCTCGATGTAGAGCTTGCGGACGTCATGCGGTTCGCCTGGACGCGGCAGAATGACGCGGGCCAGCAGGCTGACCGCCTTCGATTCCACGGATTCCAGTGCGCCGGAGGGAATCTCGCTCATGCGCTACTGCTTTCTGGGCCTGGTTCGGTCAGTGGTGCACCGTCACGCAGGTGCGGTGCGAGTGTGTTGTCGTACATGCTCAACGCGCTGGCGATGGCCATGTGCATGTCCAGGTACTGGTAGGTCCCCAGCCTGCCCCCGAACAACACCTTGGCAGAAGCGGTTTCGGCCTTCGCTCGGGCCCGGTAAGCGGCCAGCAACGCGCGGTCGGCTTCGGTGTTGATCGGATAGTAGGGCTCGTCGTCGTTGTCGGCGAACCGGGAGAACTCGCGCATGATGACCGTCTTGTCGGTCGGATACGTGCGCTCGGGGTGGAAGTGCCGGAACTCGTGGATCCGGGTGTAGGGCACATCGAGGTCGTTGTAGTTCATCACCGGCGTGCCCTGGAAGTCCCCGGTGTCGAGCACCTCCATCTCGAAGTCGAGGGTTCGCCACCCCAGCCGCCCCTCGACATAGTCGAAGTACCGGTCGAGCGGACCGGTGTATACGACCGGCGCATCGGGGTTCTCGGCGCGCAGTTGGTCGCGGACATCGAACCAGTCGGTGTCCAACCGGACCTCGATGCGGTCGTCGGCGGCCATGTTCTCCAACCACTTGGTGTAGCCGTCGGCGGGCAGCCCCTCGTAGGTGTCGTTGAAGTAGCGGTTGTCGAACGTGTAGCGCACCGGAAGCCGGGTGATGTTGGCCGCGGGCAGGTCCTTGGGATCGGTCTGCCACTGTTTGGCCGTATAGCCCTTGACGAACGCCTCGTAGAGCGGGCGCCCGATCAGCGAGATGGCCTTCTCTTCGAGGTTCTGCGCGTCCTCGGTCTTGATCTCGGCGGCCTGCTCCCTGATCAGTTGTCGCGCCTCATCGGGGGTGAAGTACTTGCCGAAGAACTGCGACACCAGCCCCAGCCCCATCGGGAACTGATAGGCCTGCCCGCCATGCATCGCGTACACCCGGTGCTGGTATCCGGTGAACTCGGTGAACTGACGCACGTAGTCCCAGACCCGCTTGTTGGAGGTGTGGAACAGGTGCGCGCCGTACTTGTGCACCTCGATACCGGTCTGCGGCTCGGCCTCCGAGTAGGCGTTACCGCCGATGTGCGGGCGGCGCTCGATGACCAGCACCCGCTTGTCCAGCTGTGTTGCCACGCGCTCGGCAATCGTCAGGCCGAAGAATCCGGAGCCGACGACAAAGAGGTCAAAACGGGCTCCGGAGAGCGGAGCGACCGGAGAAACAGGCGTGGTCATCGGCAGCAAGGGTATCCGACCGCGAGCGCACCGCCCGAATCCGACAGGAGCCGAATATTGCGATCGGCTCACGATTACATATCGTCACTTTCGCCTCAGAAGTCACATCAGTACCGTCGATCACGTCGGTTTCGACTACCGGCAGTGCACGACCTGGGCTGTTCACCTGAATCGCCTAGCCGAACCACAAGCGACCACTAATAGTCGTAGCCCATGTATTGAGGAGACTTCCGTGCCGAACCGACGTCGACGCAGGCTGTCGACAGCCACGAGCGCAGTCCTGGCCCTGGCAGTCGCGAGTCCCGCAGCAGTAGTCGCCGTGACCGAGCTGACGGAGGCCACCAAGCCGGCCCCCCAGCACCGCGAATTCGTCCAGGCGGCGACGATCACGGATCTTCCGAACGAGCTGATGTCCGCCCTGACCCAGGGCCTCTCGCAGTTCGGCATCAACCTTCCGCCTATGCCGACCGGCGTCCTGACCGGAACGGGCGCGAGCTCGCCCACCACGCTGACCTCTCCGGGCCTGACCACGCCGGCGCTCACCACGCCCGAGCTGACGTCGCCCAGCCTGACCGCGCCCGGGCTCACCACACCCGGCCTGACGGCTCCCAGCCTGACGGCCCCGAGCGCGACGGTTCCCGGCGTGACCGCGACCGCTCCCTCACTGACCGATCCGGCTCTGACCAACCCCGCGCTGACCAGCCCTGCGCTGACCAGCCCGACCGGTGACACCGGCCTGACCACGCCGGGGCTGACCACGCCGGGACTGTCGACGCCGCCGGCGCTGACCGACCCTGCCCTGGGCGCCACGCCAATCTCGTCGGCCACCGGGCTGCCCGCTCCGAGCGAGGTGCCGATCGCGGCACCGATCGGGCTCGACCCGGCCGCAGGCACCTATCCGATCCTCGGAGACCCCTCCCTGGCGACGATGCCCGCGGCGACCGGCACCTCGGGTAGCGGCGGCATCATCGGCGAGTTGTCCAGCATGGCCGATCAACTCGGTGCGGGGCAGGCGATCGACCTGCTCAAGGGCATGGTGATGCCGGCGATCATGTCGGCGGCCAAGCCGCCCGGCGCGCCGGCGGTGCCCCCGGTCCCGGCCCCCGTGCCGGCACCCGCACCCGGCGCCTGAGACCTGTCACCAGACGGCACCGCAGAAGCCGCTTCGGCTCTGCGGTGCCGGTGCCGGTCTGGCGTCGATTAGTTCTGCTCCGAACCGTGTCGCACCACTAGCATCACCTGGCACATACGTAACATCAGTCCGTGCCGACTCGCCGTCCCACGCCGTCACTGCTGTTCACCGCGCTTGCGGCGACGGTCGTGATGTTGCCGATGGCGTTGTTCGGATTGCCCGGCGACGGTGACGACGACGCAATCGCCGAGACGCTGCACCTGGCGCAGCGACCGCTGACGGGGCTGGGCGGCGGGGAGACGATCCGCGAGATCCACCAGGACACGCCATTCTCGTTGGTGGCGCTGACCGCTGAGGACTTCACCGGCACCACCGCACGGGTGCGCGCCAGGAAGGCCGACGGCAGCTGGGGGCCCTGGTACGAAGCGGAACCCCTCGAAGGTGTCGGCCCGGACACTCCGTCGGCGGGACCGGCAGGCACCGAACCCGTGTTCGTGGGCCGCACCACCACGGTGCAGATCGCAGTGACCCGTCCGCCCGACGCACCCAAGATTCCGGAAGCGGCGCCCCAGTCCGCCCAGGAACTGGGCTACGTCCCGGCCAACACCGAACATTCCTTCGGGCAGAACCTCAACGCGGTGCTGATCAGCCCGCCGGAGGCGCCGCCGGTCGACACGCTGCCTCCGCCGTCGGCGGTGAGCGCGCCCGGAGTGCCGCCCAACATCATCAACCGCGCGCAGTGGGGCGCCGACGAATCCATGCGGTGCGGAGACCCCCGGTTGGACTCCGGAGTTCGGGCGGGGGTGGTGCACCACACCGCAGGCAGCAACGAGTACGCCCCGCAGGACTCGGCAGGCATCATCCGATCGATCTACGAGTACCACACCCGCACACTGGGCTGGTGCGACATTGCCTACAACGCACTGGTCGACAAGTTCGGACAGGTCTTCGAGGGGCGCGCGGGCGGTATCACCAGACCCGTCGAGGGCGCCCACACCGGCGGGTTCAACCACGACACCTGGGGTGTCGCGATGATGGGCAACTTCGAAGTGGTGCCACCGACGCCGATTCAGCTGCGCACCACGGCCCGGCTACTGGGATGGCGGCTCGGCCTCGACCACGTCGACCCCCGCGGCGCGGTGGTGCTGGCCTCAGGCGGCGGGTCGTTCTCGAAGTTCCCGACCGGGGCGACACCGCGGCTGCCCGCGATCTTCACCCACCGCGACGTCGGCGCAACGGAGTGCCCCGGTAACGCGGCATACGCGCTGATGGACCACATCCGCGACATCGCCGCGCGCTTCAACCAACCGCCGGGACCCGACGACCTGGCCGAATCACTGCGCGGAGGCGCGATATTCGCGAAGTGGGAAGCGATGGGGGGGATGAAGAGCCCGCTGGGCAGGCCGACGTCGCTGGAGGCCTCGGGCCAGGATGGCGCCCGTTACGTGACGTTCGAACGCGGCGCGATCTACTGGTCACCGGTGAGCGGCGCCGAACCGGTCACCGGTGAGATCTACAAAGCTTGGGGGACACTGGGTTTCGAACGCGGTGCGCTCGGACTGCCCACCAGCGGCGAGATCCAGGAGCCGCTGTGGATCGTGCAGAACTTCCAGCACGGCACACTGAACTTCGACCGCGAGAAGGGCACGGTGACACGCGTTTTCGACGGTATCCCCGTGGAACTGCCGAAGCCTGACTTCGACACCCCGCCCGTGCAACTCGAGCGATTCACCCCGCCGATCAGCACCTGAGGCCTACGCCCACCACCGCTCGAGCACACGCGCGACGCCGTCGTCGTTGTTGGTCGAGGTGACCTCGTCGGCCGCGGCCAGCGCGGCCGGATGGGCGTGCCCCATGGCGACCCCCAGGCCGGCCCATTGCAGCATCGGCACGTCGTTGGGCATGTCGCCGAATGTGACGATCTCATCGGCGGTGATGCCCAGCGGTTCGGCCACCTCGGCGACCCCGGTGGCCTTGCTGATGCCGGCCGGCATGATCTCGATCAGGCCGTTGTTGGTCGAGTACGTGATATCGGCAATGTGCCCTACGTGATCGGCGAGCTCGGCCGCCATGTCCGAGCTGCGCGCGCCCGCCTTCCTGACGAGCAGTTTGATCGCGGGTGCGCTGAGCAGGTCTTCGAACGACACCTCGGTGTTGTCCGGATTGAGCCATGCGTGTTCGTACCCGGGTGAGCTGACGAATTGCGGGGTCGCGGCGTCGTGGGCGCTGTTGCCCACCCGCTCGACGGCCAGGCCCGCCCGCGGGATCACTTTGGTCGCGATGTCGGCGAGCTCACCGAGCACGTCGGTGGTCAGCGTGCGCGCGGACACGATGCGGTCGGTGGCCGGGTCGTAGAGCACAGCACCGTTGGCGCACACCGCCATCGGGGCGAAACCCAACGCGTCGACGACCGGTTGCACCCACCGCGGCGGCCGTCCCGTGGCGATCAGGAACTCGGTGCCCGACTCCACCGCGGCGGTGACCGCTGCCCTGGTGCGCGTCGAGACCTTTTCGTCGTCGTCGAGCAGCGTCCCGTCGACGTCGGAGGCGATCAGCAAGGGCCGGTTCATAGCCGGGACCGCCGCGGGAATCCGCGTTCGCCGGTGTCCGGGCTCACCGATGACTCTTGGCTTCGCGCAGGGCACGCTTGCGGGCACGCTCGGCCAGTTCGGCCTCATCGAGAGCCTTCGCCTCGTCCAGGGTGGGTGCGGAGCCGCCGAGTCGGCGCGGCACCCAGTACGCCCCTTCCGGGTGCGGATAGTCGCGCTGCGCCTCGTGCAACATTTCGGTCATCGCCGAACGCAATTCCTGCAATGTCTGCTCCATCGTCTCGCCGGCCCGTAGGGGGTTACCCACCTGCACCGTGATCGGAATCCTGTTGCGCCGCAGACGACGGGGATGGTCCTTGGTCCACAGCCGCTGCGAACCCCAGACGATGAGCGGAACGATCGGCACATCGGCGTCGAGGGCCATGCGGGCCGCGCCGGTCTTGAAGTCCTTGAGCTCGAAGCTTCGGCTGATGGTGGCCTCCGGGTAGACGCCGACGAGCTCACCGGCGCGCAGGCGTTCCACCGCGACGGCGTAGGCGCCCGCACCGGCGCGGCGATCCACCGGAATCGTGCCGGTGCGGCGGATCAGGAAGTTGACCACCTTCACGTCCTGCATCTCTTCTTTGATCATGAACCGCAGGCGCCGCTTGCGATAGTGCACCGCAAGCGCGGCGGGCAACCAGTCGACGTAGCTCGTGTGGTTGATCGCGATCACCGCACCGCCGCTGGCGGGGATGTTCTCCAAGCCCCGGTAGCTGATCTTGTAGCCATTGATCCTGACCGCCGCCTTGACCAGAACCTCGAGCGTGTAGAAGACCGGCTCCATGGCGGCTACCCGGTTGCTCCGCTGGGGTCGGGACGCTGGGCACGCCTGGCGGCCTTCTCTGCGGCCTCCTCCGCGTCCATCAGGTCGGCCTCGGCGAGCGTCGGCGCACCCCCGCCCAACCGGTGCGGCACCCAGAACTCGCCGGCGGGGTGCGGGCCGTAGCCGTCTTGGACTTGCTCGAGCAGGTGCTGCATCCGGGAGTGCAGCAGGGCCGTCAGGTCCGCCGCGGGCAACGTCGGCTCGATCGGTTCGCCGACGGCCACGGTGATAGGCACCTTGGGGCGCCACATCTTCTTCGGGTGGCCCTTGGTCCAGATGCGCTGCGCACCCCACACGATGTGCGGAACGATCGGCACGCCCGCCGCGATCGCCATGCGCGCGGCGCCGGACTTGAACTGCTTGATCTCGAAGCTGCGGCTGATCGTGGCCTCGGGATAGACGCCGACGAACTCGCCCTCCTTGAGCCTCTGACAGGCCTGCTCGAACGACTCGGCGCCGCTGTCACGGTCCACCTCGATATGGCGCAGACTGCGCATGACCGGGCCCGAGATCTTGTGGTCGAAGACCTCTTTCTTCGCCATGAACCGCACCTTGCGCCCCATGCCCTGCCGGTAGGCGGGCAGCCCCGCAAAGGTGAAGTCGAAGTAGCTCGTGTGGTTGATGGCGATGACCGCGCCGCCGGTTCTCGGCAGTTTCTCCACACCGGTGACGGTGAATTTGAGTCCCTGCACGCGCCAGATCAGCCGCGCCAGCTGAATGACGGTGCCGTATACGGGTTCCACATCAGGCAGCCTAGTCGCGTGACCTTGCCGACCGAACCCGTGCCGACACCGGGCGTCGTCACCCGGATCGCGGCCGGACGGCCGGTGCGCGCCGTGTGGCGCAACGAGCTGGGTGGGGTGACGTTCGAGGTCACCGGTGGTGAATTTGTGAAGGTGTACCCACCGGGTGCCGCGCACCTGTTGGCCGCCGAGGTGCCGCGGCTGCGCTGGGCGCGGCGCTACACACCGGTTCCGGAGGTTCTGGCGGCCGGTCCGGGGTGGTTACACACCGCGCGACTGCCCGGGTATTCGGCGGTCGATCCGCGCTGGGCCGACCGTCCGGATATCGCGGCACGTGCGATCGGTACCGGGCTGCGCCGGCTGCACGACGCGCTGCCCGTCGCCGACTGTCCGTTCGCCCGCCCGTCCTGGGTGCCCGCCGGCGCCCCGCCGGCCGACCGCCTGGTGGTCTGCCACGGCGACGCCTGCTCACCGAATACGCTGCTCGATGACGAAGGTGCGTTCAGCGGGCACGTCGACCTCGGCGATCTCGGCGTCGCCGACCGGTGGGCCGATCTGGGCATCGCGACCATGTCGCTGGACTGGAACTTCCCGACCGAAGGCCCGGGCGGTTTCCAGGAGCTCCTTCTCGACGCGTACGGCGTTGCCGCCGACGTGGACCGTGTCGCCTACTACCGCCGCGCGTGGGATGGGGACGAGCCTGCGGCGGGCTAGACTCGCGGCAGACATCCACATTCGCAGGAAGGGTATTTGTGCAGGTCACCAGCATCGGCCACGCGGGTTTCCGCATCGACACAGCGGCCGGGAGCATCCTGTGTGACCCCTGGGTGAACCCTGCCTACTTCGCGTCGTGGTTCCCGTTCCCCGACAACAGCGACCTGAACTGGGAAGCGCTCGGCGACTGCGACTACCTGTACGTCTCGCACCTGCACCGCGACCACTTCGACCCCAAACTACTGCGCGAGCACGTCAACAAGGACGCCGTCGTGCTGCTGCCGGACTATCCGGTGCCCGACCTGCGGCGCGAACTCGAGAAGCTCGGCTTTCACCGGTTCTTCGAGACCGTCGACTCGGTGCGCCACACCGTGTCCGGCCCCAAGGGCGACCTCGCTGTGATGATCATCGCGCTGCGAGCCCCCGCCGACGGCCCGATCGGCGACTCGGGACTCGTCGTCGACGACGGTCAAACCGTGGCGTTCAACATGAACGACGCACGCCCGGTCGACCTCGACGTCGTGCACGCCGACTTCGGCCACGTCGACGTGCACATGCTCCAGTACTCCGGCGCCATCTGGTACCCGATGGTCTACGACATGCCCGTGCGCGCCAAGGAGGCGTTCGGCATCCAGAAGCGCCAGCGCCAGATGGACCGCTGCCGCCAGTACATCGCACAGGTCGGCGCCACCTGGGTCATCCCGTCGGCAGGCCCGCCGTGCTTCCTCGATCCGGACCTGCGCGACCTCAACGACGACCACGACGACCCGGCCAACATCTTCCCCGACCAGATGGTTTTTCTGGAGCAGATGCGCACACACGGCCATGACGGCGGGCTGTTGCTGATTCCGGGTTCGACGGCCACTTTCACCGGCTCGCAACTGGATTCACTGAACCACCCGCTGCCCGACGACGAGGTGGAGTCGATCTTCACCACCGGCAAGGCCGACTACATCGCCGACTACGCCGAGCGGATGGCGCCGGTGCTGGCCGCGGAGAAGGCGAGCTGGGCCGACGCGGCGGGCGAGTCGCTACTGGAGCCGCTACGCACCGCTTTCGAGCCGATCATGATCCAGAGTGATCAGATCTGCGACGGTATCGGCTACCCCGTCGAGTTGCGGCTCGGGTCCGAGACCGTGGTCGTCGACTTTCCGAAACGCGTTGTTCGTGAACCGATCTCTGCAGAGAAGTTCCGTTACGGCTTTGCGATCCCGCCGGAGTTGGTGCGCACCGTGCTGCGCGACAACGAACCCGACTGGGTCAACACCATCTTCCTGTCCACTCGATTTCGGGCCTGGCGAGTCGGCGGATACAACGAGTACCTGTACACGTTCTTCAAGTGCCTGACCGACGAGCGGATCGCGTACGCCGACGGCTGGTTCGCCGAGGCACACGACGACTCCGCGTCGATCACGCTGGACGGCTGGGAGATTCAGCGCCGCTGCCCGCACCTGAAGGCCGACCTGTCGAAGTTCGGCGTGGTGGAGGGTTCGACGCTGACCTGCAATCTGCACGGATGGCAGTGGAATCTGCAGAACGGCCGATGCCTGACCACCAAGGGCCACGAGTTGCGGAGCGAGCGAAAGTGAGTGTGCCGCAACAGCTCTACGACGACGGCATGATACAGGTCGACCGAGAGGCGGTCACGCTGCGCCGGTACCACTTCCCCTCTGGCACGTCGAAAGTCATTCCGCTGCCGACCATCCGCGGGTACACCGCCTCACCGCTGGACTGGATACACCGCTACCGGTTCTGGGGCAGCTCGGATCTGCGCCGCTGGCTGCCGCTGGACGTGCGCAGGCCGCTGAAGGCCACGCTGGTCACCCTGGACGTCGACGGCAACCGGTGGCGTCCGGCGTTCACGCCCGAACACCCCGACCAGCTCATCGAGGTCCTCGACGAGCTGCTGCAGCCTTAGCGCCGGTTGCGGCGCAACCGGCGCACCGCGAGCAGCCCGACCCCCGCGGTCGCCACCCATGGGCCACCGACGATCAGCGGGTCGAGCCACATGTGATTGACGTCCGCACGTTTACTTTTCGCGCGCGCGGCCAGGCCGTTGTGCGTCAGCTCGGTCTTGACTCCGGTCTGGGTGACGGGGTTGTCCGGGCGAAGGCTGAGCAGCGACTGCACGTGGTGTTCTACGGCGTCGACGCGGTCGGCGAGGATCAGCAGCAGCCAGTGCGCGGCACGGCCCTCGCTGTACGTGCGATACGAGTAGCGCCGGATCGCACCCGAGAGCCCCCTCGGTGGCGTCGACGTACCGAAAACCGGTGTCAGGAACTTGTGTTCGATGGACCTCTCCCGAGGCCACTTCTCGGGTTGGCGGTCGGGGAAGTCCCAGTGCGCACCGGTCTCGACCGCCTTCAGCTTGGGCACCGAGGGCCGGTCGGCCGGGTCGAGGTCGGCGCCCCACCCCGGGATGCGGGCACGCAGGTCTTCGGACGTCGGAACGGGCGGACGGTCGGCGGTGTAGGTCATGATGATTCCCCTCAGGCGGCGTTCGCCACGATGATCGGTTTGATGCAGTCGTCGAGCTTGGCGGAGAAGATGTGATACCCCTCGGCGATGTGCTCGAGCGGAATGCGGTGGGTGACAATGTCATTGGGTTTGAGATAGCCGTTCTGGATATGCGAGAACAGCCTGGGCCACTGGCGTTTGACGGGGCACTGGTTCATCCGCAGCGTCAGTCCCTTGTTCAACGCGTCGCCGAACTTGACCGCGGAGAAGATCGGTCCGTAGGCGCCCATCACCGAAATCGTGCCGCCTTTGCGCACCGCGTCGATCGCCCAGTTCAGCGCGACGGGCGAACCGCCCTGCATTTTGAGCTTGGCGCCCGTGACGTGCTGCAGCAGGTTGCCGTCGGCCTCGGCGCCCACGGCATCGATCGCCACGTCGGCGCCGAGATAACCGGTGGTCTTCTTCATCTCCACGACGATGTCGTCGTATTCGGCGAAGTTGAGGGTTTCGGCATGGGCGAACGTGCGAGCCTTCTCCAACCGGTACTCGAGGTGGTCGATGACGATCACCCGGCCCGCGCCCATCAGCCATGCCGATTTCGCGGCGTACAGGCCGACCGGACCCGCACCGAAGACCGCGACGACGTCACCCTCGACGATGTCGCCGAGTTGCGCGCCGAAGTAGCCGGTGGCCAGCGCGTCGGTGCACATCAGCGCGTCCTCGTCGGCCATCCAGTCGGGGATGAGCGCCGGGCCCACATCGGCGAACGGCACCCGGACGAACTCCGCCTGCCCGCCGTCATATCCACCGCACGTGTGCGAGTAGCCGTAGATCCCGCCGACGGCCGTCGCGTTCGGGTTCACGTTGTGGCAGTTGGAGTACAGCCCGCGAGCGCAGAAGTAGCACGAACCGCAGAAGATGTTGAACGGCACCATGACCCGGTCGCCGACCTTGAGGTTGCGCACCGAGGGCCCGACCTGCTCGACCACACCGATGAACTCGTGGCCGAAGGTCATGCCGACCCGGGTGTCGGGCATCATGCCGTGGTACAGGTGCAGGTCCGAACCGCAGATCGCCGCGAGGGTCACCCGCACGATCGCGTCGTTCGGATGCTCGATCGGCGGAATGTCTTTTTCTTCGACCCGTACCTTGTACGGGCCGCGGTAAACCATCGCCTTCACGGCGCCTCCTAGAGTCGGGATGCGAACGCGTCTACCCGTGTCCGGGCGCGCGAAACCACCTCTTCGCCCCGCGAGGCGCTTGTCCTACTTGACCGGCATCAGGACGTCGGTTCCGACATACGGCCTCAGCGCTTGTGGCACCCGGACGCTGCCGTCGGGCTGCTGGTGGTTCTCCAGGATCGCCACCAGCCACCGCGTCGTCGCGAAGGTCCCGTTGAGCGTTGCCGCGGTCTGCGGACGCCCGTTCTCGTCGCGGTAGCGCACCGCCAACCGGCGGGCCTGAAACGTCGTGCAGTTCGACGTCGAGGTCAGCTCCCGGTAGGTCTGTTGCGTGGGAACCCAAGCCTCACAGTCGAATTTGCGCGCCGCCGAGGATCCGAGATCACCGGCGGCGATGTCGATCACGCGGTACGGCACCTCGATATCGGCCAGCATCTGGCGCTGCCAGCCCAGCAGGCGTTCGTGTTCGGCCTCGGCGTCTGCGGGCTTGCAGTAGATGAAGCCCTCGACCTTGTCGAACTGGTGCACGCGGATGATGCCGCGGGTGTCCTTGCCGTGGCTGCCCGCTTCGCGCCGGAAGCACGACGACCAACCCGCATAGCGCAGCGGCCCGTCGGACAGGTCGAGGATCTCGTCGGCGTGGTATCCGGCCAGCGGCACCTCGGAGGTGCCGACCAGATACAGGTCGTCGGACTCGATCCGGTAGACCTCCTCACTGTGCGCGCCGAGGAAACCGGTGCCCGCCATGATCTCCGGGCGCACGAGCACCGGCGGGATCATCAGCGTGAACCCGTTCGCGGTGGCGAGTTTGACGGCCAGTTGGAGCAGGCCCAGCTGCAGCAGGGCGCCGGCCCCGGTG
This sequence comes from Mycobacterium neumannii, assembly GCF_002245615.1. Lineage (NCBI taxonomy): Bacteria > Bacillati > Actinomycetota > Actinomycetes > Mycobacteriales > Mycobacteriaceae > Mycobacterium > Mycobacterium neumannii. The sequence goes on along the minus strand of NZ_NKCO01000005.1, from coordinate 1,891 downwards.
AGGAAGTAGAAGCGTGAACCGGACACCTTCGCGCCGCGCTCGAGGTCGATGAGACCCAACGACTCACCGAGTTCGACGTGATCTTTGGGGTCGTCGATGCGCGGCGGCTCACCGACCGTGTCGAGTACGACGAAGTCGTCCTCGCCGCCCGCGGGCACCCCGTCGATGATCACGTTCGAGAGCGCCATGTGCGCCTCGGTGAACGTCCGCGCGGCGTCGGCCTGCGCGGTCTCGGCGGCCTTGACCTTCTCGGCGAGCTCCTTGGCCTGCTCCAGGAGTGCGGGCCGCTCCTCCGGCGACGCTTTGCCCACCTTCTTGCTCGCGGCCTTCTGCTCGGCGCGCAGATTGTCGGCCGCCGACACCGCGGCCCGGCGCGCGGCGTCGGACTCGAGCAACGCGTCGACGAGGGTCGGATCTTCGCCGCGGGCGCGTTGCGAGGCACGGACCACATCCGGGTTTTCGCGCAGCAACTTGAGGTCGATCACGGGCGCAACCCTACTGGTCGAGCACCCAGGCCAGCACAACCGCATAACTTTACAACTGCATCACTTGTCACAGCACCTGACACGCCTGTCACAATGGAGCAGATGTTGGAGGCACCCGGTCGCCCGTTCGGCGAGCATGAACCCGCCGATCTGCAGCAAGGCGACGCACAGGCGCAGCAGCGGGTGGCGTGGTGGACCAGTTTGCACGCCACGCCGACGCGCCGAGCGCTCGTGTTGACGGCGCTGGGCGGGTTGCTGATCGCGGGCCTCATCACCGCCCTGCCGCAGAACGACGGCGCCAGCGGGCTCACCGCGAGCACGATCTCCCTCGGGCCCCGGGGCAATGCGACGTTCGAACATGCCAAGGCGGGCGACTGCCTCAACTGGCCCGACCGGACACCCGACGCCGCCGAGATAGTCGACTGCAGCCAGGAGCACCGGTTCGAGGTCGCCGAGTCGGTGGATATGCGGACCTTCCCGGGCAGTGAATACGGTCCGGACGCCGCGCCGCCGTCGAGCGCGCGTATCCAGCAGATCAGCCAGGAGCAGTGCTCGACGGCCGTGAAGAACTACCTGGGTCCGCGCTTCGACCCGAACAGCCGCTTCACCGTGAGCATGCTGTGGTCCGGCGACAAGGCCTGGCGCCAGTCCGGCGAGCGCCGCATGCTGTGCGGGCTGCAGTTGCCCGGCCCGAACAACCAGCAGCTGGCGTTCTCCGGCAAGGTCGCCGAGGTCGACCAGTCCAAGGTGTGGCCTGCGGGCACCTGCCTGGGCATCGACCCCACCACCAACCAGCCCACCGACATCCCGGTCGACTGCGCGGCGCCGCATGCGATGGAGGTCACCGGCGCGGTGAACCTCGCCGAGAGGTTCCCCGGCGGACTGCCGCCCGAGCCCGAGCAGGACAGCTTCATCAAGGACGCGTGCACCCGGATGACGGACGCCTACCTGGCGCCCATCGAGCTACGCAGCACCACGCTGACGCTGATCTACAGCACGATCTCGCTGCCGAGCTGGGCGGCGGGCAGTCGTCAGGTGTCCTGCAGCATCGGAGCCACGCTGGGCAACGGTGGCTGGTCGACGTTGCTCAACAGCGCCAAGGGCCCGCTGCTGATCAACGGTCAGCCGCCGGTACCGCCCCCGGACATCCCCGAAGAGCGGCTGAACTTCCCGCCGATCCCGATCACCGACAACGAGCCGGTCAACACCTCTCAGTCCACCAGCGGTCAGTCCTCAAGCAGCAGCAGCGGCTCCAGCAGCGGCAGCAGTGGCAGCTCGAGCGACGACAGCGATCAACAGCCCTCGACGCACGGACCGGCATCGTCGGACGTGCACCAGGGCGACCCACCGGCCAACCCCGAGCCCGCCCCCGGCAACACCTTCCTGGGCGGTGGGCTACCGCCGCC
>NZ_NKCO01000049.1:0-4894 GCF_002245615.1 Mycobacterium neumannii | reverse complement strand
GTCTGGGTGCGCTGACGTCGGCCGGGTTCGCGACGGCAGACCCCGAGGTCCCGCCCCTCCCCGCCCCCGGAACTCCCGGCACGCCGCCTGCGCCGGGCCAGCCCTACGCCGCTCCTGTGGCCCCGGGCGACCCGCCGCCCGCACCTCCGCCCGTCGGCGCACCACCGGTGCCCGAGATTGCGAACCCTCAGTACGGGCAGGGTTCGAGCCCAGGTCCGCTCGGCTTCCTTCGCGATGCGTGGCGTCAGGCCCAGGACCCGTACGGGTTCGCCGCACTGCCGCCCGGCCAGGCACCGGTCGGGGCGCCGCCACCGCCCGGCGCGGGTCCCGCGCCGCAGCTACCGCCGGGATACACCTCGTTGAACGCCCCCGAGTCCAACGGCCCGCCGGTGGCACCGCCCGCCGAAGGCGGTCCACCGCTGCCGCCCGGGTACTACCCGTTGGACGGCCCACCGCCACCCGGGTATTACGACACTCCCCCGCCGGGCCCGGCGATTCCACCCGAGGGGCCGATTCCACCGACGCCGTGATCAGGTGTTCGTCGTGGAGAGCGCAGCCTTCACCGTGCGGGACAGCTCGTCGGCGAGAATCTCCGGATCACCGTTGAGCAGGCCCGTGATCGCCTGACTGGCGACGACGGAGGGATCCATCTTCTGCTCCGCAGGGATGTAGCTGACCATGTCGGTGTCCATATAGCCCACGTGCAGCGCCGAGACGTGAATTCCGCGCGGCGCCAACTCCGTTCGCAGCGCATCGGTCATCGCCCACGCCGCGGCCTTGGCCGCCGAGTAGGCGCCCGACGTCGGCGGGTGATACCAGGAGAGGACCGACAGGACGTTCAGGATCGAACCGCCGCCGTTGTTCTCGATGACAGGCACGAACGCGCGGGTGACGTTCAGCGTGCCGAGGTAGTGCGTGTCCATCTCCAGCCGGATGTCCTCGATCGGCCCGCTCAGCAGGCCGGCCTGGGTCGACACCCCAGCGTTGTTCACCAACACCGTGACGTCGTCGGCGATCTCGGCGGCGCGGCGCACCGACTCCGGATCGGTGATGTCGAGCTGTACCGGGAACACGCCGGGCAGGTCCACGGTCTCGGGTTTTCTGGCCCCGGCGTACACCTTCGCGCCGCGCGCGACGAGTTCGGCGGCGAGCCTGCGTCCCAATCCGCGGTTGGCCCCCGACACCAGGGCTGTGATGTTCTCTGTCATGGCGGCGCTCCTCTCGCTGATGACCACCACAACACCGAGTGCACCCGAAATAAGTCCCGACGGGTTACGGCTGTGAAAACATCGTCGCGCCTAGCTGAGGGCGGGAATCACCTGATGTTCGAACATCTCGATACCCGAGCGGTCGTACGCGGCTTCCGGGAAGTAGAGGATGGCGTACTCGCAGCCCAGCTGCCGCATCTTGTCCAACTTCTCGATGACTTGTTCGGGTGTGCCACTTGCTGCTTCGGGAGCGGACACGGAGTTCAGCATCGCGTCGACCGCCGCCTCGTCGGCCTTGGCGACCTGTCGTGCGCGCAGCCTCGCCACGCGTTCCTTGACGTCGGACTCCGAATCGCCGATCACCGCGTTGAAGTTGGCCGAACGCACGATCGCGTTGTAGTCGGTGCCGACCTCACCGCAGTGGTCAGCCAGCACCTGTGACTTGTGAGTGAAACCCCCTGGCTCAGAAGTGAAGTTGGTGTACTGGGCGTATTTCGCCGCGATACGCAGCGTCACCTTCTCCCCACCGCCGGCGATCCATAGAGGAATCCCGTTCTCCTGCAGGGGTTTCGGCTGCACAATCGCCCCGGCGACCTGGTAGTGCTTGCCGTCGAAACTCACCTTCCCGTCGCGCCATGCGTCACGCATGATCTGCACACCCTCGTCGAGGCGCCCCAGCCGCACCCCAGCCGACGGGAATCCGTAACCGTAGGCACGCCATTCGTGTTCGTACCAGCCGCCACCGATGCCCATTTGGATGCGACCCCCGGAGATGATGTCGGCGGTGGCGGCGACCTTGGCCAGATAGACCGGGTTGCGGTAGCTCATCGCCGTGCACATCTGGCCGAGCTTGATGCGCGACGTCGTCGCGGCGTAGGCGGCCATCAAGGTCCACGCCTCGTGGGTGGCCTCCGTGGTGGGCACCGGCACGGTGTGGAAGTGGTCGTAGACCCACAGCGAGTCCCACGCGTCGCTGTCGTCGGCATACGCGGCGAGGTCGCGCATCACCGCCCACTGCTCTGCGGGAGGAATGTCGATCAGGTCGAGTCGCCAGCCCTGCGGGATGAACAGTCCGAAGCGCATGGCACCCGACTCTAGGCCTACCGGGCCTCCGGGGTCAGCAGGTCGCAGAGCGCGTCCATTCACGGCGTGCGGACCTCAGGACGCGACGCCGTTACCGCATTGCCGCCGCGGCGCGGAAGGTATCAGTTAGCTCCACTCACCATGAGTCCCGTACTGGGCGTTAGCCTCTCGCGCCGGAGAAGTCCAGGTGCGCCGCCGACCGCAGAGGCACTCGAGAAGCTCGACACGCTTCGCTGACCGGCGTTTTCTGTTGTATGGTGTGGCTCACACCAAGCAGTTCGTGTGATCTGAGGCACAGGAAAGAGGAGGCGGTCGTGGGTCGTGACCCGATAGACGGGTTCAGGGCGCATCCCGTGCGTCCCGGCGGCGCGGTGCACGTTCGGTGGTTCACTGTCCTGCTGCTGGCGGTCATCGCGATCGCCGCGATAGCGGGAATCGTCAGCACGGCGGCGATGGGCCAGACTCCCGTCGCGATCGCCATCGGCATCGTCACGATGGCGTTCTTCTCCCGGATCGGCGCCTGAGGCTCGATCCCCGAATTCTGTCGGCGGCCGGCGTTAGCCTGACGTCATGGCTTTGTCGAAAGACGAACGCGAGCAATTCCTGGCCGAACCGCACGTCGCCGCCTTGTCGGTCGGCGCGGGTGACAAGCGTGGCCCGCTGACCGTTCCTGTCTGGTATCAGTACTCGCCCGGCGGTGAGCCGTGGGTGCTCACCGGCGACGGCTCTCGCAAGCATCGACTGATCGAGAGCCAGGGCGAGTTCACGCTGATGGTCCAGCGCCTCGAGCCGACGGTTCGGTACGTGGCGGTCGACGGCCCGGTCAGCCGCATCGAGCCCGGCACCGACGAGCGACTCGTCGAGGTCACCAAACGCTATCTGCCGCCCGAAAAGGTCGATGCGTACCTCGAATACGCGCGCCGCGAGCACGGCGCCAGCGTGGTGGTCTTCATGAAGCCGCAGCACTGGTTGTCGGCTGACCTCGGGGCGTTCTAGCGCGGCTCGAACAGCGCGGCGACGGCGGGCAGGCTCACCTTCAGCGCCGGGTTGCGCGGCAGTTCGTCGACGACCGTGAACGCCACCGGCACGTTGTACACGGGCAGCGAGCGCCGCACCAGGTCGGCAAGTTCGTCGTCGGAGGGCACCGGCAGTCCCGGAGACACCTCGACGGCTGCGACGGGCACCTCGCCCAGGCGCGCGTCACGCACGCCGACCACGCACGCGTCGCGGACGGCGGGATGTGAGATCAGCACGCGCCGAACGGTTTCCGGCAGGACCTTGAACCCACCGCGGTTGATCGCCCCGTCGGCCCTTCCATGCAGGGTGACGAACCCGTCGTCGTCCATCGAGGCGATGTCGGTGGTGCGGATCCAGTCCGGTCCGATCGGCGCGACCTTGGCCTCCAGGAGGCCTTGCTCGCCGGCCGCAAGCTCGCCTCCGGTGTCCGGGTCGACGATGCGCAACTCGACGTCGGGCAGGGCCCTGCCGACGCTGTTGCGCTTGGCCGAACCGAAGTCGCGTTGCATCTCCGGAGACCATGCGCACAGCGATCCCGCGAATTCCGTTGCGCCGTAGGCCAGCACGATCGGGATACCGTATTTCGCCTCGAACTCGTCGCGGGTCTCGGGGTCCAGCGGGCCGGACGCGCTGATCAGGAAGTCCAGCGACGCGAGATCTTCCTTCGCCACGTCGGCGTCCAGCAACATCCGGATGACGGCGGGCTGCACACCCGAACGGGTGATGCGGTGCCGTTTCACGAGATTCACGTAGTCTTCGACGCTGAATCGCTCGAGCATCACGATCCGCCTGCCGTTGTACACACCGGCGATCAATTGACATACACCGATTCCGCCGAACTGCCAATAGGCGAGTTCGGGCGGGGCGTCGGCCGGTGCGGTCTCGCCGCTGGTGACGCTGAACACCGTACGCTCGAGCACCGGGGTCTTGATCGACTGGCGCTTCGGCGGTCCCGTCGTGCCGCTCGTCAGAATCTGCAGTGCGACACCGGGTTCAGGCTCAGCATGGGCGCGTCGCGGGTCTCGGCGATCCAGCCCGGGCACCGCAGCGACGATCGGTTGGCGCGCCGATATCTCCACGCCCGCGCTGCCTGCCCGCTGAGCCGCGTCGATGACCGGCGCGGTCCAGTCCTCACCGTCGGCGACGACGGCCGAGAGTCGGAGCGTCTCGATGTCGCAGCCGATGGCCTCGGGCGACTGGAACGAGTAGATCATCGACACCGTGCGGCCCGCGGCGAGGAAGCCGATGATCGCCGCGGCGTGCGGCAACCGGTTCCTGACCACCAAACCGACCGGGGCCTCGTCGGGAACGCTCGCATCCCGCAGCGCCTGCGCGATGGCACGACCGTACGCCGTCACCTCGTCGCCGCTGTACCAGCGCCCCTCGAACTCGATACAGGGATTACTGCCGTAACGGGCCAGCCCGGCCGCGAACTCGTCGGTGAAGCTTTCCGGCACGGGTTTCTCCTATGTCAAGCCGCTGCCGCTTGGCAAGGCTTTTGACGATTGTTGTGGTCGGTGTGCAGGTGGCCGTAGACGACGCGGGCCAGGCGGCGTTTGAGGCAGCGCAGGGCTTCGGGTGTGGAG
>NZ_NKCO01000048.1:3566-5423 GCF_002245615.1 Mycobacterium neumannii | reverse complement strand
GCGGGTGTGTTGTTTGAGAACTCAATAGTGTGTTTGGTGGTTTTTGTTTGTTGTTGTTTTTTGCCATGCCCTGTTTTCCCGTTTGTGGGTGTGGTGTTTTTTGATGCCAGTTTTTGGTGTCTGTTTGGTCAGATTGTTCTGAACGTTTTTTGTTTGGAGAGTTTGATTCTGGCTCAGGACGAACGCTGGCGGCGTGCTTAACACATGCAAGTCGAACGGAAAGGCCCCTTTGGGGGTGCTCGAGTGGCGAACGGGTGAGTAACACGTGGGTGATCTGCCCTGCACTTTGGGATAAGCCTGGGAAACTGGGTCTAATACCGAATACACCTTGCTGGTCGCATGGCCTGGTGGGGGAAAGCTTTTGCGGTGTGGGATGGGCCCGCGGCCTATCAGCTTGTTGGTGAGGTTATGGCTTACCAAGGCGACGACGGGTAGCCGGCCTGAGAGGGTGACCGGCCACACTGGGACTGAGATACGGCCCAGACTCCTACGGGAGGCAGCAGTGGGGAATATTGCACAATGGGCGCAAGCCTGATGCAGCGACGCCGCGTGGGGGATGACGGCCTTCGGGTTGTAAACCTCTTTCAGTGCCGACGAAGCGTAAGTGACGGTAGGCACAGAAGAAGGACCGGCCAACTACGTGCCAGCAGCCGCGGTAATACGTAGGGTCCGAGCGTTGTCCGGAATTACTGGGCGTAAAGAGCTCGTAGGTGGTTTGTCGCGTTGTCCGTGAAAACTCACAGCTTAACTGTGGGCGTGCGGGCGATACGGGCAGACTTGAGTACTGCAGGGGAGACTGGAATTCCTGGTGTAGCGGTGGAATGCGCAGATATCAGGAGGAACACCGGTGGCGAAGGCGGGTCTCTGGGCAGTAACTGACGCTGAGGAGCGAAAGCGTGGGGAGCGAACAGGATTAGATACCCTGGTAGTCCACGCCGTAAACGGTGGGTACTAGGTGTGGGTTTCCTTCCTTGGGATCCGTGCCGTAGCTAACGCATTAAGTACCCCGCCTGGGGAGTACGGCCGCAAGGCTAAAACTCAAAGAAATTGACGGGGGCCCGCACAAGCGGCGGAGCATGTGGATTAATTCGATGCAACGCGAAGAACCTTACCTGGGTTTGACATGCACAGGACGACTGCAGAGATGTGGTTTCCCTTGTGGCCTGTGTGCAGGTGGTGCATGGCTGTCGTCAGCTCGTGTCGTGAGATGTTGGGTTAAGTCCCGCAACGAGCGCAACCCTTGTCTCATGTTGCCAGCGCGTTATGGCGGGGACTCGTGAGAGACTGCCGGGGTCAACTCGGAGGAAGGTGGGGATGACGTCAAGTCATCATGCCCCTTATGTCCAGGGCTTCACACATGCTACAATGGCCGGTACAAAGGGCTGCGATGCCGTGAGGTGGAGCGAATCCTTTCAAAGCCGGTCTCAGTTCGGATCGGGGTCTGCAACTCGACCCCGTGAAGTCGGAGTCGCTAGTAATCGCAGATCAGCAACGCTGCGGTGAATACGTTCCCGGGCCTTGTACACACCGCCCGTCACGTCATGAAAGTCGGTAACACCCGAAGCCGGTGGCCTAACCCCTTGTGGGAGGGAGCCGTCGAAGGTGGGATCGGCGATTGGGACGAAGTCGTAACAAGGTAGCCGTACCGGAAGGTGCGGCTGGATCACCTCCTTTCTAAGGAGCACCATTCATTTTCCCCCGCCCCCACGCCTGTGGGATCGGTTGCGGTTGGGATATCAGTGCCGGCGCCTGTAGTGGGTGTTCGGCCGGTGCACAACAAACGTTGATCGTCTGGTGGGAAAAGCCGGGCGTGAAGGATTGCCAGACACACTATTGGGCTTTGAGACAACAAGCCCG
>NZ_NKCO01000048.1:0-3502 GCF_002245615.1 Mycobacterium neumannii | reverse complement strand
TGGTTGTCGCCCTGCTTTGGTGGTGGGGTGTGGTGTTTGATTTGTGGATAGTGGTTGCGAGCATCTGCAGCAGGTGGCTCTCTTTTTTGGGGGGTTGCTTGTTGTTGATAATGCAATTTTTATTCTTCCGAGAATATTTTTTGATCTGTTTTGTGTGTAAGTGTTTAAGGGCGCATGGTGGATGCCTTGGCACTGGGAGCCGATGAAGGACGTGGGAGGCTGCGTTATGCCTCGGGGAGCTGTCAACCGAGCGTGGATCCGAGGATGTCCGAATGGGGAAACCCGGCACGAGTGATGTCGTGTCACCCAACGCTGAATATATAGGCGTTGGGGGGGAACGCGGGGAAGTGAAACATCTCAGTACCCGTAGGAAGAGAAAACAATTGTGATTCCGTGAGTAGTGGCGAGCGAAAGCGGAGGATGGCTAAACCGTGTGCATGTGATACCCGGCGGGGGTTGTGTGTGCGGTGTTGTGGGGCCTGTGTTCTATCTGCCGCCGTGGATAGCAGCAGTGATAAAGCAGTGGGTTAGGTGAAGTGGCCTGGGATGGTCTGCCGTAGTGGGTGAGAGCCCCGTAACCGAAAACTTGTTGCCTGTTGTCGCAGGATCCCCGAGTAGCAGCGGGCCCGTGGAATCTGCTGTGAATCTGCCGGGACCACCCGGTAAGCCTGAATACTTCTCAGTGACCGATAGCGGATCAGTACCGTGAGGGAATGGTGAAAAGTACCCCGGGAGGGGAGTGAAAGAGTACCTGAAACCGTGTGCCTACAATCCGTCAAAGCCCTCCACTTTGTGGTGGGGTGATGGCGTGCCTTTTGAAGAATGAGCCTGCGAGTCAGGGACATGTCGCGAGGTTAACCCGTGTGGGGTAGCCGCAGCGAAAGCGAGTCTGAATAGGGCGTATCACGTCAATAGTGGCGTGTGTAGTGGTGTGTTCTGGACCCGAAGCGGAGTGATCTACCCATGGCCAGGGTGAAGCGCGGGTAAGACCGCGTGGAGGCCCGAACCCACTTAGGTTGAAGACTGAGGGGATGAGCTGTGGGTAGGGGTGAAAGGCCAATCAAACTCCGTGATAGCTGGTTCTCCCCGAAATGCATTTAGGTGCAGCGTTGCGTGTTTCTTGTTGGAGGTAGAGCTACTGGATGGCCGATGGGCCCTACTAGGTTACTGACGTCAGCCAAACTCCGAATGCCGACAAGTCAAAGCGTGGCAGTGAGACGGCGGGGGATAAGCTCCGTGCGTCGAGAGGGAAACAGCCCAGATCGCCGGCTAAGGCCCCTAAGCGTGTGCTAAGTGGAAAAGGATGTGCAGTCGCAAAGACAACCAGGAGGTTGGCTTAGAAGCAGCCACCCTTGAAAGAGTGCGTAATAGCTCACTGGTCAAGTGATTGTGCGCCGATAATGTAGCGGGGCTCAAGCACACCGCCGAAGCCGCGGCAGCAACACCTAGTGTGTTGTTGGGTAGGGGAGCGTCCTGCATCCGGTGAAGCCACGAAGTGATTCAGTGGTGGAGGGTGTGGGAGTGAGAATGCAGGCATGAGTAGCGATAAGGCAAGTGAGAACCTTGCCCGCCGGAAGACCAAGGGTTCCTGGGCCAGGCCAGTCCGCCCAGGGTGAGTCGGGACCTAAGGCGAGGCCGACAGGCGTAGTCGATGGACAACGGGTTGATATTCCCGTACCCGTGTATGAGCGTCCCTGACGAATCCATACTGCTAACCACCCAAACGGTGGCCGACCAATCCCTTCGGGGAGCGGGGGTCACCTGCTGCGTGGGACCCGTGTGGGTAGTAGTCAAGCGATGGGGTGACGCAGGAAGGTAGCCGTACCAGTCAGTGGTAATACTGGGGCAAACCTGTAGGGAGAAACCTAGGCAAATCCGGGTTTCACATATCCTGAGAGGTGATGCATAGCCGAGTGAGGCGAATTCGGTGATCCTATGCTGTCGAGAAAAGCCTCTAGCGAGCGCATACACGGCCCGTACCCCAAACCAACACAGGTGGTCAGGTAGAGAATACCAAGGCGTACGAGTGAACTATGGTTAAGGAACTCGGCAAAATGCCCCCGTAACTTCGGGAGAAGGGGGACCCCCACACCGTCAGGGCCTTCGCGGCCGGCAGCGGGAGGGGGTGGCACAAACCAGTGAGAAGCGACTGTTTACTAAAAACACAGGTCCGTGCGAAGTCGCAAGACGAGGTATACGGACTGACGCCTGCCCGGTGCTGGAAGGTTAAGAGGACCCGTTAACCCGCAAGGGTGAAGCGGAGAATTTAAGCCCCAGTAAACGGCGGTGGTAACTATAACCATCCTAAGGTAGCGAAATTCCTTGTCGGGTAAGTTCCGACCTGCACGAATGGCGTAACGACTTCTCAGCTGTCTCAACCATAGACTCGGCGAAATTGCATTACGAGTAAAGATGCTCGTTACGCGCGGCAGGACGAAAAGACCCCGGGACCTTCACTACAACTTGGTATTGGTGCTCGATTCGGTTTGTGTAGGATAGGTGGGAGACTGTGAAGCCATCACGCCAGTGATGGTGGAGTCGTTGTTGAAATACCACTCTGATCGTATTGGGCCTCTAACCTCGAACCGTCTATCCGGTTCAGGGACAGTGCCTGGCGGGTAGTTTAACTGGGGCGGTTGCCTCCTAAAAAGTAACGGAGGCGCCCAAAGGTTCCCTCAACCTGGACGGCAATCAGGTGTTGAGTGTAAGTGCACAAGGGAGCTTGACTGCGAGACCTACACGTCAAGCAGGGACGAAAGTCGGGACTAGTGATCCGGCACCCCCGAGTGGAAGGGGTGTCGCTCAACGGATAAAAGGTACCCCGGGGATAACAGGCTGATCTTCCCCAAGAGTCCATATCGACGGGATGGTTTGGCACCTCGATGTCGGCTCGTCGCATCCTGGGGCTGGAGCAGGTCCCAAGGGTTGGGCTGTTCGCCCATTAAAGCGGCACGCGAGCTGGGTTTAGAACGTCGTGAGACAGTTCGGTCTCTATCCGCCGCGCGCGTCAGAAGCTTGAGGAAACCTGTCCCTAGTACGAGAGGACCGGGACGGACGAACCTCTGGTACACCAGTTGTCCCACCAGGGGCACCGCTGGATAGCCACGTTCGGACAGGATAACCGCTGAAAGCATCTAAGCGGGAAACCCCCTCCAAGACCAGGCTTCTCACCCATTTCAGTGGGATAAGGCCCCCCGCAGACCACGGGATCGATAGACCAGACCTACACACCCAGCAATGGGTTCAGGGAACTGGCACTAACCGGCCGAAAACTTACACACACTCGCAACCACACCCACGCGTATCAACCACGCAAACACACCCCACCACCAAAACACCCTTCCCAACACCAACTGGGACACTACAAAGTGAATAAAGTTACGGCGGTCAATAGCGACAGGGAAACGCCCGGACCCATCCCGAACCCGGAAGCTAAGCCTGCCAGCGCCAATGATACTGCCCCACCCGGGCGGAAAAGTAGGACACCGCCGAACACAAATTA
>NZ_NKCO01000047.1:0-7158 GCF_002245615.1 Mycobacterium neumannii | reverse complement strand
GGGCGAGTGCGTCGCCCGCGCCGCTGCCGCCGCCGGGCGACGCACTCGCCCCGCCGCCGCCCGCTCCCGCGGATGCGCTGGCCGCCCCGGTTCCCGAAGCTCCGCCCGTCGATGCGCTGGCCGCCCCGGTTCCCGAAGCCCCGCCCGTCGATGCGCTGGCCGCCCCGGTTCCCGAAGCCCCGCCCGTCGATGCGCTGGCCGCGCCGGTTCCGGAAGCACCGCCCGCTCCGGCGCCCGCACCCGAAGCGCCCCCCGCACCCGAGTTCGACGCGCTGGCCGCCCCCGTTCCGGAGGCACCGCCTGCGCCGTTCGATCCGCTGGCCCCGCCGGTGCCCGAGGCTCCTCCGGTCGACGCGCAGGCCGTGGCCAACTGGGACGTCGCACCCGACGCGCCGGTCCCGGGTCAGCAGCCGGAACTGTGGTCGCTGCCCGTCGACGCGGCGCAGCAGCCCGCTCCGCAGGTCCCCCCTGCGCCCGCGCCTGTCGTGGATCCGGTCGCGACCGACGCCGGTGTTCCACATCTCGCGAGCCCCGACAACCTGCCCGTTGGGACGACCGTCGACCGCGCGCAGGCCGGGGCTGACAGCCCGAACGTCTCCTACCTCAAGGAGATCTGGCACGCGATTCAGACGCAGGACATCACCGGCAAGGACGCGCTGCTCGCGTTGACCCAGCGGCCGCTCACCACGCCGGACGCACCGGGCGGCCAGGCGCCGAACCTGCCGGCTGCGCCGGTCGATCCCGCGGCACCTGCGCCGAGCGCACCGCTGCCGCCTGCCTGATCACACCCCGCGCGATCGAGTGTGGAGTTGACGCACGCTTGCCGCGCTGCGTCGTGCCGTAACCCCACACTCGGCGGGAGGAACCGCTACGCGGAGTTCACCCATTCGTCGGAGCCGTCGGCGAAGAACTGGTGCTTCCACACCGGGAGTCGCTCCTTGACGACGTCGACCAGGCGCGCGCACGTCTGGAACGCGGCCGCGCGGTGATCGGCCGCGACCGCGGCAACCAGCGCGGCATCGCCGATCTCGAGGGCCCCGACGCGGTGGCTGACCGCGATGGCCCGGACGCCGTCGGCATCGGCGGCGATCTCCGCAGCCACCTCCGCGAGCGTCTGGGGCGCCGACGGATGCGCCGAATACTCCAGCCGCAGCACTGAACGCCCGCCGTCGTGATCGCGCACGACACCGGAGAAGCTCACCACCGCACCAGCCGAGGCATTGGCGACCAGTGCCTCATGCTCGGCGGAGTCGATCGTCTCCTCGCAGAGGTCGGCACGCAGCACCACCGCCGTCATCGCGAGTGGTCCTTTCCGCGAATCTGATCGAGCGCATGCTCGAGAACACGGTCGAGCACGCCCAGTCCGTCCTTGACGCCACCGGGCGACCCGGGCAGGTTCACGATCAGCGTGCGGTCCTTGACCCCACACACCCCGCGCGACAGCACCGACGTCGGCACCTTGTCCTCTCCGGCCCGACGGATCGCGTCGGCAAGGCCGGGAATCTGATAGTCGACCAGCGCGGCGGTGCCCTCGGCGGTGCGGTCCGTCGGCGAGATGCCAGTGCCGCCGGAGGTGATCACCACATCGACGCCGTCGGCGACCGCGGCGGAGATGGCGTCGGCCACCGCGTCGCCGTCGGGTACCACCACGGGCGCCGGGGTGTCGATGTCACGGCCGGTGAGCCAGTCCACGACGATCGGCCCGCTGCGGTCCTCGTACACGCCGGCGGCGGCGCGCGTGGAGGCGACAACGACCCGACCCGACCGCATCAGCGGGTCCAGGTTCCGGTCTTGCCGCCCTCTTTGCGCAGCACCCGAATGTCGTCGATGCGGGCGGCGGGGTCGACGGCCTTGATCATGTCGTAGATCGTCAGCGCGGCCACGCTCACCGCGGTCAGCGCCTCCATCTCGACGCCGGTGCGGTCGGTGCTGCGCACCGTGGCGGTGACGTCCACCCGCCCTTCGGCGTCGTCGATCGTGAAGTCCACGTCGACCCCCGTCAGCGCCAACTGATGGCACAGCGGGATCAGGTCGCTGGTGCGCTTGGCGGCCAGGATGCCTGCGACGCGGGCGGTGGCCAGCGCGTCGCCTTTGGGCAGGCCGCCCGATGCGATCATCGCGACGACGTCGACCGTCGTGCAAAGGGTTCCGGCCGCGACGGCGGTGCGCTTGGTGACGTCCTTTGCCGTGACGTCGACCATGTGCGCCGCGCCGGTCTCGTCGACGTGTGAGAGGCGGGCCGGCTCGGACACCTACTTGTTGACGACCGTCACCGCGTGCACGTACGGCAGTTCGTCCGCGGGCAGCGGGAACGTGATCTCGCCGAAGGGCGACAGCGCGCCGGTACGGTCGGTGGCCAGTTCGCTCACCGCGTGGTCGTCGTCACCGTCGACCTCGGGCCAGCCCGGATCGACGTACCGTTTCTTCCCCTTGTTGTCTGCCACGCCCACATTGTGGCAAATGGTCCGGCCGGTGGCGACACCGCCACACTCCTTTACGCTGGTCAGCAATGACCGAGAACGCGTCAGGCCTCCCTCTGGGCGCCTGGTTGGCCGATCTCCCCGACGACCGGCTCGTCCGGCTGCTGGAGTTGCGGCCCGACCTGACCCAACCGCCGCCGGGGTCGGTCGCTGCGCTGGCGGCCCGCGCGCAGGCCCGCCAGTCGGTCAAGGCCGCCACCGACGACCTCGACTTCCTGCGGCTCGCTGTGCTCGACGCGCTGCTCGTGCTGCACGCCGACACGACCGCCGTCCCGGTTACAAAACTGCTGGAGCTCATCGGCGACCGGGCGCCCGAAGCAGCCGTCACGAACGCCGTGGACGATCTGCGCGACCGGGGGCTGGTGTGGGGTGACGCAGCAGTCCGGGTGGCGGCCGAAGCCGTCGCGGGCTTGCCGTGGTACCCCGGACAGGCCACGGTCGAAGACACCGCCGCGAGTCCACAGGACATCGCCGCCCGACTGGAATCGCTCGACGAGGCGCAGTCCGAGCTGCTGCAGAAGTTGCTCGAGGGTTCACCGGTGGGCCGCACTCGCGACGCTGCACCCGGCACCCCGTCGGATCGCCCGGTGCAGCGGCTGCTGGCCGCCGGTCTACTGCGCCAGGTCGACGCGGAAACCGTGATCCTGCCGCGACTCGTGGGCCAGGTGCTGCGCGGTGAGCTGCCGGGACCCCTGCAGCTGACCGAACCCGACCCGGTGGTGTCGACGACGACAGCGGCCGACGCCGACGCGGTGGCCGCGGGCGCCGCGCTCGACCTTCTCCGCGAGGTCGGGGTGGTGCTCGAAACCCTGGGCGCCACACCGGTTCCGGAGTTGCGCAGCGGTGGGCTCGGCGTGCGTGACGTCAAACGACTGACCAAGGCCACCGGCATCGACGAACGCCGCCTGGGGCTGATCCTCGAAGTGACCGCGGGTGCGGGCCTCATCTCGGCGGGCATGCCCGAACCCGAACCCGAGGCCGGTGACGGGCCGTACTGGGCGCCGACGGTCTCATCCGACCGGTTCGTCGAATCCCCGACCGCGGTCAAATGGCACCTGCTGGCGACGACCTGGCTGGAGCTCCCGGGCCGGCCGAGCTTGATCGGAAACCGCGGTCCCGACGGCAAACCCTATGCGGCACTGTCGGATTCGCTGTTCTCCACTGCCGCACCGCTGGACAGGCGACTGCTCCTCGAGGTGCTCGCGAGCCTGCCGCCCGGCGCGGGCGTCGACGCAGGTGAGGCGTCGCGCGCGATGATCTGGCGCAGGCCGCGCTGGGGGGTCCGGTTGCAACCAGGGCCAGTCGCCGACCTGCTGACCGAGGCGCATGCGCTGGGACTGGTGGGTCGCGGCGCACTGGCCACCCCCGCTCGGACGCTGCTCACCGACGCTCCTGCCGACGACGTCGTTAAGGCGATGGACAAGGTGCTGCCCGCACCGATCGACCATTTCCTGCTGCAGGCCGACCTCACGGTGGTCGTCCCCGGCCCGCTGCAACGCGAGCTGGCCGAACAACTGGCTGCCGTGGCGAGCGTGGAGTCGGCGGGTGCGGCGATGGTGTACCGGATCAGTGAGCCGTCGATCCGCCGCGCGCTCGACACCGGCCGCACCGCGGGCGAACTGCACGCCTTCTTCAAGCGCCACTCGAAAACTCCCGTCCCGCAAGGTTTGACATATCTCATCGACGATGTGGCCCGCAGGCACGGTCAGTTGCGTGTCGGCATGGCGGCGTCGTTCGTGCGGTGCGAGGACGCAGCGCTGCTCGCGCAGGCGGTGGGTGCACCGGCGACGGACTCGCTGGAGATGCGCCTGCTCGCGCCGACGGTCGCGGTGTCGCAGGCGCCGATCTCCGACGTGCTCGCGGCGCTGCGCCAGGCCGGCTTCGCGCCGGCGGCCGAGGACTCGACCGGCGCCATCGTCGATATTCGAGCCCGGGGGGCGCGGGTGCCCGCTCCGCCGGGACGACGGCGCACGTACCGACTCGCCCCGACGCCCACCAGCCAAACTCTCGGTGCAATCGTCGCCGTGCTGCGCAAGGTGGCGTCGGCCCCGACCGGCGGTATGCGTTTGGACCCGGCGGTGGCGATCAACCAGTTGCAGGAGGCCGCGCACATGCAGGCCTCGGTCGTGATCGGGTACGTCGATCCTGCGGGGGTGGCGACCCAACGGGTCGTCGCACCGATCAATGTGCGGGGCGGGCAGTTGACGGCATACGATCCCGCGTCGGGGCGGGTGCGCGATTTCGCCATCCACCGCATCACTTCCGTGGTCGCCGCCGACGAGCAGTAGACCGAGCCACCCCCAGCTCATGGGGTATGTCGGCGGGCAGACGCGGTCTCTCGCGGGTGGGGAGGTCGGGGCGGTCTGGATAATGGATGGGATGACCGATGGCCCCCTGATCGTGCAGTCCGACAAGACGGTGCTGCTCGAGGTCGACCATGAACAAGCGGGCGCGGCGCGTGCCGCGATCGCCCCGTTCGCCGAACTCGAGCGCGCCCCCGAGCACATCCACACCTACCGGATCACCCCGCTGGCGCTGTGGAACGCGCGCGCCGCGGGCCACGACGCCGAACAGGTCGTCGACGCGCTGGTGTCGTTCTCCCGCTACGCGGTGCCCCAGCCGCTTCTGGTCGACATCGTCGACACCATGGCTCGCTACGGGCGGCTGCAACTGGTCAAGCATCCGGCTCACGGCCTGATGCTGGTGAGCCTGGACCGCGCCGTGCTCGAGGAGGTGCTGCGCAACAAGAAGATCGCGCCGATGCTTGGCGCGCGCATCGACGACGACACCGTCCTGGTGCACAACAGCGAGCGCGGCCGAGTCAAGCAGATGCTTCTCAAGATCGGCTGGCCCGCAGAGGATCTCGCGGGTTACGTCGACGGCGAGAAGCACCCGATCAGCCTGGCGGAGAACGGCTGGCACCTTCGCGATTACCAGCAGATGGCCACCGAGTCGTTCTGGGAGGGCGGATCCGGGGTCGTCGTGCTGCCCTGCGGCGCGGGCAAGACGCTCGTCGGCGCCGCCGCGATGGCGAAGGCCTCGGCGACCACGCTGATCCTGGTGACCAACACCGTCGCCGGACGGCAGTGGAAACGCGAGCTGATCAACAGGACCTCGCTCACGGAGAACGAAATCGGCGAATACTCCGGGGAGCGTAAGGAGATCCGGCCGGTGACCATCGCCACCTATCAGGTGATCACTCGGCGCACCAAAGGCGAATACCGGCACCTGGAGTTGTTCGACAGCCGCGACTGGGGGCTGATCATCTACGACGAGGTGCACCTGCTGCCCGCACCGGTGTTCCGGATGACGGCCGATCTGCAGTCGCGTCGTCGACTCGGCCTGACCGCCACACTGATTCGTGAGGACGGCCGCGAGGGGGACGTGTTCTCGTTGATCGGTCCGAAGCGCTACGACGCACCGTGGAAGGACATCGAGGCCCAGGGGTGGATCGCGCCCGCCGAATGCATCGAGGTGCGGGTGACGATGACCGACAACGAGCGCATGCTGTACGCGACCGCCGAACCCGACGAGCGGTACAAGCTGTGCTCGACGGCGCATACCAAGATCGCGGTGGTCAAGTCGATCCTCGACAAACACAAGGGCGAACAGACGTTGGTGATCGGCGCCTACCTCGACCAGCTCGAGGAACTCGGCCAAGAACTCGACGCGCCGATCATCCAGGGTTCGACGAAAACCGCGGAGCGCGAGGCGCTTTTCGATCAGTTCCGGCGCGGTGAGATCTCAACGCTGGTCGTGTCGAAGGTCGCCAACTTCTCTATCGATCTGCCGGAAGCCAGTGTCGCCGTGCAGGTCTCGGGCACCTTCGGATCCCGTCAGGAAGAGGCTCAACGCCTGGGGCGGCTGCTGCGACCCAAGGCCGACGGTGGGGGCGCGATCTTCTACTCCGTCGTCTCCCGCGACAGCCTCGACGCCGAATACGCCGCGCACCGTCAAAGGTTCCTCGCCGAGCAGGGCTACGGCTACGTCATCAAGGACGCCGACGACCTGTTGGGACCCGCGATCTAGACGTGCAAGCGCCCGCTATACGTGCGGGCCGACCGGATTCGACACCGTCAGTAAGATCGCGGAGTCCTCGAGCGCCTGCAGTCCGTGCCGGTCCTTGGGTACCACGATGTGGTCGCCTTCGGACCCCTCCCAGTTGGCGGACGCATGGGTCAGCCGTACGCGGCCGTGCAGGACCTGCAGGGTGGCCTCCCCGTTCGTCTCGTGCTCGGTCAGTTCCGAGCCGCCGGTCAAGGCGATCAGCGTCTGACGCAGCGAATGCTCGTGGCCGCCGTAGACCGTGTGCGCGCTGCGTCCGCTACTGGCGGCGCGGGCCGTCTCGAGTTGCTCACGTGCGAGCGCGGTCAGCGAGGTCTTGTTCATCGCGGGCTTCCTGTCGAGGGCTGGTCGATTGGAAATTCAGCAGAGATCCCAATCTTAGTGACGGTCCATCCACCGCAAGCGGCCGCATCGAGACCGTCGTAAATGAGCGTCCGAGGCGGTGAGGCGCTAGCCTGCTTACCCATGACCAGTCGCCGTCGCGCCACGTCCGCTCAGGCGGTCAAAGTCGGACTCGTCGGCGTCGCCATCGGTCTGGGTGCGCTGACGTCGGCCGGGTTCGCGACGGCGACTGGTCATGGGTAAGCGGGCTGTCTCGTATACACACCTGACG
>NZ_NKCO01000046.1:0-8258 GCF_002245615.1 Mycobacterium neumannii | reverse complement strand
GAGACAGGTGCTGGGCACGATCGCGCTCTCTCCCGGGCTGGGCCGTTGGTCGGCTGTCGGCCGGATGCTCACCGCGAGCGAGATCACGAGCGCGACGACGCCGACGACGAAGATCGACGCCATCGCGCTGCCGACGAGCAGGAACGGCTTGCGATCGTCGTTGGCCGCGGCGGACAGGTTGGTACTCGACGCGAAGTCGGCGGCGTAAGCGCCGTCACCACCGGCGGGCGCGAGTTGTGTCTCCGCGCCGGCGAGCCCGGCGTACACCGAACCCGCGGTTGTGCCGTCGGGGTCCTGGGAATAGGCCAGCCCGACGGTCGAGGCCTCCAACGCGGGGGCGGCGGCCGCGGCCAAGGCCGCACCGCGTGCCAGCGCCATCTGCGGCTCGTCGGGGGCGTGCACCGGCAGGCTGACCAGATGCTCGAGATGGCTCTTCACCGAGCTCACGTCGACGCCGGATCCGACGACGAACATGCCCTGCGGTGAGTTGTCCTGGGCGTCGACGGCGGCAGCCATGTCAGCGAGCACAGCCATCGCGTCCTGGCTGTGCAGGCTGCTACTGAGGACCTTGACCACTGACCCGTCGTCGGTCTGGACCACCGACAGCGTCGCGGCGTCCCGGTCGATGAAGAGCAGTGCGGTGGTGTCGTAGCCCACCGCCCGCCCGACGGCCTGAGCGAGCGAGGCCGCGGCGTGACCGTCGGAGACGAGCATGACGTCGTCTATATCGCGGGCAGCGAGCGCATCGCGCAGATGCGCGGCCTCGGCGTGATCGCTCCATGTGACGCCGATGGCCTTCAGGTCATGCCCACCCGCTTCGGCGCTCTCCTTGGTGCCGAGGACGGCGTCCACAACTTGGGCGGCGGCGCCCGATGTTGCTGAGCCATCAGTCCCACTGACGTCGAAGACGTCGTGGTCGACGGTGGCCCCGTCGGCCATCTCGCCTTCAACCAGCACCATGCGGACCGTCGCAGGTGTCATCGATACACCCAGAACGATGTCCACTGCCCCTCCAAAAACCGTTTGCTACCAAGCCCGGATCGCCGATCGGCATCTCGCCACGCACAAGTCGGCGACTAGTGGTTCATCGCCGTGAGCAGGACAGGCGTTACGCCTCCACCGACATTTGCTGGGTCGATGCTGCCGACGTTTGGTATCTCGACCCTACTCGTGTCAACGACCGTCCGCGCCGAGCGGTTCAACTCGACTTCATGAAGTTCTGGTACGACCGCGACGGGGTCGGACCGCGCTGGCCCTGATACTTCGAGCCGACCCGCGCGCTGCCGTAGGGATGCTCGGCGGGGCTGGTCAGCCGCAGCAGGCACAGCTGGCCGATCTTCATTCCCGGCCACAGCGTGATCGGCAGATTCGCGACGTTCGACAACTCCAGGGTGATGTGCCCGGAGAACCCCGGGTCGATGAACCCCGCGGTGGAGTGCGTCAACAGCCCCAGCCGGCCCAGCGACGACTTGCCCTCCAGCCGGCCCGCGAGATCGTCGGGCAGCGTGCACAGTTCCAGCGTCGACCCGAGCACGAACTCGCCGGGGTGCAGCACGAACGGCTCACCCGGGTCGGCTTCGACCAAGGTGGTCAGCTCGTCTTGCTGCTTGGCAGGGTCGATGTGCGTGTATCGCGTGTTGTTGAAGACGCGGAACAGGTTGTCGAGGCGGACGTCGATGCTGGACGGCTGGACCAGGGAGTCGTCGAACGGATCGAGCCCCAGTCGCTCGGCAGCGATCTCGGCGCGGATGTCGCGGTCGGAGAGCAGCACGCGACGAGCCTAGCGGCTCGGATGTTAGCCTTCGTGCTCAAACAAGCCGGTGTAGTTCAATGGCAGAACATCAGCTTCCCAAGCTGAGAACGCGGGTTCGATTCCCGTCACCGGCTCCACGAAATCGCATCAGCGCATATCCGCGGTGGCCGACGCCCATAGAGAAGTGACTGCCCGGCAATCGCCCGGTGTTCCGGTTGTTGGTTGAAAGCCGGTACCCCGGGTACTAGAAGTTCTGGCCAGATGCGCGCCGCCAGCGAACGCCGAGGGAGTCGCCACACCAATGGACAGCTACTCCACCGCGCCACCGTGCGCTGACAGCCCGCCGCACGCCGAGATCCGCCCCGGCGATCACCCGATCTCACCGGACGACGACCCGTTCTACCGAGCGCCAGAGGGCTACGAGCACGCTGAACCCGGCACGGTGTTGCGCTCGCGTGACGTGGAGATCGGGTTTCTGGGTGTCATCAGTCAGCGAGTCCACGCCACTCAGTTGCTATACCGCACCACTAATCTGCACGAAGAGCCGGAAGTCGCCGTAACCACCGTCCTCGTCCCGACGCAGCGCGAGGCAACTGCCGCTGGCCCGGTGCTGTCTTATCAGTGCGCGATCGATGCGGTGGCCTCGCGCTGCTTCCCCTCGTTCGCCATGCGGCGCGGTGCGCGACCGATCGGTGGCTTCGTCCAAGCCGAGTACCTGTTGGTGACCGCCGCACTGGCCGAAGGCTGGGCGGTATGCGTACCCGATCACGAAGGCTGCCACGGCATGTGGGGCTCTCCCGTCGAGCCCGGCTACCGGATTCTGGACGGGTTGCGCGCGGCGATGCGATGCGAGCGCGTGAACTTGTCGCCCTCAGCGCCGGTAGGTCTGTGGGGATACTCCGGGGGAGGCTTGGCGTCGGCGTGGGCGGCCGAATTGTGTGAGCGATATGCGCCGGAGCTCAATGTCGTTGGGGCCGTTCTGGGTTCACCCGTCGGGGATCCGGGAAGCGTGGCACGCCGCCTCAACGGCAGCTTCTTCGCCGGCTTAGCCGCGCTGATGATCTCCGCATTGACACAGGTCTTCCCTGGCGCGCAGAACGTGGTGGACGAGCATGCGACTGACCAGGGCAAGGCGCTGCTCGATGAGTTGCAGACGATGACCACGGCCCAGGCGGTATGGAAGTTCCGCAATGTCGATATCGGGTCCTATGTCGACATGACCGCCGACGAGCTGTGGGACCTACCCGAAGTGCGCCACATCTTCGACGAGACCAAGCTCGGCAAGTCCAGGCCCAAGCCTCCCGTGCTGGTCATACAGGCGGTGCACGACGAAATCATCAGCGTTGACGATGTCGACGCCCTGGTGGCCGAGTATGAACGCCTTGGTGCAGCGGTCACCTACCACCGCGACCGGTTCTGCGGGCATCTGCTCCTGCATCCACTGTCGGCCCCCATGACGCTGAGGTGGCTGCGCGATCGCTTCACGAACCGGCCGGTCAACGAGCACCGAACGCGCACGGTGTGGCCCACGATGTTCAACCCGTCGACCTACTTGGGCATGGTCAAGTTGGGCGTCATCACGGCGAAGGTCGTGCTCGGACTGCCTATTGAACGTCAACCGCTGTCGACGACAGATGCGCGGTGACACTCCGCAGCGATTCGAGCGATATGCAGGCCCTGACGGCCGTTTCGGCATTTGACCTGTACGTTCTCCCCAACCAACAAAACGAGGGAGACCCATGCCAACCAAGAGTGCTCGACGACGTGCGACGTGCTTGATCGCCATCGGTACTGCCAGCGCGCTCACGCTCGCCGGCTGCACTTCCGCCGTCGCCCAACCGGGCGCGCCGAGCACCGCGGAGTCGCTGCGCATCGTGCTGGGCTCACAACCGCAGCCGTCACAAATCCCGCTGGTCTATGGCGTTGACCGCTACGGGTCCGACTTCGGGTTGCCCCTCAGCGTCGAGCAGAACATCATCCAATACGACACCCACATCGACGCGGTGCAGACCCTGCGCGACGGCCGAGCTCAGGTTCTGGCGACGTCGGTCTCCGCGATCTTGGATGCGCGCGAGCACGGCGAGGACGTCAAGGTGTTCTGCCCCTACGTCAGCATGGATGACTTCGTCCTCGCCGGTGCCAACGGTGTGCACAACGCCAGTCAGCTGTTCGAGCCGTCGACCCGCGTGGGGATCGACAGCCCCGGTGGCTCTGGAGCCATCGTGCTCAACGCGCTGTTGAGCGGCGTCGGCGAGCACCGCGACGTCCACGAGATTCCTAATCAGCAGATCCTCGAAAGCTCGAGCGCCCGATTGGATGCGTGGGTCGCAGGCGAACTGGATGCGACCGTGATTCACGACACCCAGTACGACGGTGCGAAGGCAATGGTGAATCAGCCGGTGCTGATCGCCACCCTCTACGACAATGCCCCCGGGTTCATCAAGGTAGCCCAGGCCGCCCGCGCGGATTGGCTCGCACAGAACCGCGAACTCGCCGCCAAGTACTGTGCCACCACGTTGCGTGCGATGAAGACACTGAAGAGCGACTTCGCGCTGTTCCAAAGTGGAGTCAACGAATACGTCGAAGCACCCCCCTCCGACGAATCGCTGAGGGAGCTGTTCGCGCTCATCCAGCAGCACCCGTTCTGGACCGACGAGGGCGGGCTCACCGATGAGAGCGTGAAGTTCATGATCGACATCGCGAGAGAATCGGACGTCCTCACCCAGCCCATGAACGCCGCCGACGCCGTCGACCGTCAGACGCTGAACCGGGCCGTCGAACTCGCCAACATGCCAACGCAATAGTCGCGGCCGCCGAAGTCGTCCACACCTCGTTACGCAACAACCGACCAATTGACGCTTCGGCTGGTTAAATTGGCCCGTGAAGGCATTCGTCGCGAGAGAGCCGGGTCAGCAGCACAGTGGATGACACGGTCAGAGACGGCGGCGACGCCACGCAAAGGCCGATAGCGGGAACCGGCGACGACCCCCTTGCACGCAGGCGCGTGGAGCGCGACGAAAAACCCACAAGGCACTTCGGCCGCTACGGGTTGCTGTCGTTGTTGGGCGCAGGTGGCATGGGCCAGGTGTGGCGGGCACGCGACTCGCAGACCAATCGGGTGGTCGCGCTGAAGGTGTTGCCCGAGCACTCCGCCAACGACCGGGAGACACGCGAACGGTTTCGGCGGGAGTGCGAGGCGGTGGCACAGCTGACCGAGCCGCACGTCATCCCGATCCACGACTTCGGCGATGTGGACGGTCGGCTGTTTCTCAACATGCGACTGGTGGACGGCACGGACCTACGCACGCTGATCAAACAAGAGGGCGCACTGCCGCCGGCGCGTGCGGTCGCGATCATCGCTCAAGTGGCCGGCGCACTTCAGGCTGCCCACGACGTGGGTCTGGTGCATCGCGATGTCAAACCCTCCAACATCCTGGTGTGCACCAACGATTTCGCCTATTTGATCGACTTCGGCATCGCTCACGCCTCAGGAGACGCCACGCTGACCAAGGCTGGTGAAACCATCGGCACCGCCGCCTACATGGCGCCGGAGGCCATCGGTGCCGCTGTGAAAACCCATTCACGCGTGGACGTTTACGCACTCGCGTGTGTGCTGTACGAATGCCTCACCGGCGAGCCGCCTTTCGCCAGCGATATGGGTATACAGGGCATGATCGCCCATCACCTCCACACTCCGCCGCCGCAGCCCAGCGCCAGCGACGCCGGCGTTCCGGCGGCTTTCGATGCAGTCATCGCCAAGGGGATGGCCAAGAACCCCGATGACCGCTACCCGACCGTCCAGGATCTGGCGCTGGCCGCCCGGGCGGCGTTGGGCGACGCCGACGCTGTTGCCAAGGCATCGGGTAAACGACGGAGACGACTGTCAAGCAAGGCTGTCGGTCTCATGGCAGCGGCCGCGACGGCAGTGGTGGCGGTCGTCATGGCTGGAGTCGTCATCGTCGGGGGACAGTCATCCGACGCGAGCAGCTCTTCACCCATACCGGTCGGCCAGGGCTTCTCATCGCAAACTGCGTTGCCTTTCACAGGGGTTCATGTCTCCGCAGGAATCGCGGTCGAAGCCGACGGAACCGCGTACGTCACCGGCGTCGGTATCGATCGGGTGATGCGGCTGGAACCCGGTGCGGCGGCCGCGACTGAGCTGCCGATCAAGGGTCTGAAGAACCCGCGGGATATCGCGGTGGATGCCAAGGGCGATGTTTACGTCACCGACTCGGGTAACGACCGGGTGATGTGGCTTCCGGTCGGCGCACCCGCGGCGATTCAGCTGCCGTTCAGCGGACTCAACGATCCCCGCGGCATTACCGTCAAGCCGAACGGCGACGTCTATGTCGTCGACCGTGGCAACAATCGGGTGCTGTTTCTGGCGACGGGCGCAGCAACTCCCACCCCGGTACCGTTCAGCGGTCTCAACGACCCCCGCGGCGTGGCCGTCGGCCCGGCAGGCGGTGTCGTCGTCACCGACACGGGTAACAATCGGGTGCTGAAGTTGGAAGCCGGCGCGTCGCAGGCCACTCCACTCCCGTTCGCCGGGGTGAATGAGCCCCACGGTGTGGCTATCGACTCAGAAGGCGGCGTCTACGTCACCGACCGCGGTAACGCCGGGATCGTCGAACTACGACCCGGCACGAGGGCCGCGATTCCGCTGCCGTTCGTGGGGCTGAATGACCCGCAGGGAGTCGCGGTCGACGCGGCGGGCAATGTCTATATCACCGATGTGGGCTCCGACCCCGTGATCAAACTCTCGGTCGGTTGATGACAAAGGGGCCCATGGTTGCGTCGGGCCTCGATTTCGGTGTGCTGGGCCCGCTGCGTGTCAGCGTGAACCGCCAGCCGGTGCCGTTGGGAACGCCGAAGCAGTGCGCTGTACTGGCACTGCTGCTGATCAACCGCAACCGCCCCGTGCCCCGCGATTCGATCATCGCGGCGATCTGGGACGAAGACATGCCGGAAGCCGACGCGATACACAACCTGCACGTCTACGTGGCGAACCTGCGCAAGGTCCTCGGCTCGGGCGGCGCCGACGCGAAGGCCGTCTTGGCCAGTGCCCGACCGGGTTATCAGCTCAACGTGCCCGACGCGGCCTGCGATCTGGGGCGGTTCAACACGGAGAAGGCGGCCGGGGCGCAGGCGGCGGCGGCGGGCCGGTTCGGGCTGGCCACCGATCGGCTGTCGGCCGCGTTGGCGCAGTGGCGCGGCTCGGTCCTCGACGACCTACGGGAGTTTCGCTTCGTCGAGCCGTTCGCCACAGCACTCGTCGAGGACAGGGTGACGACGCATGTGTTGCGCGCCGAAGCCGAAATCGCCTGCGGACGTGCCGATTCAGTGATCAGCGGGCTCGAGGATCTCGTCGGCGAGCACCCCTATCGGGAACCTCTGTGGGCACAGTTGATCACGGCCTACTATCTGGCCGAGCGGCAGACCGATGCGCTGGACGCGTACCGCCGTGTCAGATCGACACTGTCGGAGGAACTGGGCATCGATCCGGGACCGTCGTTGCGCACGCTGCACGAGCGGATCCTGCGCCAGGAGCCGTTGGACGTTGCGCGGATCGCGCAGAGCGACGCCTCCGACGTCGTCACCATGCTCGAGAGCCATCTGTCGACCACCATGACGGCGGCGGCCAGAACCAATCGAGCGCAGCTCCGCGATGTCGCGGGCCGCTGTTATCCGCTGGAAACCGTGGTGACCGGCATCGGGCGCCGAGCCGACAACACCGTCGTCATCGACGACCCGAAAGTCAGCCGGTACCACGCGACGATCATCGACACCGGCGCGAGCTTCGTGATCAACGACCTGCGGTCCGGCAACGGCGTGGTGGTCGGGCATGGGCGGGTTCGCGGCAGCACCGCGCTCTGCGACGGCGACGTCATCGACATCGCCGGGCACCAGTTCACCTTCGAGATCGCATCCGAGGATTCACCCGCTCATTGATCGCTGAGCAGCATGAATGCGGCATTGAGATTCCATTGAGGGCCGCGTTCGATTCTTTTCTCAACGCCACACCAGATGGCCCCGAGAAAAGGAACTCAGATGATCAAGAACCGCATCGCCGCCACCGCCGCCCTCGTCGTCTTCGCACTGGCAGCCCTGGCCGGCATCCTCGCCGCAAGCGCCAACGCCGACACCGCCTCCAACACCACCGGCACACAGATGACAGGCACCGCCCAGCAGTCGGTCGCCAACGCCCGCCAGGCACTCGACGAGCAGCTCGACGCCGCACGCGACGGCAACGGCGTCGGCGTCCCCCAGCCCGGCATCGCCCAAAGCGAACAGCACATCGCCTTCCCCAAGACCCCCCACGGCGCCTACACCGGCAAGCCCGCCCACAACAACGGCGCCGACCCCGCCACCGGCTCCCACACCCCCCAGCCCATCACCGCCTCCTCCACCCACGTCACGACCTCTCCCCTTTCCACAACCTCCACCCCACGCCACTAGGCCTCACCCCCTCTGCCACCCCTTTCCTTGAAACCACAACCTACTC
>NZ_NKCO01000045.1:0-8448 GCF_002245615.1 Mycobacterium neumannii | reverse complement strand
AGAATGGTATACGGTACAGTCTGCGCCCCGCCCCCGGACACGGGGAGCACACAGACGACCTGCTCCGCGCGTGTGGATACGACGACGAGACGATCATGAACCTGAAGATCGACGGCGCCATCACCTGACCGCGGCGGTACCCCTCAGGACGAACGCGGAAAGTCAAACAGGTTGCGCGCGTTGGTTTCGGCGATCATGGCCACCTCGTCGTCGGGCACGTCGGCCAGAGCTTCGGCGGCGCGCTTGCGACAGTTCGGCCAGTTGGAATCCGAATGCGGGAAATCACTTTCGAGCATGATGCGGTCGATGCCGATCTTGTGCCGGCTCTCCACCCCGTGCTCGTCGTCGATGAAGCAGGTCCAGAAGTGCTGATGGAACAGCTCCGAGGGGCGGGCGTTGAAGTCGATGTCCTGGTAATAGCGGTGCCGCTCCCACGTGAAGTCTGTTCGTTCGAGCATGTAGGGGACCCAGCCGATGCCTCCCTCGGCGAGGGAGAACTTGAGGTTCTCAAACTGCTGGAGCTTGCCGGACAACAGCAGATCGACCGTCGTCCACCAGGAGTTCGTGGCGAACACGGCGATCGCCACCGCAAAGGGAGCCGCCTTGCTTTTCATCGTCTTGGCCGCGAACGGCGCGCCGGAAAACGAGAACCCAGGGACATAGCCGCCGGCGCCGAAGTGTAGCGATACCGGAAGGTTCGCATCGGAACACAGCTGCCACAACGGATCCCAGTGGTCGGTGTGGAACGAGGGAAGTCCGAAGACGGATGTGGTGTCGGGGAACGAGAGGGTCCGCGCCCCCTTCGAGATCAGGCGTTCGGCTTCGGTTACGGTCGCGCCGATGTCCCAGAACGGCACCATCCCCAGCGGGATGTATCGGTCTGGCGCCGTGGCGCACCATTCGTCGATGTAGAAGTCGTTCCACGCCTGGATGCACAGCCGCGCAAGCTCTTTGTCCTTGCCGCGGAAGAAGGTGCTTCCCGCGAAGCCGGGAAAAGAGGGAAAGCACAGGGCGGCATGGACACCGTCGACGTCCATGTCCTTGACCCGCATCGCGGGGTCGTAGCAGCCGGGGATCATGTCCTCGTAGCGCACGGGGTCCACACCCCACTGCTCGCGCGGCTTACCGGCCACGGCGTTGAGTCCGATGGTGGGGAACCGCTCGCCGTTGTAGTGCCACAGTTGGCTGCCGTTGACGTCTCTGATCTGCGGTGCGTCCTCGTGCCAGCGCGCGGGCAGACGGTCCAGCCACACGCGGGGGTGCTCGACCAGATGGTCGTCGACGGAGATGATCTGGTGCTGTTCCTGTAGCGGCATCGCATCCTCCTGATGCCGGCGTCGACGACAGGTCCACGTCCGTCGTGACGGCGACTGGCTCAAATATACCTATGTTTGGATGGCACACAAGCTCTCCGGGTCACGCGGAGTACGCTGAATGTCCGAGTATTCAGGCGTGCATGCGGGCGAGGCGGTACCAGGGATGACAGTTGACGACTGCCGGGCCGACGGTCCCCGCCAGGAGCTGGTTGCCCGGATCCGGCGCGGCAAGCTTTCGCTGGGCATCGCCCAGGACATCGTTCGGCGGATCGCGCTGGACCAGTTGTCTGCTGGGAGCCCGCTTCCCACCGAACAGGCGATGGCCGCCGAGTTCGGTGTCGGGCGGGCCTCGATCCGGGAAGCCCTGCGGGTGTTGGAACTACAGGGAATCGTCGAGATCCGCCGCGGCAACGGCGGCGGCCCCGTCGTCGGCAACCGCGGGCCGCAACGCTTCGGTGAGACGATGACGATGCACCTGCAGTTGGCCCACGCCACGATGCGCGACGTCAACGAGGCGATGATCTATCTCGAGCCGCTCACGGCCGAACGGGCCGCACTGCGTGTTCGTGACGGCTCGGCCGATCCGCACATCGTCGCGCAGATGGTCGAGGAGAGCCGGCGCGGCATGGCCCGGGTGACGGAGCAAGATTTGTCCAGCCACGACTACGTCGACTCCGGCAGCCGCTTCCACCTCGTCGTCCGGGACATCTGCCCGAACCCGGCGCTCGACCTGCTCACCGAGTCGGTGAGCCACATCTTCTCGAGCCGCACGGCCCAAGGTGGCGCCAACCTCTTCAGCGACATGACACGGACCCGCCTGCACTTCGACCACATCCGCATCGCCGATGCGATCGAAGCCGGCGATCCCGACACGGCGCGTGAACTGATGCGTGAGCACATGACCGTTGCGTCGCAGGCGATCTTCGAGGTCGCACCGGACCTGCCCGACAATCTCGTCGATTGGCAGTGACGGGTCTACCCACCGGCGGTCACCAGGCTTGTGCGGTCACAGGTTGCAGAAGCCGGCGTCGACGGGCAGGCATACCCCGGTGATATAGCGACCGCGCTCGGAGACCAGCCACGCCACGGCGTCGGCGACGTCTTCAGGCTGTAGGACGTTGACGCCGGGCAGGAGATTGCGAAGGTTCGCGAGCGGCCGCTCGGCGACGGTGGCGATCCAGCTGGCGAACGCGTCGTTGCGGGTCATGCCGGAGTCGACACCTGTTGGCAATATGGCGTTGACGCGGATATTGTGTGGCCCAAGCGCATTCGCGAATACACGCATCAACCCGAGGATGCCCGACTTCGCGGCGGTATAGCCGTCGAGGCCGCCCCAGCCGCCGGTGAAACCTTTGACCGCGGCCGTCGAACTGGTCAGCACCACCGCCCCGGGCCGGCCGGCCTCGACGAGTGCCGGGGTGGTCGCCTTCACGGTGTTCCACACGCCGGCCAGCATGATGTCGATGGCGTCCTTGAACGCGCGGGATTCGTCGACGTCGGACGGATAGGCGCACCCACCCGCGTTGGCGATCACGATGTCGGCACAGTCGACGCCGAGGTCCTCGATCCCTGCCGAAAAGGCTTGCCGGACTTGGTCGAACTCGCGGACATCGGCAACCTGGAGGCTGGCGCGCCGCCCCGTCTTCTCCACTAGTCGGCACGTTTCCTCGAGTTCTGCCCGCGTACCCATGGGATAGGGAATGGTCTCGATATCGGCGCAGATGTCGACCGCGATCACGTCGAGGCCGTCAGCTGCCAGCCGCACGGCGTGGGCTCTCCCCTGCCCGCGCGCCGCCCCCGTGATCATCGCGACCCGCTGCGCGCCCGTCATCGGCCTCCGTGGCTCCCGAATGTTCGACTATTTGAATCAACGTACGGCGGGCGCGACTCCGCCGTCAAGCATTCCGTTCCGCGCTGGCTCTCCGCACCCGTCTCGGCCTCCCACGGCCATGTCGGTTTTCCGCCAGTCTTGTCGGTGGCGGCGTGTAATGGTGAAAGGCATGTACGACGATTTCGACCGCTGTTACCGGGCCGTCCAGTCCAAGGACGCCCGGTTCGACGGCTGGTTCGTCACCGCGGTGCTGACCACCGGGATCTACTGCCGGCCGAGCTGTCCGGTCCGCCCGCCGTACGCCCGCAATATGCGGTTCTATCCGACCGCTGCGGCTGCCCAGAAGGCCGGATTCCGCGCTTGCAAGCGGTGCCGACCCGACGCCTCGCCGGGTTCCCCGGAATGGAATGTCCGTGGCGACGTGGTTGCGCGAGCCATGCGGCTGATCGCCGATGGCATCGTCGACCGCGAAGGTGTCACCGGGCTGGCCGCCAAGCTGGGCTACACCACCCGCCAGGTCGAGCGCCTCCTGCAGGCGGAAGTCGGCGCCAATCCGCTCGCGCTGGCGCGCGCGCAGCGGTCGCAGACGGCACGGGTGCTCATCGAGACCACCCAATTGCCGTTCAGCGACGTCGCATTCGCATCAGGGTTCTCCAGCATCCGCCAGTTCAACGACACCGTCCGAACGGTGTACGACCTACCTCCCACCGCCTTGCGCCATCGCGCGCGAACACGCATGGGCCGAAGCGAGGACGGTGCCGGCGCCATATCCCTACGGCTGCCGGTCCGCACCCCGTTCGCATACGAGGGGTTGTTCGGGCACCTGGCAGCCAGTGCGGTGCCGGGCGTCGAGGAGGTGCGCGACGGCGCCTATCGCCGCACCATGCGCCTGCCCAACGGGAACGGGATCGTCTGTCTCACACCGCAGCCGGACCATGTGCAGTGCCGCGTCGCGCTCGACGACTTCCGCGACCTCGCCACGGCCATCGCCCGCTGCCGACGGTTGCTCGACCTCGATGCGGACCCCGAGGCGGTCGTCGACGCGCTCGGCGCCGACGCCGACTTGAGTGCCTTAGTCGCCAAGGCTCCCGGGCAGCGCATCCCACGCACCGTCGACGAACAGGAACTGGCCGTACGAGCGGTGCTCGGCCAACAGGTGTCGGTGAATGCGGCGCGCACGCATGCCGGCCGGCTCGCGTCGGCGTACGGTCAACCCATCACCGATGTGATCGGTGGTCTGACGCACGTTTTTCCGACCGCCGAGCATCTCGCGGAGATCGACCCCGCCCATTTGGCCTTCCCGAAGTCCAGACAACGGTCCCTGGCATCGCTGATCCGCGCACTGGCCGACGGAGACGTGGTACTGGATGCCGGCTGCGACTGGAACAGCGCGCGTGGGCAGCTGCAGGCGTTGCCCGGCATCGGCCCGTGGACCGCGGAGATCATCGCCATGCGGGGGTTGGGAGACCCCGACGCGTTCCCGGTCACCGATCTCGGCGTGCGAATGGCGGCCGAACAGCTGGGCCTGCCCGCCGAGGCACGGTCGCTCACCGAGCGCAGCACCCGCTGGCGACCGTGGCGGTCATACGTGACGCAGCACCTGTGGACCGCGCTCGATCATGCGGTCAACGACTGGCCTCCGAAAGCGAACGGCTCGGTCTAGCTCCGCACGAGACGGTCGAGCCACTCTCGCAGCAGTGCGGCTTCGGTGGGGCTGAGGGTCTTCGTATCAGCCGACTCCAGCAGAGATTTCAGGGCGATGGCGCGCGTGGCGATACGGGTGTCGCCGAACGGGTCGTCGAAACCTTCGGTCGTGATGGCCGCCAGTATTGCTTCTCGCGTCGCATGCGACAGCCCGGGGTCACGGTCCTCGGGTAGTTGCGAGATCAGCGTGAACGCGACACCGCGACAGGCCGAATGCATCATCTCCGCGGCACGGTCGACATCGACGCGAAGGCGGCCGGCTTCGGCGATGCGCTGCATCAGATAGCGCAGGATCGCGTCACCCTCGACCACTGCCTTGGGTCTGGCGTTGGGCCGCGGGTCTCCATACAGCACCGCGTAGACGTGTGGATTACGCACGCCGAAGTCGATATGTGAATCCCACCCGCCTCGCAGGTCTTCGATCGGATCGTCGGTCAGGCGTCGACTTCGCTTCTCAGTGAGGTACTCGACCATGCCGAGGCTGGCGGCATCGTCAATCAGTTGCCGCATATCACCGAAGTGCCGATAAATCGTGGGCGGCTGCACCGCCGCGGCGGCACTGACGCTGCGCGTCGTGACCGCATCGCGGCCCTCCCTCGTCAGAAGGTCGGCGGCCGCTCGAAGGATGCGCTCTCGCGGCCCGAGTTCGGTTTTCTGCACGTTATCGACGATAGCACTTTCAGAGTTCTACTGATAACATCAGCGATATCACTAGTTCGATACCATCGATAACGGATCGGAGCGCCGAGCTATGGAACCGACGGACACCGGACGAGACACCGGAAGCGGAGGCATAGGCGCCGCGACTCGAGTGTCACGACGGTCGATGCTTTCCGCGGTCGCGGCCGCAGGCGTCGGCGCGGCCGGCGTCGCAGGCATCGCGACAGCGACCATCGGTGACGATCGACGTTCGAACGGCATGTCGGCCCTCGTCACGGGCTCGTCGCGCGGCATCGGTGCGGCGACGGCACGACGGCTGGCGGGCGACGGCTATGCCGTCACCGTCAACTGCGTGGTTAACCGCCACCTGGCCGCCGAGGTGGTCCGCGGCATCGAGTCGGACGGTGGACGCGCGATCTGGGTCCAGGCCGACGTCAGTGATCCCGTGTCGGTCCGCCGTTTGTTCGACGAACATGAACAAGCCTTCAGCGGAGTCGATGTCGTCGTCGCCAACGCCGGGATCATGCGCCTCTCACCCTTCGCCCAGATGAGTGACGGCGACTTCGATCGGATGTTCGCCGTCAACGCCAAAGGCAGCTTCAACACGCTGCGCGAAGCGGCCCGCCGAATCCGCGACGGCGGGCGGATCGTGACGCTTTCCTCGAGCATCACTCAGTTGCGGACCTCCACCTACGGGCCGTACGCCGCAACGAAGATGGCCCAGGACATGTTTGCCGCGGTCCTAGCCAAAGAGCTTGCGGGACGACGAATTTCGGTCAACGCGCTGGCGCCCGGCGTCGTCAATACCAGCTTGTTCACCGACGGTAAGAGCGCTGATCAGATCGCGGGCTTCACGCAGCGCACGCCGCACCAACGGTTGGGAGAACCATCCGATATCGCCGACGTCGTCTCGGCGCTCTGCAGCAACGATGGCGGCTGGGTCAACGGCCAGACCGTCTTCGCCAACGGCGGCATCGTATGAGGAAGGAAAAGCGCAATGCGAACACCGATTGTCTCCACCATGGCCGCGGCGGCGCTGCTCTCGGCGGTCGGCCTGGCCGGCGTCGCGCAGTCCGCGCCGTCGGGTCCCGGCACCGCCATTGACACCATCCGCAACCTCGAGAGCCAGGGTAAGAGGGTGATCGTCAACCGCGTGGGCACAGCGCCACTGTCACACTGCAACGTGAGCAGCGTGGCCGAAGGACACGACGTCACGGTGCGTGATCCCGTCGGTACCACCGGTTCTCAGGAGCGCATCCGCTACAGCACGGTCTACGTCACGGTTCGGTGCTGACCGCCTCTGGCGGCTGAGATACCTACAGCTCGCTGATCGTGCGACCGCAGGCCGTTAGCTGTGTCCGATCAGTCCCGCTTGGCTTCGTAGCGCAGCAGGACCGTGCCGCACCCGAAGGTGAGGTTCTCCAACAGCCGCAACGAGGTCCAGGACGGCAGTGTCGGAAAGAATGGAGTTCCGCCGCCCACAGCGGTGGGCGCCAACACGAGCCGATACTCGTCCACCAGGCCGGCTTGCACGATCGGTGCGGCCAGCGTCGCACCGGCGACCTCCAAATTGCCGTCGGTTTCGGCTTTCACCTTTGTCACCACCTCAACGGGGTCGCCGCGCTCCAGGCGCGAGTTCCAGTCAACGGACTCCAGGGTGCGAGAGAACACGACCTTGGGCATATCCCGCCAGATCTGGGCGTAATCGACGATCAACGGTGTCGCGTCCGGTGCCTCGTCGGCGGTCGGCCAGTACGCTGACATCAGTTCGTAGAGCCGCCGCCCGTAGAACGACAAGGCGGTCTGCCGCTCGAAGTCGTTCCAGTACTGGTGCAGTTCTTCACTCGGATCGGACCAGTCGATGCTGCCGTGCGCGTCCGCGATGTACCCGTCCACCGACACGTTGAAGCCATAAATGAGTCTGCCCACGACGATCAGACTGCACCGGAGGGCAGAAGTCATCGCGATGCCACACCGTGTCGTCCTGGCGCCGCGAGCACTCGCGACGACGATGTCGGATTTCCGCCAGCTTGAGCCGTGGACACGTGCCATCGTGGGATGTGCACGACATCCACAGTGAGCTGACCACGACGGGGTTGGCCGCTTCGGCGAGAACCGGTGACCAGCATCGGCGGTCGCATGCCAGACGGACGGTGGCTGCCAAAGGAGAAGCGATGGAAGCCATACACTTTCGCGTTATCGACAGCCCGGTCGGTCCGCTTACCCTTGCGGGCAAGGACACGCGGCTGAGGCACCTACGGATGGTCGCCCAGACGTATGAGCCCAGTCGCGAAGGCTGGATTGCCGACGATGGCGCCTTTCCCGAGGCTGTCGGACAGCTCGAGGCCTACTTCGCCGGTGAGCTCACCGAATTCGACTTGGAGCTCGACATGGTCGGTACGGCGTTTCAACGAAAGGTGTGGGCGGCGCTGCTGACAATTCCCTACGGTGAGACGCGGTCGTACGGTGAGATCGCCCGCCAGATCGGAGCCGTGGGTGCATTCCGTGCGGTCGGTCTGGCCAACGGGCACAACCCGATCGGCATCATCGTGCCGTGCCATCGGGTCATCGGGGCCAACGGCAGCCTGACCGGATACGGCGGCGGCCTCGACCGTAAAAGGGCGCTGCTCGACATGGAGAAGAGTCGTGTCTCTCCGGCGTTGACGTTGTTCGACTGAATCGGCCGACACGGCCACGGCAATCAACACGGCAATTAGCGCGCGGGGCGCCACTCCGAATTCAGAGCGCCGGTAATGATACGTGCCGTACAAATGCCTGTGGCCCCCAATCGAATTGGGGGCCACAGGGCTTAATTTGTGTTCGGCGGTGTCCTACTTTTCCGCCCGGGTGGGGCAGTATCATTGGCGCTGGCAGGCTTAGCTTCCGGGTTCGGGATGGGTCCGGGCGTTTCCCTGTCGCTATTGACCGCCGTAACTT
>NZ_NKCO01000044.1:0-9190 GCF_002245615.1 Mycobacterium neumannii | reverse complement strand
TGATCACCCGCATGTCAGAGCGATAAGTGGTGTGTTGTCTGCACGGGCAGGAGCGCACCGGAGACTGACGCCGGGGCCTTCGTCGGCAGCGTCAGATGTGTATAAGAGCCCGCTCGCGGCCCGCGGCGCGGCATCGCCGGTGTCTAATCCGCCGTCAGCAGCGACGGCGCCGGCCGCCCCGCGGTCCCCGAGCGCGACTGCGCTGGGAACCCAGCCGGGCCTGCCGGGTTAGGCCCGTCCCCCGGGCGAAGCCTGGCGCCCGGGGGACGTCCCAAACTCGTCGATCGCGACGGGTCTCGATATCCTGTGGCCCATGCTCATCGCCGCGGTGCTCTGCCTGTGCGCTGCCGGCGCCATCGCCGCGGTCGGTGGATGGCTACTGAGCCGACCGCAATCCGAAGACCCGGTGCGCACGGTGCTGCGCTCGGTGGCGCCAACCCAACTGGCGGCCGCCGCGATGCTGGCAGCCGGCGGTGCGGTCGCACTGGCGGCCGATCCCGGCACGGCCCTCGTCGTGTTGATCGTCTGCGTGGTCGGAGCGCTGGGAACCGTCGGAGCCGGATGCTGGCAGAGCGCGAAGATGGCCGTCCGGCTATCGCGCGCTGAGCGCAGCGAGGCGGGCGGTTGCGGCGGCGCGTGCGCCACCTGCACGCTCTCCTGCAGTTGAGGTCTAGTTGCGGCTGACGTCGATCGGATGCGTGGCGAGCAACGACAGCGGAAGGGGCTGTCTGCGCAGCACCCGCGACCACAGGTCGATCTTCGGTTCGACCAGAACGTCGGACGGTAGGGCGGACAAGACGATCCAGTCGTCGCGCTCGATCTCGCCTTCGAGTTGGCCGATCGTCCACCCCGAGTAGCCGGCGAAGATCCTTATCCCTTCCACCACCGGGGCGATCGAGTCGGGATCGGCGTCCAGGTCGACCATCACCATCCGCCCCTGCACATGGCGCAGACCGGGGGCGTCGGCGGGCTCCATCCCGGCGCGCAGCGTCGCCAGGCACAGCGCCGCATCGCGTTTGACCGGTCCGCCGATGAACATCGTCTTCGGTTTGGCGGCCAGCTTGGCCCACTGGGGCAACACGTTGTAGACCGCGGTCTCGCTCGCCCGGTTCAGGACGACGCCGAGCGTGCCGCCGTCGTTGTGCTCGACGACGTAGATGACGCTGCGGCGGAACGTCGGCTCCAGCAGGTCGGTGTTGGCGAGAAGCAACGTCCCCGCCCGCACTCGAGGCGCGGCAGGGGCGATGAAATCCTCCGGGTCCTCTGACTGCGCCACCCGTCCATCATGGCACCGGCAACCCCTGTCGTGGCGGACAAGCGCGACGCCGCCGCGATATTTGTACTGTGGATGCGGTCCGATCCGCCGCTTCTGAGAACGTGATCTCCCGTGCCCCATTTCCGCGCGCCCGCCGCCGTCTGGCGGTCGGTGCGCAGCCTGCCCGAGTTTCGGCGTCTGCTGGAACTGCGGCTGGTAAGTCAGTTCGGCGACGGCCTGTTCGCGGCGGGGTTGGCGGGCGCGATTTTGTTCAATCCGCAGCGCGCCGCAGAACCGTGGGCGATCGCCGGCGCGTTCGCGGTGCTGTTCCTGCCCTACTCGCTGCTCGGCCCGTTCGCCGGCGCGCTGCTCGACCGCTGGGATCGTCGGCTGGTGCTGGTCGCGGCGAACGCCGGCCGCCTGGTGCTGGTGCTGGCCGTCGCGCAGCTGCTCGAATCCGGCGCGGGCGACCTGGCGATCCTGTGCTGCGCGCTGATCGTCAACGGGTTCACCCGCTTCGTGTCGTCGGGGTTGTCGGCGGCGCTGCCGCACGTGGTACCCAGAGAACAAGTGGTGGCGATGAACTCGGTTGCGATCGCGACCGGTGCCGCGGCCGCGTTCCTCGGTGCCAACTTCATGCTGCTGCCCCGTTGGCTGTTCGGCGCCGACGACGCAGGCGCCGCCGTCATCATCTTGATCGTGGCCGCCCCGGTGGCGCTGGCGCTGTGGCTGGCGTGGCGTTTCCCGCCGCGGATGCTGGGGCCCGACGACAGTGCGCGTGCCGTACACGGCTCGGTGCTCTACGCGGTCGCCACCGGCTGGGTGCACGGCGTGAAAACCGTGATCGCGGTGCCCGCGGTGGCCGCCACGCTGACCGGGCTGGCTGCGCATCGGATGGTGTTCGGGATCAACAGCCTGCTGGTGCTGGTGATGGTGCGCCACACCGACACTCAACAGGTCGCCGGGCTGGGCACCGCGGTGCTGTTCGTCGCGGCGACCGGCGCGGGGGCCTTCATCGCCGCCGCGGTCATGCCGGTGGCGGTGCGCCGCTGGGGCCGGTACGCCACGGCCAACGGCGCGTTGGCGATCGCTGCGCTGGTCCAGCTGGCCGGGTCCGGGCTGCAGCTGGCGATGATGGTGGTGTGCGGGTTTCTGCTCGGCATGGCCGGTCAGGTGGTCAAGCTGTGCGCGGACAACGCGATGCAACTCGACGTCGACGACGGCCTGCGTGGCCACGTTTTCACCGTGCAGGACTCGCTGTTCTGGATGGCATTCATCGGCGCGATCGCGTTGACGGCGAGCGTGATTCCTCCGGACGGACACCAACCCGCGCTGGCGTTGGCCGGAGTCGGCGTATACCTCGCCGGTCTGGCCGCGCACGCGGCGATCGCGAGACGGGCGGCTCCGACCCCGGGTTAAGGTGACCGGCATGGCTGGTGCCGCGCCGATGGTGGCCGACCTGCGCGCCGAGAGCGACGAACTCGACGGCCTCGTGGCCGATCTTCCCGCCGCGCGGTGGGCCGAACCCACTCCGGCAGAAGGCTGGACGATCGCCCACCAGATCGCGCATCTGCTGTGGACCGACCGTGTCGCGTTGACCGCCGTCACCGACGAGGCCGCGTTCGCCGACCTGCTCGACGAGGCGGGCAAGAACCCGACCGGCTTCGTCGACGCAGGCGCCGAAAAGTTGGCCGCCATGCCGCCAGCGGACCTGCTCGACGAGTGGCGCACGACCCGGTCCCGGTTGCACGACGAGCTGCTGACCGTCGCCGAGGGCCGCAAGCTGCCCTGGTTCGGCCCGCCGATGAGCGCCGCGTCGATGGCGACCGCGCGGCTGATGGAGACGTGGGCGCACGGACTCGACGTCGCCGACGCCCTCGACGTGCGCAGGCCGCCCACGGCGCGGTTGCGCTCGATCGCCCACATCGGCGTGCGTACCCGCGACTTCGCCTTCGTGGTCAACGGCCGTCAGCCGCCTGCCGAATCGTTCCGCGTCGAGTTGCGCGCCCCGGACGGGTCGACGTGGTCGTGGGGACCGGAGGACGCCGACCAGCGGGTCACCGGTTCGGCGGAGGACTTCTGCATGCTCGTGACCCAGCGGCGCCCGCGCGCGGAACTCGATGTGCGCGCCGTCGGCGGCGACGCCGAACAGTGGCTGGGCATCGCGCAGGCGTTCGCCGGCCCGCCGGGGTCTGGCCGCGACTAGCCCGCATCACAGTTCGACGGCCGAATCGGCGCGGCCGTCGCCGTCACTGTCGGTCAGCTTGAAGTCCCATTTGCCGTCGGCATCGGCGTCGACGTAGGCGTTCTCGCCGGCGAGCACCCGATCGGCGAGCCCGTCTGCGTCGACGTCCACCAGGCGGTCGTCGACGTGGCCGTCGGCGTCCAGGTCGACCGTCGGCCCACCGAATTGCTCGACCCCGTCGAGGCCGAACCAGCGCAGCCCGCGCTCGACGCTGAGCGTCCAAGTTCCGGTGCCGTCGTCGGCGAAATGGGTTGCGGCGTCGGCATGGTCGCGCACGAGGCGCTCGGCGATACCGTCGTCGTCCAGGTCGGCCATCGCGTCGTCGAGCATGCCGTCGCCGTCGAAGTCGAGCCCGACCGCTTCGAATACGCCGTCACCGTCGACATCCACGTCGGGCGTCGCGGACCAGATCGTCGCTGAGCCGTCGCCGTCACCGAGGCAGTAGTCCATGACGATGAGACGCACCGCAACCGCGGCGGGTTCCACACGCCTCCGCCTCGCTCGAGACCGACGCAATGGTCGAATTCGCGCGCGCTGACCAACCAAAACGTCGGGCTCGGCGAAGAAGCGGGCCCGTTACTGCCCGCCGCGGGCGTTCCACCACGCCAGCAGTTCCTCGACGGCCTCGTCGCGAGGCAGCGGTCCGCGGTCCAGGCGCAGCTCCTTGAGGTACTGCCACGCCTGACCGACCTGGGGGCCAGCGGGGATGCCGAGGATCTCCATGATCTCGTTGCCGTCGAGGTCGGGGCGCACCCGCGCGAGGTCCTCCTTCTCGGCGAGTTCGGCGATCCGCTGCTCGAGGTCGTCGTAGTTGGCCTGGAGCCGGGCCGCGCGACGCTTGTTGCGCGTGGTGCAGTCGGCGCGTACCAACTTGTGCAGCCGCGGCAGCAGTGGACCGGCGTCGGTCACGTACCGGCGCACCGCCGAATCCGTCCACTTGCCGCCGCCGTAGCCGTGGAACCGCAGGTGCAGGTACACCAGCTGCGATACGTCGTCGACCATCTGCTTGGAGTACTTGAGCGCGCGCAACCGTTTGCGCGCCATCTTCGCGCCGACGACCTCGTGATGGTGAAAGCTCACCCCGCCGTCGGGTTCGTGCTTGCGGGTGGCGGGCTTGCCGATGTCGTGCAGCAGCGCCGCCCAGCGCAACACCAGGTCGGGTCCGTCGTCCTCGAGCGCGATCGCTTGCCGCAAGACGGTCAGCGAATGCCAGTAGACGTCTTTGTGCTGGTGGTGTTCGTCGATCGCCATGCGCATCGCGCCGACCTCGGGCAGCACCACATCGCCCAGCCCGGTCTGCACCATCAGGTCGACGCCCGCGACCGGATCGGCGCCGAGCAGCAGCTTGTCCAATTCGGCGGCCACCCGCTCGGCGGTGATGCGTCCCAGCTGCGTCGCCATCTCCACCAGCGCGCTGATCACGCGCGGCGCGACGGTGAACTCCAGCTGCGAGACGAAGCGTGCGGCGCGCAGCATGCGCAGCGGGTCGTCGCCGAAGGACACCTCGGGTGCGGCGGGGGTGTCGAGCAGCTTGGCGCGCAGCGCCGCCAGGCCGTTGAGCGGGTCGTGGAAATCGGCGGGTCCGTCGGCGGTGATGCGCACGGCCATCGCGTTGGCGGTGAAGTCGCGTCGCACCAGGTCGTCGTCGAGGTTGTCGCCGAACCGCACCTCCGGATTGCGGGACACCTGGTCGTAGGTGTCGGCGCGGTAGGTGGTGATCTCGAGACGCTTGTCGCCCCTGCCGACGCCGAGGGTGCCGAATTCGATGCCGGTGTCCCACAGCGAGTCGGCCCACGGCCGCAGCAATTTCTGCATCTGCTCGGGACGGGCGTCGGTGGTGAAGTCGAGGTCGGTCAGCGCACGGCCCAGCAGCGCGTCACGGACGCTGCCGCCGACGAGATACAGCTCGTGGCCGGCGTCGGCGAACAGCCTGCCGAGTTCGCGCAGCACCTCGCCGTGGCGGTTCAGCTCCACTTGCGCGGTGGCAAGGAGTTCGGCGTCGGTGGAGAAGGCGGGCACGTTCGGACAGCCTAGTCAGGCGACGATCAAGCGGCCCCCAGGCCGCGATGAGAAGCCTGACCGTTGAGCACAGTCAGGCGACGATCAAGCGGCCCCCAAGCCGCGATGAGAAGCCTGACCGTTGAGCACAGTCAGGCGACGATCAAGCGGCCCCCAGGCCGCGGAGTCACACAAATGTGCAACGGCTCTATCACGACCGGTGAGTGCGGCGGGGGCGAATATGCGTGCCAGCTACTATCGCTTGGGTGTCGGACGGCGAACAGGCCAAACCACGACGGCGCCGAGGGCGACGTCGTGGCCGACGCGCGGCAGGCCCGCCCGAGGCGGCGCCCGACCCGTCGGCGCAGCGCCGCCACCCCATCCCGCAGCCCCCGGCCGGCCAGACCAACGCCGCACCGAAGAACGGTGCCGCCGTCGACGGAAACAAGGACACCAAGGGTGGGCAGTCCAAGAAGTCGCGGCCGCGGCGGCCACCCGACCGGCTGCGCACTGTCCACGAAACTTCGGCGGGCGGCCTGGTCATCGACGGTATCGACGGCCCCAAGGAGAGTCAGGTCGCCGCGCTGATCGGCCGCATCGACCGGCGCGGGCGCATGTTGTGGTCGCTGCCCAAAGGCCATATCGAGATGGGTGAGACCGCCGAGCAGACCGCTGTCCGCGAGGTCGCCGAGGAGACCGGTGTGCAGGGCAGCGTGCTCGCCGCGCTGGGCAGCATCGACTACTGGTTCGTCACCGAGGGCCGCCGCGTCCACAAGACCGTGCACCACTACCTGATGCGTTTCCTCGGCGGTGAACTGTCCGACGAGGACGTCGAAGTCACCGAGGTGGCGTGGGTGCCGCTCAAGGAGCTTCCCAAGCGGCTGGCGTACGCCGACGAACG
The DNA here is from genome assembly GCF_002245615.1 of Mycobacterium neumannii. Taxonomy (NCBI): domain Bacteria; kingdom Bacillati; phylum Actinomycetota; class Actinomycetes; order Mycobacteriales; family Mycobacteriaceae; genus Mycobacterium; species Mycobacterium neumannii. Next base: position 2,791 of record NZ_NKCO01000044.1, on the reverse strand, counting down.
CCGCCTCGCCGAGGTCGCGGGCGAGCTGATCGACAAGCTGCACGCCCACGGCCCGTCCGCGCTGCCGCCGCTGCCCCGCTCGTCGCCGCGGCGCCGCCCCCAGACGCACTCGCACACCCGCAACCGTCGTCCCGACGAACGCGCCCAACCGTCCCCGGGGGCCGAGCGGTGGGGGCACCGCCCGCCCGAAGGGCAGGGCGACGAGTGGGGAAAGATGCAGCCCGACCGCCGGACGAACGGTTGCGGACAGGGCTCGTGACCGCCGCAGCGCTGCCGCGCGCGCTGGCCGCGCTGATCGTGCTGGCGCTGAGCGCCCTACCGCTCGTCCTACCGCCGGCCGCCGCCGCCCAATCTGATTCGACGCCGTTCCTTCAGGTCCGCGTCGACCGCGTCACCCCCGACGTGGTGACCACCACCAGCGAGCCGGTGGTCACCGTGGCCGGCGCCGTCCTCAACGTCGGCGACCGGCCGGTGCGCGATGTGGTCGTTCGGTTGGAGGATGCCGCGGCGGTGCGGACGTCGACCGGCCTGCGCACCAACCTCACCGGCGACGTCGACCAGTTCGAGCCGATCGGCGAGTTCGTCCCGCTCTCGCCCGAACTCGCTCGCGGACAAGAGGTTCCGTTCACCCTGTCCTACCCCCTGCGGTCGGCCGACCGGCCCTCGCTCAGCATTGACGAGCCGGGGGTGTACCCGGTGATGGTCAACGTCAACGGCACCCCCGACTACGGCGCGCCCGCCCGCCTCGACGACGCCCGCTTCCTCCTGCCGGTGCTCGGCGTCCCACCCGACCCGGGCGCCGAGTCAGGTGACGCGGTCACGGCGATCGCAGCGCCCGACACGTCCAAGCCGGTCCGGCTGACGCTGTTGTGGCCGATCGCCGACCGGCCGCGGCTGGCCGCGGGCGCACCGGGCGGCGCCACGCCGGTACGGCTCATCGACGATGAGCTGGCGTCCTCCCTGGCACCGGGCGGGCGCCTCGACACGCTCCTGTCGGCTGTCGAGTTCGCCACCAGCCCCCAGGTCGATCCCGACGGACGGGTGCGCGCCGCGACCTGTCTGGCGGTCGACCCCGATCTGCTCGTCACCGTCAACGCGATGACGGGCGGCTACGTCGTCAACAACGGCCCCGACGCGGGGCCCGGCACCCCCACCCGACCCGGCACCGGACAAGACGCGGCGGTGGCGTGGCTGAACCGGCTCAAGAACCTGGCGACGGGCATGTGCGTCGCCTCCACCATCTACGCGCAGGCCGACCTCGACGCGCTCCGCCGCGTCCGCGACCCCGGGCTCAGCCGGATAGCGACCACCGCCGCGGGCGACATCGTCGACCAGATCCTGGGCGTCACCTCGGTGCGCGGCGCCAGCCTGGTCGGCGACGGTCCGCTGACCGGCCCCGCGGTGCGTCTGCTGTCGGACCAGGGCGGCCAGACGGTGGCCGTCGCAGCCGCCGAATCGGGCTCGAACGACGGCACCGACGTCGCGGACTCCGGCGTCGCCGACACCGAACCGGTCCGCTACACACCGCAGGTCGTCGCGGCGCCGTTCGACCCGGCCGTCGGGGCGGCGCTCGCCGGCGCGGGCACCGATCCTGTGGCGCCGGGATATCTGGACCCGTCGCTGGACATCCCGCTGCAACACGATTCGGCGGTGGCCCGGCGCCAGGACGCCCTGGGGGCCATGCTGTGGCGCGCCCTCAGTCCGGACGTCTCCCCGCGCACCCAGATCCTGATGCCGCCGCTGGCGTGGGGCATCGGCCCCGACGACGCCCGGGCGATGTTCCGGGCGGTTGCCACGGCGATCAACGCCGGGCTCGCCGAGCCGCGACCGCTCACCGCGGTGATCGGCGAAGGCAGCGCCCTCCCGCCCGACGACATGTCCCCGCTGCCCAGCGACGAGCTGGGCGACCCCGACGCCCGGTTCGACGACGCCGTCGTGTCGGGCATCGCCGCGATCACCGGGCGGCTGTGGGGGCTGACCGCGGCGCTGACCACCGACGAACGCACGGGGTTGACCGGATACGGCTACACCGCCCCGCTGCGCGAGGACATGCTGCGCGCACTGAGCCAGTCGGTGCCGCCCGACACCCGCAACGGCCTTGCGCAACAACGACTCACGACGGTCGGACACACCGTCGACGACATCTTCGGAGCGGTCACGATCGTCAACCCGGGTGGGGCCTACACGCTGGCGACCGAACGCAGCCCGCTGCCGCTGGCGTTGCGCAACGACCTGCCGGTTCCGATACGGGTCCGCCTCGACGTCGACGCGCCACCGGGGATGACGGTCACCGACATGGGCGAGATCGTGCTGCCACCGGGCTACCTTCCGCTGCGGGTCCCCATCGAGGTGCACTTCACCCAGCGCGTCGCCGTCGACGTCGCGCTGCGCACGGTCAACGGTCTGACGCTCGGGGAACCGGTGCGGCTTTCGGTGCACTCGAACGCCTACGGCAAGGTGCTGTTCTTCATCACGCTCTCGGCGGGCGCCGTCCTGGTGCTGCTGGCCGGGCGTCGGCTCTGGCACCGGTTCCGCGGACAGCCCGATCCCGCCGACCTCGACCGTCCCGACCCACTCGAAGTCGCGCTGCACTACGACGACGACACCGACGCACCCCTGAGCCGGGCCGGACGCCGAGGCTCGGGCACCCGCGGCGGTGCCGGGTGAGCACGCCCGGGCCGCCGCCTCGGCCCCATCCGCCGGCACCGCCACGAACGTGGCCCGGTCACACACCTCCCCCTCCCCCGCCCCCGACGCTGCCGCCGAAGGCTTACGTGTCCACCCCGGCCGG
>NZ_NKCO01000043.1:0-9825 GCF_002245615.1 Mycobacterium neumannii | reverse complement strand
GAGCAAATCACGTGCCGTCAACGACACCCCGAGCGAACAGGAGGCCACGCCGGCGGCACTGACCGCCTGAACCATCACCTCGAAGAATCACCCGACGACGTCGTACACCACGTCCCTGGACTTGACCTGAGTGAGGTGCCGGCGGCATTCCACACCGGAGTCAACGACATTCTCTTGATCGCCTTCGCCATCGCATGTGCGGAGTTCCTCGACTCCGGCCGTATGCCGATCGGTATCGATGTCGAGGGTCACGGACGTCACGAGGAACTGGCAGGCGATGTGGATCTGTCGCGCACGGTCGGCTGGTTCACCACCCTCTATCCGGTGTCCTTGACGGTCGGCGGGCTCGATTGGGGTCAGGTCGCGGCCGGCGAGGCCGCGCTGGGAACGGTGATCAAAGATGCCAAGGAACAGCTGCGCGGATTGCCGGATGGTCTGACCTACGGCCTGCTGCGGTATCTCAATTCCGATGTCGACGTAAGCGGGTCGGACCCGATGATCGGGTTCAACTATCTGGGCCGGCTGGGCGCGGCGGCCGCCGACCTGTCAGGTGATCTGTGGCGGGTCAGCGAGGAAGGGCTGGCACGGACCGGTGCCGCTGCGGCACTGCCCTTGCCGCTTGCGCACACCCTGGAGCTCAACGCCGTCACCGCAGACTCCGAAGCGGGCCCGAAGCTCCACGCCAACTGGCGGTGGGCGCAGTCAGCATTCGCGCACGAGCAAGTGGACACGTTGAGCCGGTTGTGGTTCGAAGCTTTGGTGGGCATCTGCGCGCACGTCCGATCCGGCGGCGGCGGCCTGACCCCTTCGGATATCAGGCCTGCGCGGCTCACTCAGAAGCAGCTGGATGAACTGCAGCACGAGCACCGCGTCGCTGACGTGCTGCCGCTGACGCCGCTACAGCAGGGACTGCTGTTCCATACCAGCACCGCACAGGGTCACGGCGACGATGTGTACGCGGTCCAACTCGATATCACGATCACCGGCGCTCTGGATGCCGACCGACTGCGCGATGCCGTGCGCACGGTTGTCCATCGGCACCCGAACCTGGCGGCACAATTCTGTGATTGGTTCGACGAGCCGGTCCAGATCATCCCAGCAGACCCCGCGGTGCCGTGGCGATACGTCGACCTGACCGTCGGTGACCTGGACGTTGGTGCGCAGATTCAGGAAACGGCCGCCTCCGAGCGCGCGGCCGTGTGTGACCTCGCAGGCCAGACGGCATTCCGCGCGGCGCTGATCCGGACCGCGAAGGATGAGCATCGGTTCCTGCTGACCAATCACCACATCCTGCTGGACGGCTGGTCCACCTCGATACTGCTGCGGGAGATCATCGCGAGTTACTACGGGCAGCGGTTGTCCGCACCCGCTTCATACCGGAGCATTGTCGAGTGGCTGGCCGCTCGGGACCGCGTTGCCGCACAGGATGTTTGGCGCAAGGCATTCGCGGGATTCGAAAACCCCACTCTGGTGGGTCCGCCGGAACGGGCGGGCATGGGACGGCGAGGCGTCGAATCGTTCCGGGTTTCTGAGGAGACGACGCGTGCACTCGGAGAACTGGCCCGCTCCCGCCACACCACCGTCAACATCGTTCTGCAGGCCGTGTGGGTCCAGCTGCTCGTGTGGTTGACCGGTCAATACGACGTCGCCTTCGGAACCGCCGTCGCGGGACGACCGGCGGAGGTGGCTGATGCGGAATCGATTGTGGGCCTGTTGATCAACACGGTTCCGGTTCGGGCATACATAACCCCGGCAACCACTGTCGCGGAGCTCCTCGATCAGCTTCGTGACACGTATAACGACACATTGGATCACCAGTACGTCGGGTTGAGCGAAATCCACCGTGTCACTGGACATGACCAATTGTTCGACACCCTCTTCATCTACGAGAACTACCCGATCGACAACGTCGAATCGTCAGGAGTCAACGAGTTGGCCATCACCGAGATCACTCCGCGCGAATACAACCACTACCCACTTTCGGTGCAAGCCGCTCCCGGCCGCGAACTTGAGCTGCGGATTGAATTCGACACCGACGTGTTCGATACCGCCCGCATCGCCGCCCTCGTCAAGCGCTTCAAGCGGGTTTTGATGGCGATGACCGCCGATTCGGGTCAGCAGTCATGACCGCCGATACCACGAGGCGGTTACTGGCCATCGATCTCGTCGACGACGACGAGCATGATCAACTCGATGAGTGGGGTAACCGGTCTGCGCTGACGGCGCCGCTGACCACAGCCGTTTCGATTCCGATGATGTTCGCCCAGCAGGTGATTCGCACGCCTGAGGCGGTTGCGCTCAGCGACGGCCAGCGGAAGTGGTCGTACCGGGCGCTCGATGAGTCCACCAACCGGCTGGCGCATCGTCTGGCCGAAGTCGGGGCATGCCCGGGACAACGTGTAGCGCTGCTGTTTTCGCGCTCCGCGGAGGCGATTATCGCAATATTGGCGGTTCTCAAGACCGGGGCGGCATATGTGCCGATCGACCCGGTGCTGCCGGAGGCACGGATCTCCTTCATGATTGCCGATGCCGCGCCGGTCGCTGCCGTCACGAGTACTGGTGCAGCAGACCGGCTCGACAGCGGCGATCTGCTGGTCATCCACGTCGAAGACGCCGCCGTGACATTACAGCCCAACACCGCCCTCCCGGGACCTGCGGCCGATGACATCGCCTACCTCATCTACACATCGGGCACTACTGGCGTGCCGAAAGGCGTTGCAGTCGCCCATCGCAACGTGACCCGACTAATGGCATCGGTGGATGTCGCGCTGCCGCCGGAGAACCGGCGGGTGTGGTCGCAGTGGCATTCGTTGTCGTTCGACGTTTCTGTGTGGGAGGTATTCGGAGCCCTGTTGACCGGTGGACGGTTGGTTGTGGTGCCGGAAGATGTGGCGGCCTCGCCCGACGACCTCCACACTCTGCTGCTTGCTGAGCAGGTCAGCGTCTTATGTCATACCCCATCCGCGGCCGGGATGTTGTCGGCGGAAGGCCTCGAGTCCACGGTGTTGATGGTGGCCGGTGAGGCTTGTCCGATCGAGTTGGTGGATCGGTGGGCACCTGGACGGAAGATGATCGACGCCTACGGGCCGACAGAGGCCACGGTGTATGCGGCGATGAGTGCGCCGTTGCAGGCCGGCGAGGATGCCGTGCCGATCGGGTCTCCGGTGGTGGGGACGGCGCTGTTCGTGCTCGATGCAGGATTACGCCGGGTGTCGCCCGGTGTGGTCGGCGAGTTGTACATCGCCGGTAGCGGTGTGGCAGTTGGGTATTGGCTAAGGGCCGGGTTGACGGCAACACGATTCATCGCCTGTCCGTTCGGGTCTCCTGGAGGGCGGATGTATCGCACCGGCGACCTGGTGCGCTGGGGTCCTGGTGGGCAGCTGCAATATCTCGGCCGCGCCGATGAGCAGGTCAAAATTCGCGGGTTCCGCATCGAACTGGGCGAGGTACAGGCCGCGTTGGCCGCCTGCGAAGGCGTGGATCAGGCGGTGGTGATCGCTCGCGAAGATCGCACAGGCGACAAGCGCCTGGTGGGCTACTTCACCGGAACCGCGGACCCGGCCACGGCCCGCGCGGCGCTGTCCGAGCGGTTACCGGCCTACATGGTTCCCTCTGCGATCGTGCTGATCGACGCGTTGCCGCTCACCCCGAACGGCAAACTCGACAAGCGGGCTCTTCCCGCGCCGGAGTATCAGGCCGCCGATCGTTACCGTGCGCCCGCAACCCCGACCGAGGAGATCCTCGCCACGATCTACGCACAAGTGTTGGGGTTGGAGCGAGTCGGGGTCGACGACTCGTTCTTCGAGCTCGGCGGCGACAGCATCCTGTCGATGCAAGTGGTGGCCCGTGCCAGGGCAGCTGGTGTGCTGTGTCGGCCGCCGGATGTCTTCGTGGAACAGACAGTGGCCAAGCTTGCCCGGGTTGCGAGGCTGTCCGACGGTGACGAGGGGCCAGAGGATCCAGGCACCGGGCCCGTTGTGCCAACTCCGATCATGCATTGGCTGCATGGCATGGAAGGCCCGGTCGAGCAGTTCAACCAGACGATGGTGCTGCAAGCTCCTAGCGAGGTGACCGAGGCCGGCGTGGTGGCGGTGTTGCAGGCATTGCTGGATCGGCATGCCATGTTGCGCCTGCACGTTCGTGATGACGACGCCGGCGATTGGTCGCTCGAGGTGCCGGAGGCGTTGACGATCGACGTCGGTGAGTGCCTTCTCACAGTGGATATGCTCTCCGATGATGCGCTGGTGGCGGCGCGGTCGCGGCTGAACCCGGCGTCCGGCGTGATGCTCAGCGCGCTGTGGGTGACCTCCACGAGCCAGCTGGTGATGATCATTCACCATCTCGCCGTTGACGGCGTCTCCTGGCGAATCCTGTTGGAGGATCTGAACATCGCTTGGGCCCAGCATCACAGCGGGCAACCCGTGCTGTTGCCGGCGCCCGGAACGTCGTTCGCCAGGTGGTCATCGCTGCTGGCCGAATACGCGTACTCCAGCGAGGTCGTGCAGCACGCAGATGCGTGGCGACGTATTGCGGCGACCAGGCCTGCACTGCCGGAAGTGCAGCCGGCTGAGGACACGTTCAACACGGCCGGATTCCTATCGGTTGAGCTCGACAGCCATACGACCCGGATGCTGACGGGTGAGGTCCCGGCGGCGTTCCATGCCGGCGTACAAGACATTCTGCTGATCGCGTTCGGATTGGCGTGCGCGGAGTTCTTGAGCACCGGCAACGCTCCCGTCGCCATTGACGTCGAGGGCCATGGTCGTCACGAGGAACTGGCCGTCGACGTCGACCTGACACGCACGGTGGGCTGGTTCACCACCAAATACCCGGTTTCGTTGGCCGTCGGTGGGCTGAACTGGGCTCAGGTGGTCACGGGTGAGCCTGCGCTGGGGGCGGTGATCAAGGAAGCCAAAGAGCAACTGCGGGCGTTGCCCGAACCTATGACCTACGGACTTTTGCGCTATCTGAATTCCGAAGTCGAACTGCCGGAACAGGATCCAGCGATCGGGTTCAACTATCTCGGGCGGCTGGGCGCGGCTGGCGCCGAGCTTTCCGAGGACTTGTGGCGGATCAGTCCCGAGGGCTTGTCGCTTGCCGGCGCAGCCGCCGCCATCCCTGTGCAGCTGTCGCACACCGTCGAGCTCAACGCCGGTACCGCCGACACCGACACCGGTCCGCAGCTGCATGCCAACTGGAGGTGGGCGCGGTCGGCAGTCGATCGGTCACAGGTACGCAAGCTCAGCCGGATGTGGTTCGAGGCTCTGAAAGGTATCTGCGCACATGTTCGCGCCGGCGGCGGCGGTTTGACGCCGTCGGATCTGGCGCCGACCCGATTGACTCAACAACAGCTGGACGAGTTGTGCCGAAAAGACAACGTCGCCGACGTGCTGCCGTTGACCCCCCTTCAGCAGGGTTTGTTGTTCTACACAAGCAGTGCCGCGGGCAGTAGCGACGATGTGTACGCGGTGCAACTCGATGTGACCGTGGCCGGGCCTCTGGATCCGGACCGGTTACGTGACGCGGTGCAGACGGTTGTCGGCCGGCATCCACATTTGGCGGCCCGCTTCTGTGCACAATTCGACGAGCCGGTGCAGGTGATCCCGGCCGAACCAACAGCGCCTTGGCGGTACGTCGAGCTGAACGTAGAAGCCGTAGATGCCGAGGATGAGGTTCAGAAGGTGTGCGCCGACGAGCGTTCCGCCGTTTGCGATTTCGCTAATCCGCCGGCGTTCCGCGCGGCGTTGATCCGGATCGCGCCGGATCGACACCGCTTCGTGCTGACCAATCACCACATCGTGATGGACGGCTGGTCGCGTCCTGTTCTACTGCAGGAGATCATTGCCACTTACTACGGTCGGCGCCTCCCAGAACCAGCCTCTTACCGCAGCTTTGTCAGCTGGCTGGCCGCTCAGGATCGGGCTGCCGCGCAGATGTCGTGGGCCTCATTGTTCGCCGGGTTCGAGACGCCGACACTCGTCGGTCCGCCCGGCGGTGCGGGCCTGGGGCGGCGAGGTGTGGCTTCGCACCTGATTTCGGAACAGACCACGCGGGTGCTGGGCGACCTGGCGCGTGCACACCACACCACCGTGAACGTCGTGTTGCAGAGCGCATTTGCTCAAGTGTTGTGTCAGTTGACCGGTCAGAGTGACGTCGCATTCGGGATGGCGGTGTCGGGCCGGCCGGCTGAGGTGCCCGGCGCGGAACTGATGGTCGGCATGTTGATAAACACCGTGCCGGTGCGCGCGACAATCACAGCGGCCACCACGACGGCCGACATTCTCGACCAGATGCAGAGCGCGCACAATCGAACCGTCGAGCATCAGCACCTACCGTTGAATGAAATCCACCGTGCCTCAGGGCACGATCAGTTGTTCGACACCCTTTTCCTCTACGAGAACTATCCGATTGACACCGAGGCGCTGTCGGGCGATCACGAAATGACGATCCCCGAAATCAGGGCCTACGAGTACAACCATTACCGGTTGACGGTCGCGGCGCGCCCCGGTCGCGAGTTGGGTCTTCGCGTCGAATATGACACCGATGTGTTCGACGCGACCAGTGTCGAGGCGTTGGTAGGGCGGTTCGAACGGGTATTGGCAGCCATGGCAGTCGACCCGAAGCGGCGTCTGTCGTCGGTGGATTGCCTCGACGCCACCGAGCACGCCCGGCTGGATGAGCTCGGTCACCGGACGGTGTTGAGTGAGTCTGCAGATTCGCCGATGTCGATTCCGGCGATGTTCGCCGCGCAGGTCGCCCGCGCTCCAGAGGCGGTGGCGCTGAACGACGCCCAGCAAGCCTGGACATATCGCGAGCTGGATGAGGCCGCTAACCGGTTGGCTCACCTGCTGGCTGCCCAAGGTGTGGGTCCGGGCGAGTGCGTGGCCCTGCTGTTGCCGCGGTCGGCGCAGGCGGTCGTGGTGATCCTGGCCGTGCTCAAGGCTGGTGCGGCATATCTGGCGATAGATCCGATGCATCCTGATGCGCGTATCGGGTTCATGCTCTCCGATGCTGCGCCAGTGGTAGCGGTCAGCACGGCGGGGTTGGCCGAGCGGCTGGGCGGGGCATTGCCGGTCATCGACATCGACGACCCACGCATCGCGGATCAGCCGACCGAGGCCCTGCCCGGTCCATCGCACGACGATTTGGCCTACATCATCTACACGTCGGGTACGACCGGTGTGCCCAAGGGAGTGGCGGTTGCACATCACGCGGTCACTCAGATGTTGGGGGCATTGCCTGATCATCTGCCGGTGACCGGCGTTTGGTCGCAGTGGCACTCCCTGGGCTTCGACGTCTCGGTCCAGGAGATTTTCGGGGCGTTGCTGCACGGGGCACGGCTGGTCGTGGTGCCCGACGAGGTGGTTCGTTCGGCCGAGGATTTCCATGCGCTGTTGATCTCTGAACACGTCACCGTGGTCAGCCAAACTCCTTCTGCTCTGGCAGTTTTGCCGCCCCACGGGTTGGAGTCGGTGCAGTTGCTGATCATGGGCGGCGAGCCGTGCCCAACCGAGCTGGCCGATCGGTGGGCGCCCGGACGGGTGATGATCAATGTCTGCGGCCCGACGGAGACGTCGATGTTCGCAGCGATCAGCGACCCGCTGGTCGAGGGGTCGGATGTGGTGCCGATCGGTACTCCGGTCCCCGGCGCCGCGTTCTTTGTTCTGGATCAGTGGTTACGCCCGGTGCCGGCGGGCATAGTCGGCGAGTTGTATGTCGCCGGCCGTCTCGGGTGCGGTTATGTGCGACGGGCGGGCCTGACCGCCTCGCGGTTCGTAGCGTGCCCGTTCGGCGGGGTCGGGGAACGTATGTATCGCACCGGCGATCTGGTGCGTTGGGGCGCTGACGGCCAGCTGGAGCACCTGGGCCGCGCTGACGAGCAGGTCAAGATCCGCGGTTACCGAATCGAACTCGGTGAGGTACAGGCGGCGTTGGCCAGTTATCCCGGGATCGAACAGGCGGCGGTGATCGCGCGCGAGGACCAGCCTGGCGACAAGCGGTTGGTGGGGTACGTGACCGGAACCGCGGATCCGTCGGAACTCCGCGACGCGTTGGGGGAACGCCTGCCGGGCTACATGGTTCCCTCGTCGGTGGTGTTGATGGATGCTCTGCCGTTGACGGCCAACGGCAAACTCGACAGGCGCGCCCTGCCGGCGCCGGAGTACGCCGATGTCGATCGGTATCGCGCGCCCAACTCTCCGACCGAAGAGATCTTGGCCGGCATCTTCGCCCAGGTGCTCGGCGTGGAACGCGTCGGCGTCGACGACTCGTTCTTCGAGCTGGGTGGGGACAGTATCTTGGCAATGCGAGTCATCGCGATGGCCAACAAGTCTCTGGCGGCGGGTCTCGCGGTTCCCACCTTCTTCGAGGAGCCGACCGTCGCCCAATTGGCGTCCCGGGTCGGTGTGGACGGTGGCGGGCTGGAGCCGCTGCAGCCGATGGAGCGGCCCGCAGCCGTGCCGTTGTCGTTCGCCCAACAGCGGTTGTGGTTCATCGACCAGTTGCAGGGTCCGTCCGCGATCTACAACATCGCGGTGGCCTTCGGCATTCGTGGCCGGCTCGACCTGCGGGCCTTGGGTCAGGCCCTGGCCGATGTGGTTAGCCGCCACGAGAGCCTGCGCACACTGTTCGTCGCACCCGAGGGAACGCCGCAGCAACTCATCGTGCCGGTCGACGACGTCGACCTCAGTTGGGAAGTGGTCGATGCCGCGGGATGGCCCGAGGCCCGCCTCGCTGAGGCCGTCAGCACCGAGGTGCGTCGCCCGTTCGACTTGGCGACCGAGATTCCGTTGCGGGCAAAGCTTTTCCGCCTGGCCGACGAAGAGTTCGTTCTGGCGGCCGCCGTGCACCATATCGCCGCCGACGGCGTATCGATCGAACCGCTCGTCAGTGATCTGGCGGTTGCGTACGCTGCGCGATGCGTCGGACAGGCCCCGCAATGGGAGCCGCTGCCGGTGCAGTATGTCGACTACACGCTGTGGCAGCGAGAGCAATTGGGCGATGTCGACGACCCAGAAAGCCGTATCGCCGCGCAGGTTGCCTACTGGGAACAGGCGCTGGCCGGAATGCCCGAGCGATTGCACCTGCCGACCGATCGCCCGTATCCGCCGGTAGCGGACTACCGGGGAGCGTGGGTCACTTTGCACTGGCCGGTCGAGTTGCAGCAGAAGGTGCGTGAAGTGGCCCGGGCGCACAATGCGACCAGTTTCATGGTCGTGCAGGCCGCCCTGGCGGTACTGCTGTCGAAGCTGAGCGCCAGCAATGATGTGGCGGTCGGCTTTCCGATCGCCGGGCGGCGCGATCCCGCGCTCGATGGTCTCGTCGGATTCTTCGTCAACACGCTGATACTGCGGGTCGATGTCGCCGGTGACCCGACGGTTGCCGAGTTGTTGGGGCAGGTGAGGCAACGCAGCCTGGCGGCGTATGAACATCAAGATGTGCCGTTCGAGGTTCTGGTCGAGCGACTCAACCCGGCACGATCGTTGACTCACCACCCGCTGGTACAGGTGATGCTGGCCTGGCAGAACTTCGCACGGCATGTCACCGATTCATCTGCCGAACTGCCATTCGGTGATGTACAGGTGTCGCCGCTGCCCGCCGACACCCAGACCGCACGCATGGACCTTACCTTCTCGTTGGCCGAACAGTGGACGAAAGACGGTGAGCCCGCGGGGATTTCGGGAGCGGTGGAGTACCGAACCGATGTGTTTGATGCGGGCAGTGTGGGTGGGTTGATTGGTCGGTTGGAGCGGGTGTTGGTGGCGATGACTGCTGATTCGGGTGGGCGGTTGTCGTCGGTGGATGTGCTTGATGGTGGTGAGCATG
>NZ_NKCO01000042.1:0-10347 GCF_002245615.1 Mycobacterium neumannii | reverse complement strand
TGTCCGTTCTCATTGAATCTGGGGCACATTTACTAGTCTGACCTGCATTGCCCCAGATTGGATGAGAATTTCGATCGCGACGTTTCTCATTGAATCTGGGGCAACCCTGCTTCCGCGCCCGGCTGCGAGCGCAGCAGGGTAGCCGGAATGGTCTCCTGTCGATTCCGTTGGCTCGGGTACGTCTTCGGTATAACTACTGTGATCGTGTCTCTCGTGACACACGATCATGATTCTGTGGTGCGCTCGCTCGTGTTGGTAGTTCGGGTGCCGGCTGCGGCCTTTGAGCACCTTGGCCACCGCCCGTTTTAGATTGTCATAGCGGATACGGGCCGGGACATCACCAAAGTGGTTGAACGCCAACACATGCCGATGCAGGAGCGCCTCCTGGCCCTGAGTGGTGAAGTTGCTCCGAGCTAGAGGGCGAACGCTCCGCCTTTGATGAGGATGAGGGCCCCGATTGTGATCAGTGCAACGGGCAGAACGATGTGGCCCCAGCGTGAGAGTGCTTTGGCGATGATCGGGTGGGAGGCGAAATATCGGCCGGCCGCGCACCAGATGGCCACACCGATGAGGAACACGATGATGTAAACACCGATGGTGGCGATCGTTGAGACGGCGAAGATCGGAACGTACACGCCGATGTTGTCGCCGCCGTTGGCGAAGGTGATGACTGCGACCTGCCAGGTGCCAGGCGTCAACAGTGTTGCGGGATCATCGGTCGGCGCCGGTTGGGTGCGGCGATCCCGCCAGGCCAGCCATGCCGCCCGCAGCCCCAACACGATGGGCAGCAGCCCGAAGTACGGCAGTGCGGCTGGAGGAAGCAGCGTGGCACCCAGGAGTGCGCCGCCGACCGAAACTGCCAAGATGGCGGTGAAGCCGAGGTACTGACCGGCGGTCACTCGGATGGCTGCGCCACGATGACCGGGCGCCTGGCCGAACATCACCGCGAGGACCACGATGTCGTCGATATTGGTGATGGCGAAGGTGGCGATCGCCTGAACGAGTGTGGCTGGGCTCAGCACGGCCAATGCGACCAGCTTCGAGTGAAATCCCACCGCATCGGGTGAGCCTACTGCTCAGCAGGCCCCGCGCTCCCGCGCACCAACGACCTCCAGTGGGGCGGAAATTCATGACGACTGCCGGGGTCAACGGACTTGACGAAATACATGCCTCCGGTGCCACGGAGGTGGCTCCTAGAGGTATCGACATACGTCATCGGCGCTGCATGATTCCGGGTCGACGCTTTCGGCGCCCTGCCGCAGCCGGGCGATGGTCTCGCGCAGTGCCACCAGTGCGCTGATCTGCTCGTCGAGGTCGGTCAGTCGGATGTCGAGCAGGTCGCGCACGTGCGTGCACGGCGCGTGGCCGCTGTCACGGATGTCGAGGATCTGCCGAATCTGGGCGAGGCTGAACCCGGCGGCCTGTCCCCGTCGGATGAAGCCGACCCGGGCGATCGTGTCGGCGGCATAGTCGCGATACCCCGCCGGGGAACGTTCGGCGGGCGGGAGCAGGCCTTCGTCTTCGTAGTAGCGCAGCGTCGCGGTGGTGGCCCCGGTCGCCTCGGCGAGCTTCCCGATTCTCACGATGTCTCCTCAGAACACTTGACCTTCAAGCCTACTTGAAGGTCAAGGATGGGTGCATGAGTCAGGGATTGGACCTCGCGGTCATCGGTTCCGGCGGCGCGGCGATGGCCGCGGCGATCCGCGCTACCGCGCTCGGTAAGTCCGTCGTCATGATCGAGCGCGGCATCTTCGGTGGCACGTGTGTCAACACCGGCTGCGTGCCGTCAAAGGCCCTGATCGCAGCGGCCGAGGCCCGGCATACCGCAGCCGACACTGCCCGGTTCCCGGGGATCGCCACCACGGCCGGCCCGGTGGACATGGCGGCCCTGATCGCCGGCACGCACGATCTGGTGGAGTCGCTGCGCTCAGAGAAGTACCTCAACGTGGCCGAATCGTATGGCTGGCAGCGCATTCAGGGCCAAGCGCGGTTCGCCGGAACCCCGGACGCGCCCGTCATCGAGGTCGGCGATGCCACCATCGAGGCCGAGCACTACCTGATCGCCACCGGCGCGAACCCAGTCATCCCGCCCGCATTCGAGGGCGTCGCCTACCTGACCTCGACCACCGCGATGGAAGTCACCGAGGTCCCGGAGTCGCTGCTGGTGATCGGCGGCGGCTACGTCGCGTTGGAGCAGGCGCAACTGTTCGCCCGGCTCGGGTCAACGGTGACGGTGCTGGTCCGCTCCACGCTGGCATCGAAGGAAGAGCCGGAAGTCGGCATGGCGCTGCTGGAGGTGTTCGCCGACGACGGCATCCGGGTGGTGCGCCGCGCCACGGTGAGCGAGGTCGAGCAGGCCGACGATCAGGTCACGGTCACCGCGACCATCACCGGCGGAACGCAGCAGTTCCGTGCCGCGAAAGTCCTCGTCGCCACCGGCCGCCGTCCGAACACCGACGGCCTGAATCTCGAAGCGGTGCAGGTCAAAACCGGCGAGAACAACGAGGTCGTGGTGAGCGACGGGCTGCAGTCGTCGAACCCACGGATCTGGGCGGCCGGCGACGTGACCGGGCACCGCGAGTTCGTCTACGTCGCCGCCCATCACGGCGCGATGGTCGCCGACAACATCTTCACCGACGCCGGCCGCAGGGTCGACTACCGCCATCTGCCCCGCGTGACGTTCACCAGCCCCGCGGTCGGTGCGGCCGGGACGACCGAGGCCGAGCTCCTCGCCGCCGGGACACGGTGCGACTGCCGGGTGCTGCCGCTAAAACATGTGCCGCGTGCGGTGGTCAACCGAGACACCCGCGGTTTCATCAAACTCGTCGCCGACGCCGGCACCGGCCGCATCCACGGCATCACCGCCGTCGCCAAGGATGCTGGCGAGATCGCCGCCGCCGCGGTCTACATCCTCGACGCCGCGATGACCGTCGACCAGGTCGCCGGGTCCTGGGCCCCGTATCTGACCATGGCCGAAGGCATCAAAATCGCCGCCCAGTCCTTCAGCGCCGATATGTCCCGACTGTCCTGCTGCGCATCCTGACGCATGGCTCACTCGAAAGGTTCCTGATGCCCAATTTCCTTGACCGCCTGACCATTCCGGAAGAGTCCGGGCTCGACCCGACGATGCTGGTGCCGTTGCTGCGGCTGCTCGCCGCCGGCGAGCCGGTCACCGTGGAGGCGCTCGCCGCGGCCGTCGGCCTCCCGGTTGACGAGGTGACCCGGCGTCTGGCCGCGGTACCCGACACCGAATACGACGAGCAGGGCCGCATCGTCGGCCAGGGCCTGACCCTGCGCCCGACCCGCCACCGATTCACCGTGGCCGGCCAAGAGCTCTACACCTGGTGCGCCCTGGACACCCTCATCTTTCCCACCATCCTGGACCGGCCCGCCAGCATCGAATCCGAATCACCCGTCAGCGGGCACCCGATCAGGGTCTCGGTCGGCGAAAACGGTGTCACCAGCGTGCAGCCCGAGACCGCGGTGGTCTCGCTGGTCAACCCCGACGACCTCACCTCGATCCGGTCCTCATTCTGCAACCAGGTGCACTACTTCACCTGCGCGCAGGACGCCGCGCCGTGGCTCGCCGAGCACCCCGAAGGTCAGATCGTCAGCGTCGCTGAGGCCCACCAACTCGGCGCAGCCCTGACCACACAAATCCTTACCCAGCTCCATACCCCGCCAACTGCCCACCCCGGCTGCTGCAGCTGACCAGCCGCACCCAACCTGATGAGGAGAAATCAATGAATCAACGTCCACGAAGAAATCCCGTGCTGCTGGGTGCGGCAGCGGTGCTGGTGACGGCCCTGTGTTGCGCCGCGCCAGTCCTGATCGCCGGCGGCGCGCTCGCCGCCGTGTGTGGACTGCTCGAGAATCCATGGGTCATCGGGGCAGCCGTCGCGCTGCTGCTGGCGGCTGTGGTCGCCTTCGCCCGCCGCGGTCAACGCGGCGATCACTGCTGTCCCGCCGACAGCCATTCACCCGCGACGCACACGCTCGACGACCTGACGAAAGGAAGCATCGACAATGTCTGAAACGCGTTCGTTTACACCCCACAGGTGGGCGGGCGTTACGGCTGTGATGCTGGCAGCGGGCGCGCTGACCGCGTGCGGCCAATCGGCCACAACCAGCAATCCGACCTCACCGCCACACGCCAACGCCACAACCCAGGCGACGGCGGCGACACTGACCACGGTGGACGGCAAAACCGTCGAACTGCCCGCTGCCGCCCCGACCGCGATCCTGTTCTTCTCCTACGGGTGCGGCGAATGCGTCGGCGGCGGTAAATCCCTGGCCGCTGCTCGGGCGGCCGTGGAGGAAGCCGGAGGCAGCGCCAAGTTCCTAGCCGTCGACATCGTCCCCACCGAGAAACCCGCCGATGTTCGCCACTTCCTGGACCAGATCGGCGGCACCAGCCTGCCCGCGGTCGTCGATACTAACGGGGCCCTGACCAGCCGCTACCAGGTGACCGCGCCGACCACCGCCCTCGTCATCGACCCGTCCGGGCAGATCAGCTACCGCGGCCACGCCCCGTCCCAGGATCAGATCCTGGCCGCCCTCGGCAGCAGCGCCGCACGGTGAACCTGCTCGCGCTCGCGTTTACCGCTGGCATGCTCGCCCCGGTCAACCCCTGCGGGTTCGCGCTGCTACCGGCGTGGATCACCGGCACCATCGCCACCGGCGGCACCGATGCGGTGCTCGTGCGGCTGGCCCGGGCACTGCGCACCGGGGCCGTCCTGACCATCGGGTTCACCGGCACCCTCACCCTCGCCGGTATCGCGATCAGTGCCGGTGCCCGGACCCTGGTGACGGCTGCTCCCTGGCTCGGGATCACGATCGGGCTCACCCTGGCCATCTTGGGCGGCTTCATGCTCACCGGCCGCACCATCGGTCTGCGTATGCCTGCCCGGACGCGTCATCGGCCGGACTCCCCAACAGCCGGTGGTGTGCTCGCGGCCGGAATCGGCTACGCCCTGGCGTCACTGTCCTGCACCTTCGGGGTACTGCTCGCGGTGATCGCCCAGGCCCAGGCCACCAGCGGATGGGGCGGTCTGCTGGCAGTGTTCACCGCATACACAGCCGGTGCCGCCACCATCTTGATGCTGGTCAGCGTCGGCACCGCCATCGCCGGCACGGCCCTGACCCGGCATCTGGGTATCCTCGCCCGCCACGGGACCCGCGTCACCGCCGTTGTCCTCATCGCCACCGGCGCCTACCTCGCGTGGTACTGGCTGCCCGCGGCCACCGGGCACACCGCCAGCGGCGGCAACCTGCTCACCGGCTGGTCGGCCACCGCGACCGGATGGCTGCAGGACCACGCCCTCCCGGCCAGCGTCATTGCCGCCTTCGCTGTGGTGGTCAGCGCGGTGGCCGCGTACTGGACCACCCACCGCCGGCCAATCACCGGCAAGCAGCGCCGCCGGTGATGATTCACCGGCCGATACACCCAGCCAGATACCACTGTCCCTAACGATTAGAAAGCCGATAGATACAACCGTCGGACACAGTCAGATGCACACCACAAGTGCCTTACTGATAAGGCACATTCAAGACTGCCGACCCCTAAGCGCGACACGCCAGTTCTGCGCCGTCTGAGCGTGTCGTCAATACGGCAGTGGCGAATAGGCGTCGGTACTGCGCCCATTGCTCGACGGGGGTGGCGTCGGCATGGTGGGCGCCGGTGCGTTCGTTGATGCGGTCGAGCAGTAGCGTCGGCCAGGCGGGTTCCGTTGGCGTCCTGGGCTGTTCAACCCGAGGGCGAGCTGTGAGCAATGTTGCGGCTACGGCGATCACATCGGGGTAGGCCACCACGTGCGCTTCTAGGCCATTCTGCAGAATCCCCGCCGCCACGTGACGCTCTGCGTGAGCCCAGAAGACCAGGATGTGGCGGGCGTCGCCCAAGGCGTCATGAAGGTCGACCTCTGAATACTGACGGGCCAAGCGCCGATGCGTGCGCCCGGCACTGAGCACCGTGGGCCGGTCACGAAGATCCACCTGGTCGTCAAGAACGCGCGTTGGTGAACCGATCCAGCGTCGGTGACGGTGGCATACGGAGACATGTGCAGGCAGGTAGCAGTAGACGGGTTCGTGTATTCCCTTGCGTGCCATACATCTTTGACACAAAGGGCGGCGGAGATATTGCTTGAGCGCGGTGGGGTCGCCAGCAAGCCCGCAGAGACGGGACCGGATTACCTGCTCAGGTTGGCCGCTGACGACGGCCAACCAGTCCGGTCGCGGCCGGGCTGCGCATGATTCGGCGACATGGCCGCGCAGTGTGGAGACGCCGATATGGTTGGCGCGGGCCAGCCTGTCGATGTAGGACGATACGGCTTCCCAACGGAACGGTGCGATCGTTCGCGGGAGCCGCTGGCGTGGTCCGCGCGGCCACGGCCTGACAGTTGCCACGTCAGCTGGCCGTGCGGGCCGCGGCCGTGTGGGCGGCGTAGTCGATCAAAATATCGTCCATGGCCTCGCGGGTGATGTGCTCGGTGCCGTCGAGCATCGCTTGGATTGCTGAAGCCCGGATCAAGTGGGCCAGGCTGCCGATCATCCCGCCGGTGCGGCGGTGCAGGTAACGGGCCTGGGCGACAAGGCTTCCCGGTTCGTGTCGATGCAGACGCAAGGTACCTTCCATGGCGGCGACGAGTTGTCGCCACTCCTTGGCGTCGGGGAATGCGCTGGTGTGGATCACCCCGCAACGGCCGGCCAACTGCCGTCCCCGCGTGCCGGTGAACAGCCCCGAGCGTTCCACTTCGATCCCGGCGTAAACGAATGTCGCAGGCAGATGCTCGGTGAAGTATTTGAGGTGGTCGGACAGTTCTTCGCCGGCGCGGGTGTCGAGGTTGAGGTTGTGGATTTCATCGACCACCACGATGTCGGTACGGGCATCGATGAGCACCTGGCACACGGCATCGGAAATATCGGTCACGTTCATCCGCTGATTGAGCGTGGGAAGCCCCAGAAACCGTGCGAACTCCATCGCCAACTTGCGGGGCGACCCTTTCGGCGGGGCCGTCACATACACCACCGGAATCCGGCTCTCATCGCCGGGAAACCGTGCACGGGTGCGCAATTCGTGAAACCGACCCAGTTGCTTGATCGCCGTAGTTTTCCCCGTCGCTGCCCCGCCGGAGATGATCAGCCCGCGCCGGGCCCCGATCTCGCGCTGGTTGAGCAATGTCAACAGCCGGCCCTGATGGGTGATCGCTTCGATCGCCGACGTGGTGACCACCACCAGCTCCGAATGATGCGCAACCCGGGCCTCGTTGTAGGCCGTCCGCTCGTCCTCACCGAGGCTGGCCCACTCGTCGTCGGCGAGCAACGTGAACTCCGGCGGATCGGCATCAACAAAACGCCGCCAGCCCTCCAGCGTCGTGGTCGGCTGGCGGCGATCCTCTAACTGACCCACCGCCGCAATCTCGGTCACAGTCGCCACGTTTGGGCCTCCTTGCGTGCATCAAACACCGGCAGGGGTATGACCTCCGCCATCTCGCCGTCATCGTCGAAAGTCTCGTTGTCGGCGGCCCGTTCCGACGGTGACGGGCCATGATGTTCGGATGATTCCGTCGGGTCCGGCCAGTCCCGGCCGGCGCTCGCGGCGCTGGTCCGTCCAGTCACTCGGCGCTCGGCTTTCGTCTGCTGCTGCGGCCCAGCGGCGGCGCGGTCCAGCAAGTCCTCCGCGATGGCCGCAATCTCCGCTTCCTGGGTCTTCTGGGCCCCTCTGCGGTCGGCTACGGAGCGGGCGTGGCGCCACAGTGTCTCGCCGAACGGCACCGGCGAGGACCGAAGGTGCGTCCACGTCGCGGCCAGCCATCCGTCTTCGTGGTGATTGCGCACCCAAATCCTCGACACGTCATACGGGTCGTAGTGCACTTCCCACTGTCCGTTACGGGCATCGACCCCGGAATGCTGGCGCCGGTATGGGTTGAGCGCCTTGGCGTCATAGGTGCGATGGTTGATCCGGACCCCGTAACTGTTGATTGTGCGCCACTGCACGGGAAGCAATTCGATATAGTCGTCGGCGTCCAGTGGGACCGGTACATAGCCAGCCACCTCAACGAGGGCAGTGTATTTCTCGTTGGGAGACAACGCTTTCCCCGGCGTCACCGGATCCCGCAGGCCATCGTGGGGGCGGTTCTGCCACACCGCGATGATCCACTCGTCCAGCAGCGCCTGCAGCTCAATCATCGACCACACCGCGTCGTCCTCGGCGTTTTTCCCACGCCGCTCCACCGATGAACCGACGTAACCGGCCACGTACTGTGCGAACAGGGTGCCCACCGACTGCAATGTCCGCTCGATCTTCGGCTTATCGGTCGGGCAGTCGGGATGAGCCGGCTGCAGATTGATCCCCAATGTGCAGCACGCTTGCCGAAATGTTTGGGACAGATACGCTTTCCCGTGATCGCAGACGATCGTCTCGGGAGCGATCACCGGCCTGGCCGCAGCATCGGCCAGGCGCTGATCGACACTGGTCAGGCTGTGGTGCGGAAGTACCGACCGGGACATCCGCAGCGCATCGGCCCATCCCGGGCGCATCGGTTCGGGCGTCAATGCCCGCGCCAAGAGCAGTGACGCGTCCACTGCTTTGGTCGTCGGTCGCAGCACCGCGGCCGGGATGGACCGCGTAGCGTTGTCGACCATCGCAGTCAGCTCGACTCGGTCTACCATGCCGTCATCGAGCACTACCCGTACATCCAGAAGGGTTGAATCGATTTCCACCATCTCGCCGGGGCGCACCACGGTGATCGACCCGAATGGGCCATCGGGCTGCTTGGACAGCGATCGCCGCGTCCGTGCTGACCCGAACGTGTGCCGTCCTTCCGCGAGGCGCTTGACCAGCCGGTAGAAGGTGGGCTGCGACGGCATCGCGGGCGCGTCGTCGGCACCATAGGTGGCCACCAGCGTCTTGGCGACCCGCCGTTGCAGACGCTGCACCGTTCCCGTTGACAGGTCGGTCTCGCCCTCGATCGCATCCCGCACCGCGGCGACGACACGGTCGTCCACACGGCCGAATACCGCGCGCCGCCGATTATGGCGCCCGTCAACCACTCCCAGGAGCCCGTCCCGTTCGTAGGCAAATCGGCGACGCTGCAACGCATTCCGACTCACGTCGTGGCCGGCGGCACGCAGCTCGTCCAACTTGGCCAGCTCACGCTGCCGCAGAGATCGTTTCGCCGTGTCGAACTCTGGGCGGGGACGAATGCCCGCGGCCGTCCCAGGCGGGCGGCCGCTGAGGATCTCCACGATGTGGCGCTCCCACCACCGTGCTTGCTCGACGGCTGCCTCGGGAATGCCAGCCAGCATTTCCTCAGAACACAGTGGCGGTCGCGACCCCGACACCAATTCCAATGCCGGATCAACCATCAGCTGCGAGAGCGGCACCACAATCTGCTCGCCGACAGCGTCAACCAGTCGAGCTGATCCGCCCGACAGGGTTACGACGGTGAAAACACCTGCTGATAAACGGATTTCGTCTCCCTCTCGGACGACACCCGTTCGCACGTCAGGTCACCACCCGGTCCCGAGGCCAATCGCCGTGTCGTCGCCAAGTGCCGCTCCTTGCAGATCGGCAACTAAACGGCCGTGCCAGAGCAGATGAAACAGTACGGGCAGCACCACCAAAGGAGTCCCGACCGCGTGCACACCAGCCATCAACGGACGGACCCGAGCGAAGACCTCCGCCAGTTGATCAGCCAAACCGATCTTCAATACTCGCGGATGCCGATAACCCGACAACCAACGTAGATTCGCCCGCAGCACTGGATCGAGGGAACCGACACGCAGGTAATCCCAACCGACCATCGCGCACGTGGCGGCAGACCGATCGAACACGTCCCGATCAGCGTCAGAGATCCGGTCGTCCTCACGAACGTCGACTACGACGACAGATCCATCGCGGCGCCGCACGAAGTAGTCAGGAGCATGCCGCGTGCCGTCACGCCAATGAATCCAAAATGGTTGCGACAGAACACCAACAACATCCGGATCGGCATCCAACGCCATCAACTGGTCACGTTCTACCCAGGACTCGTGACCTACATGTGCGCCGGTTGTGGCGAACCACCACAGCCCGGGAAAGTTACGCTGACCTCGAAACGAGGGGAAATTCCGCACTGGTGAACAGTCCAACTCAAACCGGGTTGCAGCACATCGGTCCAGCGATTGCCGCGTGCATCCCTCGCGGGTGTTGAACTCCAAGTCCACTGCACTCGCTACACCTGGCCCAGCCGAAACAGCCGACGTCAGCACACATAAACGCTAAGCCTCGTGCCCCAGATTCAATGAGAAAGACACGCACTTACCCCAGATTCAATGAGAATGCCCCAGAATCAATGAGAACGGACA
>NZ_NKCO01000041.1:0-12821 GCF_002245615.1 Mycobacterium neumannii | reverse complement strand
GTACTGCGCCAACACGTAATCCCCGCCTGCCACCAGGTGCGGCAGGCGCGGAGAGGGCGCCACCCCGGTATCGATGACGGCGACGACGACCCCGCCACCGCCGGCAGAACCTCCGCCGCCGCCGGGGCCGCCCGGGCCACCTTCGGCGTGGGGCCCCAGCGGCAGTGTCGCCCAGGCGCCGCAGCGTCCCCATCCACAGCTGCCGCCCCCGACTGGTGGCCCCGATGGCCTGGTCGGAATCGCCCCGGACTCAGTGATTTTGGCGATCCGACAGAGCTCGCAGAACTTCGGGCTGAAAGATCCCCGCATCGATCAGGACCAAGAACAGGTCCGCAGAACCGGCGACATCAACACGCTGGCGCGTGCGATCGTGCATGCCGCCAACCTCGGCGCACGAGTCATCAACATCTCGCTGGTGTCCTGCATCCCGGTAACCAAGCCCACCGACCAGGCAATCCTAGGCGCGGCACTGCGCTATGCAGCGGTCGACCGCGACGCGGTGATCGTCGCGGCCGCTGGCAACGCGGGCACCCAGGGATGCAGTCAGAATCCGCCACCACCGACCGGCGCATCCGGCTGGGATGAAGTGGTGACCATCGCCTCACCGGCCTGGTTCGACGACTACGTGTTGGCGGTGTCGGCCACCGACAACTTCGGCACACCGCTAATGGGCCAAGCTGCGTCGCTGCACGGGCCGTGGGTAGACCTCGCGGCGCCGGGGTCTGACATCGTGGGCTTGTCGACCTCAGGAAACGTCATCAACGCCTCGATCGACGAGGACAAGTTCAAACCCATCATCGGTTCCTCGTTCTCGGCGGCCTATGTCTCTGGAGTGGCAGCACTGGTGCGGGCCAAGTTCCCGCAGCTGCCCGCGGCCGAAGTCATTCACCGACTCACGGCCACCGCGCACGCACCTGCGGGCGGGCGCGACAACGTGATCGGCTACGGCGTGGTCGACCCGCTCGCTGCACTGACCTGGGACGTGCCGCCAGCTCCGGCCAAAGCACCGACACCCACCGAAGCGCCCTTGCACGTTCCGCCACCCCCACCGCCGCCGGATCCGCGACCGGCACGCATGCTGGCTGCCCAGATTGGGGCTGGCGTGGTGCTGGTTGGCGCGGTGCTGTGGGGGACAACTGTCTGGCGAAGGAAGCATCAACGATGAAGGAACGCACCTGGAGCGCGCGCGCCGATCTGCGCGCGGCATTGCCCACCGAAATTCTCGCCGTTGTCGGCACGGCCATCGCCATCGCCTTCGACGGGCCATGGTGGGCCGGTGCAGCCGGCGGCGCGGTCCTCGGCGCACTGCTGCTGATGGTGAAGGTGTCGCGGCTGACACCCTGGCAGTGGCTCACACGATCCATCGGACGGCTCCGCCATAAGGAACACCGTGTGGAAACCGGCGAGTACGTCGACGTCGACAGCGATGGGCAGCCCTTGGGCGTGCACGTCAATGAGCACACCCTGGTCACAATGGTCAACGTGTGGGGTCGGCCCTACATCCCCACGCTGCTGCGTCCGCAGGGTGCTGAGACCCCGAACACGTTGCCACTGAGCGTGATTGCTGAGCAGATGCAACGGTTTGGACTTGGTGTGGACGTCGACGTCATCGCTCAAGGCCGCCGCACCGCCAGTGACAACTATGGCCAGTTCTACGCCCAGCTCCTAGCCGACCGACCCGCAGCCGGACAGCGCAGCACCATGCTGATGATCCGCATGGACACCCGCGCTCCGGACACCACGGCCGGGCTGATGTGGCGCACCGATGCCGCTGGCGCCGTCGCCGCAGTCACCCGTCGCATCACACGTGCGTTGCGCCAAAGCGGTTGCCGCGCAGAACCAATGACGGCCGCCGACATGCGCCAGGCTGTTCTGGACATGCACGGCGGCAGCAAGGAAGACATCGAGAGCACCTTCCGCGAGGGCTGGAAAGACCTCACCCACCGTGGGGCCCACGTCACCAGCTACTACCTCAGCTCTGAGGACCTCACGGCGGAACGCCTCGATGACATGTGGGCAATCGCCTCAGAGCACACGCTGCTCGCGCTGCACTTGCGCCGCTCGAGCGAGGGGATCACCGTGTCGGCCACGGTGCGATTCACCACGGCGCAGCCGCTGCTCACCCCCCCAGCGGTCATCCTCAACCGCTACACAGGTCGCCAGTGGTGGGCGCTGTCTGCGCTGCTGCCCGGATCCGACCGGATCAACGGAATGCCGGCGCGAACGTTGACATCCGATCTCGACGCAGCCGTGGCCATCGGCTCGTCGGGGGTCATGCTGGGCAAAGTCGACGATGCGCTGCTACTCATGCCGCTGCGCGACCCGGCTGGGCCCACCCGCATCGTCATCGATTCCGACGACGATTTCGCTGTCCGGCAGCTCATTCGCCGCGCCTCTGCCAGCGGTGAAGTGGTCGCCGTGTATGACCCGCGCCGCCGGTGGGCCATGGCAGCCGCGTCGTCGCGGATCTGGAACACCACCGATCTGCGCGCTCAGCCGCCGCGACCCCCAACGGTGGTGGTGCACAACGGGTCAGCCAATCCCTACCCCGGCGCTCTCGTCAGCATCAGCGTCGGCGCGGGACCCCGGTCGGTTGAGCCCGACGTACGAATCACTCAGCGCAACGGACGAATCCGCATCGAAACCGAGCGCTTCACCGCTCGCCTGGACGCGGTGACCTTCCGCAACGAGCAGACCTTCCTGAACTGAGGAGGAGAGGTCGTGCATGCACGACCTCATCAGCGGACAGGTGCGGGGCGAAGGGCGCGGCCCGGTTCAGCAATGAACGCCTTTCCGTGGACCGCCACGACATGAGTCCACTGTGCGCCATCCCACCAACGGTGCGCGAAAGCCGCCGAGGGGTCGGAATACCAACCCGCGACGGGCAACGCGGCCTGCTCAAGCATTCTGTCCCCACGCGCCCCCTCCAGAGTCTCTGCCGCCACCTCTCGCCGCTCGTCCTTTGCAGGTGGGCGCTGCAACTCGATGTCAACATCGCGGAGAATGCTCAGATCCAGCGTCCAATCGATACGCGAGCGGCGCTGCCAGATCCTAAACGCCTGCTGGACATGGAGTTCGGCGGCATCACGCGACCATCCGTTGACGGCTACTAGCTGCATCAGGGCACGGCTGCGGAAGCCGCGCACTTCGGCCAGGCCAAAGTGGGTCGCTTCGTGACACCAGGTGCACAAGCACACCAAGCGCATCAGTCGCTGAGTCGTTGACGCCTCGTCATAGAGCCATCGCTCGTGGGCTTCAAGGTGGACACCGGCGCTAGGGTCCCTTCCCTCGCCACATATCTCACACCTCTGTCCAGCGCGCCGATAGATCACCTTCCGCAGCCGGTCCCAGTCGCTAGCGACAACGCAACTGCGGACATTGGTAAACCAGCACGACTCTGGGATGAGATCGACAAACAGTCCGGCCCCGAATGAGCGGTCCTCGCCGGGCAGAAGCTCAGGAAGTGGTTCACGGCCTGCCCAGCGCTGCAGCTGGGACATGTTGGGGCGGGGGGCGTACCAAGAGCGCCGGGATGCATCCCAGCGTGCTCCGGCGGCTTTCGCGGCCTCCTTTTCGGAGAACGGTACCTCCAACCACAGCCGGGATTCTGTGCCCGAATCCGTCATGCCTCGATTACAGCTCACCGGGGCGACAAGCGCTGGCGCTGCAACTAACCAAGCAGCGCGGAAGGGATGGCTATGGCCGCGGCTAGCACGGCAGCCAGGTACCAGATGGTGCCGGCGCCAGCGACGGTGGCGGGGAGGGCAAGCCGGGTCCAGTTGACCGGCGCCGGCCTTCGGCGCGGGACGGGCAGGGCGTCTGATGAGCGGTTCCCCGTAGTCGGGGCGGGATCGAGCAGCGTCGGCATCGACACGGGCGCCGGGCCGAGTATCAGGGTGTCGTCAACGTCGCGTTGGGCGGGCGTCAGCGGCCACCAGTCGCTGGAGCCGTCGATGGCCAACCATCCTTCGAGGACTCCGTAGGTGGCGGCGGCGGCAAAGGTGGCGGGGATCTGGGCGAGCAGCCACGGGATGAGCAGCGTGCTGGCCAGCGAGGGGTTGGGGTCATACAGCAGCGGCAAGGGTGCGCCGCTGATGATGGCGGCCCAGAGCAGCGCCGCAATGGGGTACGCCTGCAGACGCTCGGGGATCAGTCCAATGATCAGCCTGTACAGCATCTGGCCGGCCGGCCAGCCGATCGGTGCGGCCGCGGCGAGGACGGCGACGACACCGGTTTCGAGGGCACCGGTCGTGGTGGAGGACGTGCGGAAGATCAGCGGCGGAGTCACCTGATCGTCGTGCGGGTCGGGTCGGGCACCCACTTTGGCGCGGCTCCGGGCACGGATGCGCTTGCCGAGCAGCTCGGCGCGGCGCTTCTGGAACATCCAGATGCCGGCGCGCGCGGCGATCCAGGCACGGCGCTCCTCGTCAAATACCTCAGCGGGCATGGCCGGACCCAAGCAGATCCTCCACCAGCTGCTCGGCGGTGTGCAGCTGGGTCCGGATGCTTTCCAGGACTGTGACCACGTGCTCATGCGCAGGGCATGCCGCGTCACTCGGCGCCGGAATGCGCGAAGTGGGGGCACCGCCGCTCATCACAGTCTCGGCCGAGCCCGGCGCCCATCCGAGCGCGCGGTCGATGCGCTCCAGGGTGGATCGAGACAACCCCCGGTCCCCGGTGAGGGCTTTGTTCATCGTCGAGGGTGACGGCCCGCCGCGGGCGAACATCTGCGCGCGGCTGATGCCGAGTGCGCGTCGCCGCTCGGTGACGAAGTGGTGCAGCCGCTCGATGCCCTGTTCTGGTGCCTCCATGCGCTAACAGAATCATATTTCGCCCTTAGTCGTCCATGAGTGTGGACACATTTGCCCCTTAATGGATACGGTGCGGTCACAGAGTTGAGCATAAGCCGATTCGAGGGAGGCTTGACGTGAAGATCGTGCTGATGGTGGCGGCGGGGGTGGCGGTCGGTCTGACCGTTGTCGTGGCCGTACTGGTCCAGATACTTGTCCAGCTAGCCCCGGTCCTGGCGGTAGTGGCGCTCGCCGCCTTGGTGCTGCATGTGCTCCGCCGGCGTGGGCGCGGCCGAGTCGCTCCCGCCGCGCAGTGGGCGCCATACCCCGCGGTTCCCCCGCAGCCCGCTCCTACCGCTGCGGCGCTACCGCTCGCTGAGATGAATCCCGCAGAGGAGCTGCATCTGCGGTGGGGGCCGCCCGAGACGGAGGAGGACCTCGACGTCGCTCCGGCCATGACTCACGCAGCGGGGACGCACGTGCGGCGTCCTCGCGCAGGAAACCGCCCGTCTGGCGCAGTCCGGGGCCGGCGGCCATGACGCGCGGTATCGACAACGACGAGTGGCTGAAGAACATCGGGGCGGTCACGGTTCACGATGACGATGACCGCGATGGCACCTTCGGCGCCGACAACGGTTCTCGATCGGCGCCCCCCTCGGGCGACGAGGAACCGCAGCCCGACACAGCCGACGACTCCGCGTCCGAACGACAGTCCCCAGACTTCGATGACGACGGCGACGGCGAGGAATCACCGCTGGGCTATGCCGAGGATGACTACGACTACGACGGTGACGGGCCCGTACTGCTCGGCGCACCCTTCGATGTCGGCGGGTCATTCGACGTCGGCGGTGCGGTGGTGGATCTAGACAGCACATCCTCTGACGCCGCCGCCATTCCCTCCAATGATTCGTCGCCGCGCCGATACACCCCGTGGGTAGTCGCCGCGCTCGGCGCTGCGGCCGTCCTGGGCACAATCATCACCCTCGTCGTCACCATGGCCAACTCGCCGAGCGCGGAACCATCCAAGCCAGCCTCCGCCCCGGTCGCGCCCCGTGTGGTCGAGGTGGCGCCACCCAGCCCTCCCCCGAACACCGATGGGCCGCTTCCCTTTACGGCGTCCTCGGACTGCCCACCGGGATCGACCTCAGCGCAGTCGGTAGCCGACCCCAGCTCCACGACTCCGTGGGTCTGTGTGCGGTCGGTTGACGGTCAAGTCCTGGAGATCGACCTGGGACGAACCTTCGTCATCACCGCGGTGTCCATCGTGCCGGGCGCAGTCAACAAAACCGAGGTCAGCCCGGATCAGCCGGACCCGTGGCTGCAGCACCGCGTGGTCACCCGTGTGCAGTGGCAGTTCAACGACACCGACCGCACGGTGAAGAACCAGAACACCGGCAATGTCCGTGGCGAAGCCGTGGAATCCATCCGCCCCGGCGTGCTGGCCTCGAAGATCACGCTGATCATCCAAGAAACCAGCCGCCCGCCCGCGATCGCACCAACTAACTCGCCGGCCGCACCGCCACCGAGCGCCGGCCCGTCAATCCTGGGCGACATTCTCGGCGGCAACCAGGGTGCCGCGCCGACACCAGTCCCCGTGTTCCCCGGCGGGTCGACGCCGCGGGATCCGGCTGACGGCACCTTCGCCGTGTCGAGCATCAAAATCATTGGACACAAGGCGGTTTGACAATGCAACTGACCAACACCTGGCGGCGACGACTCACCACGACCGGCCAAGGCAGCGCCAAGGTGATCGTGACGATTCTCGTGGTCTGCTCGGTCATCAGCGGAGTGTCCACGCTGTGGCGGTGGGTGTTCCCGCAAGACGAGACCCCGGTGGCAGTGACCGCGCGCTCGGTGGGCAACGAGACCGCCCTGGTGGAGAGTTACGCAATCGACTGCGTGACAGTGCTTCTGACAGCCAGCAGCAGTCGGGCCGGTGAGGTGGCGCGCTGCTTTCCCAACAGCACCGATATGTCGCTGCCCACCACCTCCCCGCTGATCGTTTCGGCGCAGGCTGCATCTGCGACCTTCCTCGGCCAAACGACGCCTGGCGTCGCGACCTACGGCGTCATCGTGTCCGTGACCGAGCAGTCCTATACCAACGCCCCTCCGGTGCGCAGCTACTACCAGCTCCCGGTCAGTGTCTACAACGGTGCTGCTCCCCGGGCTATGGCCAAACCGGCACGCCGCGACCCGCCACCACCCGGGGTCGACGTGTCGCTGGACTACCCGGTGACCATCACCAACGATGCCGTTCTGGCGGCGGTGATCAGCGGCTTTGTCACGTGCTACCTCACCGACGCCAACGGGATCGAACGATTCGTCACCGTGGACTCGGGGCTGGGTCCGCTGCGCGCCTACTCCACCGCCGCGGTGACCTCAATCCGCGCGCAAAACCCGGTCCCGGAGGCCCCGGCCGAAGGCGGCGAGCTGCGGGTCTGGGTGACGGTCAGCGCGCGAGCAGCCGACTACACCTCCACGCCACTGGAGTATCCGCTCACCCTGCGCGCCACCGGCGGCGCCTGGTCGGTCGCGGCCATTGACGTGGTTCCGGCGATCGACCCTGATGCCCCGCCCACCCCCGTCGCCGTGGGCACACGGTGAACATCCCTTCGTAGCTGCGGCACCCCGCCGCCAGCTCGGTCCATCCACCATCACACTGAAAGGGAACACCAATGGATATCGCCTCGAACACAACGGTTCTGGCAGCACAGGGGATCGTGGGCATGTCCCAAGAGATCTTCTCGATCGTCGTCGTCGTCGGCGGTCTGGCCGCCATGGCGCTGGGCATCGCGGTCGGCCTGCGCAACGGCTTCAAGCAGGGAATCGGATCGGCCATCGGCGCCGTGGTCGGCGGCATCATCTTGTCGCTGATCATCGCCAACGTCGCCGGCTTCCAACAGTCAGGCAACCAAGAGCTGGAACAGCGCGGCATCGTCTCCGTCTACGGGCGATGACGCAACGAATGTCTGAGCTGGCCGCGTCGCTGCTTGGCTTCCTCATCATCGCCGCGCTCATCTACGCCACCACCGGGCTGATAGACGACGCGAACAACCAACCCATCCTCATCAGCCACCACGAAGAGAGCTGACCATGCCCAACAACGAGGTACCCACTGGGGAGCCGGCGAAGGTCTTCACCGGCATCCGCGATGTCCCGATCTACGCCGGGGAGTCCTCGACCGGGAACCGCCTGCCTGGCGGCCCGTACCGCAGTGCCGAACTCATTGCGATCGGCATGATCATGTTGCCCGCGCTGTGGTGGTTCCGCACTCACGAAGGCGCCGGGTTCAGCGTCCTGGGCATCGCTGCCGTGGCAGCTGTCGTCGTGACGGTGATCCTGCGGATGGTCCTGCCCAAGCGGCGACCGTCGCTGGCCGCGCGCGCCAGCTTCGCCCTGGCGTCGATTCTGCCCAAGAACGGATGCGCAGCGCGCCCGGCGACCAGGAGCGGTCATGGCACGCAACGCTGATCCGCGCGTCGATCATCTCTTCGATCCGCCGCTGGCCGTGATCGGCAACCTGCGCTTCACCCGCGGCGGGGTGTATGCCGACTACCTCATCGACGGGCTGCCGCTTGTCCTGCGACCGCTGCGCACCCACGAACGGGGCAGCCGGTTCTACCGCAATTTGGCCCGCGCACTGCCCTCGGGGTGGTCACTGTCCGGACTGTTGGACACCACCGATCCAAACCGACTGATGCGCAACATCGTTGGCAACCACAGCCACCGACCAGGCTGGGTAGAGCACTGCCGACTGTGGGAGCCCACCTTCAACCCCGCCGCCGCACCCGCGGGCGCACCGGTGTTCCTGGAAGAGCGACGTCGCGGCTGGCTGACCTTCCCCGTCGATAGCGGCAAAGGCGGTCGCACCGCAGCCGGAGCTGCCACGAAGGCCAAGGACTGGGTAGTCGGTCGCGACGTCGATTCGGACACCTCGGTCGCCGCCTATGCACGCCTGGCCGCCGAGGTGGTCGCCTCGCTGCCTCAACAGTTCAGCGTCCGACCGGCAAGTCCACTGCAGATTCTGTGGCAGCACCGACACAACGTCTTTCGCGGGACCCTGCGCGATCCGATGCCGCCGGCCTCGGCCGGCCCAGACCGGCTCACCGCCGCTGACTTCCTACGCCCTGGCGTCGACGAGGGCGCCAACGCTGTGCGCTCCTCCTGGTGGCCGACGATGCGCCCCATCGTGCGCCTCTATGACGCCGACCACCCGGACGGTCCGTGGAGCTATCAGGCCCTGCTGCCAGTCACGCACTTCCCCGACACCGGCCTACGGTTCACCAAGGCGGCGTACCTGTATGCCCTCGATAACGTCGACACCGAAGCCGCCATCGACTGGATGCAGCACGTCACCGTGCGCAGCCCCGACCGCGCGGAAGCGCTCAACGCGCGCGCGGCCAAGAACATCAAAGACCAGATGCGCCAACGGGGCCGGATGATCGAAGAGGACGACGAACTCGACATCAAGCTGGCCAACACGCGCGAGTACAACGCGCAGATCAAGGCCAATCCCA
Organism: Mycobacterium neumannii; assembly: GCF_002245615.1. Lineage (NCBI taxonomy): Bacteria > Bacillati > Actinomycetota > Actinomycetes > Mycobacteriales > Mycobacteriaceae > Mycobacterium > Mycobacterium neumannii. Next base: position 3,514 of record NZ_NKCO01000041.1, on the reverse strand, counting down.
GCGAGCGGGAGCTGGACGTAGCCACCCTGATCGCCGTGGGCGCTCCGACCTTGGAGATGTGCGAGGACGCGGTGAAACAGGTCCGCCACGAACTCGACCAGGCCGAGATTGCGGTCAGTCGGTGGCGCGGCGCGCAGTCCAAGCTGTGGTCGGCTTTCAATCCGGGCAGTGAGAAGCACGCACACCTTGACGAGTTCCGCGATCCGACCTCGGCGCACCTGTGGGGCCGGTTCACACCGCTGATCTCGACGCGGGTGGGCGACTCCCGCGGGACACCGCTGGCCGAGAATCAGAACACCCTGCGGCGTAGCCTGATCCTGCACGATCCTGAGGGCTGTGCCCGCCGCCACAAGAACACCGGCCTGATCGTCATCGGAGACCCTGGAGCGGGGAAGTCCAACCGCGCCAAGCTTTCTGGGATTGAGGTAGTCCTGCGCGGCGGCAAGGTCGACGTGTTCGACCCGGGCACCCACGGGGAATGGGGGCAGGCGTTCCGCAACGTCACCCACACGACAATTATCGATCTGGGCGATTCCCGGTTCAGCCTCGACCCGCTGCGTATGTTCGCCTTCCAGGAGGCCGGCGACGTCGCCGGCAACCACATCCTCCCGATGATCGGCGTTCCCGCCGACAGCGACATGGAGAATCGGTTTACGCTGCTGGTAAGCCCACAGATGCGTGAAGCCAACGGCATTCACTCCATGCGCTCACTCATCGGCTACCTGCGAGCTCAGCCCGACGCCAACAACGACATGCTGCTCGCGCGCCTGGAGGCCTGGTCCACCCAGCAAGCCGCCCGGGCCATCTTCGACGAGACGTTGCCGCCGTACTCACCGTCAGAGTCACTGGCCACGATCTGGCTGACCAACCGACTCGGCTTGCCCGATGCCGACGACATTCTCAACCCGCATCTGTACGACAAGCTGCCCAAGAGTGCTCGCGCGGGGATGGCGATTTATGGCCTGATCATCGACACCGTGCAGCGTCACCAGTTTCTGCACCGTGAGCAGTTCTCCACGATGATTTTCGAGGAGGCTGCCGAGCTGATGGCCTATCCCGCGGGCGCACGCACCGCCCACCGCATCACCCGCCAGGGCCGCAAGCATGCGACCGGTATCTGGTTGATTTCCCAGGACTACCGGGATTTCGCCCGGATGGGGGATAAGTTCATCACCCAAAAATGGCTGTTCGCGATCCGCAACGAGGAATTGGCGACCAAGACGCTGGAGTGGGCAGGGGTCGATCCCGAGCTGTACCCCGACGTGGTGCAGTCCTACTACGAGGACACCAGCCCGGCCGAGTCGGCCGACGACGAGGACAGCGACGACGAAGCATTCGGCAAAGTTCACCCCTCACGAATGGGGGAGGGGTTCATCGTTGATGAGCGCGGCCGGCGGGCCCGCTGCCGCTTCCTGGGTGCTCCCACCACGCAGATGGCCGCCGACGTCGACAGCACCCCGCCTCAAGAGGTTTTCGCATGACCTCCGGCGCGCTGACCCTGTGGTTGGCTGACCACCCGCGCGCACGACGCACCCTCGTGACGATGACGCTGACCTACACGCTGTCGTTCGTTGCCCTGCTGTGCGCGCCGAATGCTGTCGCCGCGGGCGGCTCCGCAGCGCTGGGCTGGACAGGACTGCGCGACAACGACGGTGTGCCGATCGCGTTCTACTTCCTGTCGATGGTGTCGGCGCGGGAGGCCGCGACCAACAACGGTCAAGACATCTCGATGATCGATCCGAGCACCTGGATGCCGTGGATGGCCGCGGCCATGGAACGCGCGGTCGACAACGCGACGGCGGCATGGTGGCTGGGCATGATCGCCGGGACGTTCATCTTCATCATGGCCGCTGCGCTGTGGTTTCTGCGCTTCGCGCTCTCCACCGGCTGGCTGGTCGCCATCGCAACCTTCGGCCTGCCGCTCTACAACGCGGTCGCCTCGCTGGTCAGCTCAATGATGCTGGCCCCCATCGCGATTACGGTCTGCGTCACCGTGGCGGGCTACCACATCCTGCGTGGCCACCCCGGCCGGGGTTGGGCCATGCTGGGCACCGCCCTTGTCCTGACGGTATTGCTGGCCACGGTGTTCTCCGACCCCATTGGCGACCTGTACAGCGAGCACGGTCTGCTGGCGCTGGGGCGTGGCACCGGGCTGGAGATCGCCCAGGCCGCCACCGGGGCACCGTTCGCCTCGGGCACCTCGCTGGACGCCAAGCTGGATGCCCTGATGGCCGACGTCGTGACGGCGGGCGTGCGCCATCCGCTGCAGGTCCTCAACTTCGGCATGGTCGTCGATGACGTCGGCGGATGCCGGCAGGCATGGAACTCGGCCATCACCAGCGCGGGCGGCGTTGATGGTCCCGGCCCGGCGCACGCCATGGCCAACTGCGGCGCCCCGCAGGCTCTGGCCTATGCCCAGCGCCTCGGGGGCTCGGACGCCACCATTGGTCTCCTGCTGGTCCTGGTCGCGATCGTGGTGGCCTTCTTTTACTTCTACGTCGGCCTGTCGGCGATGCTGGTCGGCATCAAGTCGCTGTACTTCGGCATCCTGGTCGGGCCGTCCTTCCTCATCGGCATGCTGGGTTTCGGACGGGCTCTGGCGTTCGCCAAGCACTGCGGCACAGAGCTTTTCATGCATGTCATCCAACTGATGGTGTTCGAGGTCTACCTCGCCGTTTCCGCAATCGGCATTACCTGGGTGCTGACCACGGACGCCTTCGGCGCATCCACGGCGACAGCGATTCCTCGGGTGCTCATCATGGCCGTGGCCGCCGGCGTTCTCTGGCTGGGTTTCCGGTTCGTCGACCGCTCCTTCCACGCCGACAGCATGGGCACCATCGGCCGTCAGGTCACCGGCGCGTGGCATGCCGGCACCGGCGCCGTCCGCAACGAAGCGGGCTCGTACCGCGACAAGGCGCAGTCCGCGAGTGCGCGTCTGGGACGGGGCGGCGGTAACGACACCGCAGGCGGCCAAGACGATGGCTCTGGCTCCTCGTCGGCACGGCGCACACCCGGCATGGAGTGGTTCAAGCCGCGCTCGTCGAGCACGGGGCGCACCGTTGTCACCGGTAGCGGAGCCGGGACCGGCAACGACGCGTCGCCGGCGAAGTCTGCTGTGAAATCGGCGGCCGCGACCGCCGCAATGAGCGCGGTGAAGGTCGCCGCCCCCGAGGTGGCCGTCCCGGTCGCGGCCGCGGCCAAGGCGGCCGGTGTCGCAAGCACCGCCGGGCACGTGCTCAAGAGCGCGAAGAACACCAGCAACTCGGCGTCCCGCGCCGCCCAGGGGGCGGGGGGTGAGGCTTCACCGGCCCCGCTGCGCCAGCCACGCCCGGACACCACTGGTGGCTCCGCGCCTTCTCGTGAACCCGCACAGGCGCCGACCCTGGCGGTTGCGTCCAGCAGAGTGGTGTACGAGTCGGACCTGATCGGCGGTACCGGCGTGTCGTAGCCGAGTGATTGAAGGTCATCGCGTGATTCTTCGAGGGACCGTCCAAAGTCACTCGAGCAAAGGAAT
>NZ_NKCO01000040.1:0-12935 GCF_002245615.1 Mycobacterium neumannii | reverse complement strand
CCGCCACCGCCACCCGATCCGATGGCGATGCCGATTCCCGGTCTGCCGCCGTTCATTTTCGGGCCGCCACCGCCGCCACCGCCGCCGGCTCCCCCACCACCGCTGATCGCGCCGCCACCGCCGCCGCCTCCGCCGCCTGCTTGAGGACAGGCGGGATCAAAGGCTTACCGGGAGCTACTCGGGTGTGAGTTGTTCGGAGTCGGCGAACAGCAGCGTGCCCTCGTCGAGCATCACTGCCCAGCGGCGGGCGGGATCCGCGATGTGGTTGGAGCCGATATCGACGGGCACGGCGGTCATCTCACCGAAGTCTTCGACGATGACGCCACGTGCCTCGGCGTCCGTGTCCGGGTGGACGCGGACACGGACATCCACGGCCAACTCCGAGTCGTGGCCTTGCTCCCGATCGTCGACGCGTTGATCAGCCACCGATACCCCCTGACGCCCGTCAAGAATTTGCGTGGAGGTCAGTGAACCACGATCGATCCCGGCCGAGCAGGGATTTCGGAGAAATCTTCCGTTTGCGGACAGCGGCGGTAGCTCGTCGGCTCCCCGGCGAAGGGTCAGGCGCTCTCGTCGATCCACTCTTTAATGGAGCGAAGGATCTGGGGGATCTGATCCGTCATCTGACGACCGAAATAGCTTTCGATCTTGCCGCCGACGATCGGGATCTTGACTTTGACGATGCCGCTGCACTCGAGGCGCTCACCGTCACGCGTCGGCGTCATCTCGATGGTGCCGCGGCCGGAGCCAGGCGCTCCGTGGGCTTGGACGTGGATCAGCCCCCGCACCTTGTCCCCACGGTCGACGGTCCACGTCTCGCTTTGCACCAGTTCCACACCGCCGGGGTATAGCTTGCCAAAAAGGCCCGGCAGCACGGTGTTTCGCAAGTCTTGGGCAACCGTCACCCGCACCTCCCCCTGCACGTTGACGTCGAATGAGCGCAGTTCTGCCGTGCCGTTGTGCGGTTCCAGCCGCGCCAGCCAGTATCCGCGCTCGGAGAACGCGGCCTGGATCTGTTGGACGCTGACCGCGGATTCGACGGTGCAGTCGAATGACTTTGACATGTCAGAAGGCTATCGCTGGAAAGTCGGGCCGTCTGATCATTGCGGTGCCCTGGTGATCACGGAGAACAGGTCGGTGATGCCGTCCTCGGCGATGAGCGCGACGTCGAATCCCGAGACGATCGGCGTGGTGCTGCCCGGAGCAACGACACTCCAGGCGAGATACCCGAACCCCCGGCGTCATTGATGACGCTGAATGGCGTCGCGGAAGTCGGCAATAAGCGCGGTGACCTCCGCGGCCTGTTCGATCTGCGGGAAGTGGCCAGAACCGGGCAACATCGCGGCGGTGGCTTGTGGCACATGAGCAAGCACCAGGTCGATCCAGGGTGCACTCTGTCCCGATTCGAGCGACACACGTTCGCGTGCCGCATCGAGGGTCGTGCATTGAATCGCCAGCAGCGGGACGCGGACAGACTCGAGTGCACTCTCCACCTCGCCGGCGTCCCAACCGACCAGACTCGTCAGCAGCCTTCTTCCAATTGGCGCGGGAAAACGAACACCTCGGTCAATGATCCGCTTCGCTAGCTCGGGGTCGCTCGGTCCGAAGAACATCCCTTGGAAGAATGCCTGCATGAATCGGCCGTAGCCGTCGCCGGCGAGTTCGTCGGCCATGGCCTGCTCGGCGATGGCGGAATCACCGTCACCGATTCGGCTGCCGTCGACGAGTACGAGCCCGGACACGGCGTCGGGCGCTACCCGGCACGCCTGGAGAGCGACGCGACATCCCATGCTGTGGCCCACGACGATCGCCGGCGGCAGCGACAACTCCGTCATGGCTCGGGCCACCGCGGCGCCATACGCCTCGACTGTGCAGTCCTCTGGTGCGGCCGTGCTGGAGCCGTGCCCGGGCAACTCACATACGACGACGGTGGTTCTTGTCTCGAACCAGTCGACCTGCGCCTGCCAGTCCGTGCCGTCGCAAGCAAGCCCGTGCACGAAGACCAAGGGCGGCCCACCAGAGCCGGTTCGTGTCACTCGCATCCTCGGAGCTCCTTCGCTCGAGCGGGATAATCTCTTGTAGCCACCGGCATTTCACGAAATCTTTTGGAGTTCGAGCACTATTGCGCTAGGTATCCCCCATCGACGGGCAACACGGCTCCGGTGATGAACGAGGCGTCGTCGGACGCGAGAAAGGCGATGGCGCTGGCGACTTCGGCCGGTTCACCGAGACGGCCGATCGGGTGCATGCGCTCGATCGCCGCCAGATACTCCGACCCACCCGGCTCATCGGGAAGCTGTTTGACTCGCTCGGTTCGAATCGTCCCGGGAGCAACGGCATTGACCCTGATGCCGCGGTCGGCCCACTCGACGGCCAGGTGCTTGGTCATGCCGGTAGCGATGAACTTGGCGGGCCCGTAGGCGGCCTGTCGCTTCTGGCCTGCCAGTCCAGAGATCGAGGAGAGGCAGACGATGGCGCCACCCCCGGTGGGCAACATCGCCTCGATCGCGAACTTGCACGTCAGGAACATTCCGCGGCCGTCGATGGCCATCACCTCATCCCAGTCGGCGGCGGAGACCTCAAGCGCATCGCCGAGCGGAATGATCCCGGCGTTCGCGACCAGCACGTCGAGCCGTCCGTAGCGGTCGGTCGCCGCTGTGATCATCCGCTCTGCGTCACCTTCGACCGAGACGTCCCCGACGACTGTGTCGACTTCCGTCCCGTCGTGCCGCAGTTCGTCAGCCAGCGCGAGCAGCGGCTCGCTTTGTATGTCGGTGATGACTAACCGGGCTCCTTCGCGCGCGAAGCGCACGGCCGTCGCCCGGCCGATCCCGAACGCCGCCCCAGTGATCACGGCGGACTTTCCGTGGAGACGCCCTAGTTCTGGGGTCACAGCTGAGCCCTCAGCTTGGTCGACAACGCTCCAGCCTCCTTTGTGCGCCGAAGTTGTCGACGCGGTAAGTGCCAAGCTCGACCTCGCGGTCGTGCGATCTTGAAATGGAAATCCGTGGGAGACATCGCGATCAGGGCAGCTGCCTCGTGGCCGGAAGCTTATGTCCACGCGCAACAGGCTCCGGGGCAAACGGTCAAATCAACAGGGCCAGATGCCAATTCAGATGACTGGTGATGGCGAAACGGGAACTGGTCAAGGCTTGTCGCCCTGGACAGTAGCTCCTTTTGGTAGAGCTGCCGAAATCGCACCAAGCGCAGAAATCGCGGGAAGACGACTGTGTGGTGAGTAAAGGATCGCGTCACCGGTGGTCTTGTCGAGTTGTTCGACGCGGGGCGGTTAACAGAGCAACATGAGGTATTTCGCCGCGGCAGGAAAGTATGGTTTCACCATTGACGGCCGCGCCGAGGGGCGGGAGTGAGCATGGATCTTCCAGCAGCAATCGGCCCCAAACACAGTCCCGACCGCGGCGCTGCGGAAGGAAGCACCACGCCGTCATGTCGCCCCGAGCTCTTGAGCATGGCGGACGACTATGCGCGGCACGCGCTCTCGCAGCGCGCCTGCTTTGAGGCGATTCACCCAGCCGTGATGGCCGCCGCGGAGAGCCTATCGGCCGAGCCGGTGCTCTGCGTGGCCGATTTGGGAGCCGCCGACGGCGTGAACTCTCACGGCCTCATCCGTGATCTCGTGGCACAGCGCTCCGGTCGGCCCTTGATCTACGCGCTCGTTGACCTACCGACGAACGCGTGGCGGGTCGCCGCTGCCCACCTGCGAGACGCCTTTGGCGAGGCGGAGGACCAGGGAGTGGTGGTCGTGACCCCTGGGCTGGCCGAGTCCGGCCCCGGGCTCGCCGATACGGGCACGGGCGCCCATTACAGCTCGCCGGAGGCCCACGGCAAGTCCTGTCGTCGAGCGCTCGATCGCGACCCGCCTCCCGCCGCGGTCATCTCCATGGCCGGAATCCCTCTCGATCAGGCCCCCGCCTTTCCACGAGGCACAGCGCACCTCTCTGTGAGCGGGACGACCATGCACTGGATCGCCGACGCCGCCGGCCTGGCCTCCAGCGGCTCCGTCTTCCCCGGATACCCGGATCACGTGGACCAGGACGAGCGACGCACCTGGCGCATCGCCGCGGCGCGCCAGTGGGAACAAATGCTCGAGATGCGCTCACTCGAGCTGGCGCCAGGGGGCTGGTTCATCGCGGCCATCCCGGCGTCCCCCGCTCCATGCCCGGACAGGACGGGGCTCTACGTCGAGATCGTCGGGGACATGAACCTCCTGCTCGCCAACTGGCGCCGGGCGGGGCGAATAAGCGGCGCCACGGTCGACGCGGCAGTCGTTCCGGTTTGGTCGCGCACACTCGGCGAGTTCCGGGCCCCATTCGAGGCGGGTGCCGGCAGCTTCGCCGGCCTCGAGCTCGAGAGCATCGAACTTTTCCGTGTCGACAACCCCTACTGGCACGGCGATCCCGCGGCGTTCGCGCACGACTACGTCCAGAGCGTGGGCGCATGGGGAGGGCCGCTCCTCCTCCGTGCATTCGCGCGCGAGGGGGAGGCGCGGGCGGCCGGCCTCTTCACCGCATTTCTCCGAGAGCTCGAAGAACGCGTCGCGGAGGCCCCCGACCGCTATCGCTGGGACTACGTCGAGGCGCTCGTCATCTGCCGGAAAGCGAGTGAAGTGAGTTCGTCTCGTGCGTAAAGCGCAATTGACGTAACCCAAGACCGCATCGTTATCAGCCGACGCTGCCCGGTGTTCCGATCGGAACTTGCACACCCACCCAGTTGCACGGCGTCCATGTTCGCCACGCGACTAGCGCGCACTGCTGCTGAGGACTGAGCGACGGCGCACACGGCGGCGTCCCCGGCACGCCACACACGGCAGGATCAGCCAACGCGGCACCCACACCCACGCAACCGCCGACGCCGATCGAGGCCGCGACGGCTCCAACCGTCAGCAATCGTCTCAACATGTCAAGCCCTGCCTTCTGTCGTACAAGTCAACGGGTGCCGCACTTTTCGCTGCCGCCCCGAAGGATGTTGCCGCCACGACAAACGCGGCCACGACTCGTATGGCATGCCCCGACTTTGATCTTGGATGTGAGGCGTCCTCCCCACCCGGGGGTCCGCCTACCACACCGAGTCTGCGCCTGAAACGGCGAAAGGGAATCAGGGGTTTCCCTATAACTTATTTGCTGGAATACGAAATCTGCCGTCTTGTTCTACGGATATATGGGGACTTGCCTGCCGGAGCGGTTGCGGAGCTTCCATCAAAGTGCTCACCGTGGGCGGACCGACGATGCCGACGAGATCGCGGCCCCGTCCATGCTGCTGCGAACCGATCGAAGCCATGGTGACCGCCCCTGGGCCGCGTTTGTTGACGCAACTGTCGACGTAGAGCATAAGGTTCTGTATGGCTCGCGACCTGGGATTCGTTTCCGACTCCTGACGGCGTCAAGAGCAGTCATCGTCCGGTGCTGACTCATGACACCGAGACACGCCCTCTGAAGACGGTCACCGAAATTATGGCAGCGTCCTTCTTCTGACCTCGGACCTGACGGCGAATGTCCGAGCCGGTATCCCCCAATCGGTTGAACGTCTCTCCTCCACATCATGGGTCGATCAGCCGACGCGTCCAGGCTCGGACCGTCGGTAACTTTATGACGTAGTCGTCACTGCATCACACTTAGAAAGGAAACAACCGATGACAGACGCCAATCCGGTACACGATCACTACACCGTTATCAGCCACACCTGCGAAATCCACACTTTACGCGTCGTAATCGCCGGAGATCCCGCCGACGCAGCCGAGACTCATCGCGAGCATTTCCCTGGGGACGCCATCATCCGGGTCGAACAAGCAACCCCGTCCGTGCAGCTGACTGCCTAGCGGCACTGAAACTATTTGCGTCGCTGGATTTCGCTTCGCGACGCAGTCAGACCAGCGGGGGCCGGGTCGAGCAAAGAAAAGGGCCGCATTTCTGCGGCCCTTTCAGTGGAGCTGCCGGGAATCGAACCCGGGTCCTACGGCGTTCCCTCAAGGCTTCTCCGTGCGCAGTTCGCTACGCCTCTACTCGGATCTCCTGATCACGCGAACAAGTCAGGATGACGATCCCAGTCGCTGTTTGATGTCCCGATAAGTCCCGCGACCGAACTCACCGGTTTATCCCTCTAGCTGATGCCAGACACCGGGTCGAGGGCTCTCCCGGGCTGACAGACTAGCTGTCGCTTAGGCAGCGAGAGCGTAGTCGCGCTGATTGGAATCGGCGCTTAATTGGTTGCAACGACGCTTAACGGTGGTCTCTTGCCTGCACCGGCACGCTTCCCTTGATTCGACACTCGAAGTCGAAACCGTTCAGCCCCTGTGTAGTTGTCTAACAACGCACCCGCCGACCTACGGCAGGACATTTCATCTTACGCGACCTACAACACCCCACACCACGCATTTATGCCCGCGCCAGCCCAAAGCCCCTGGTCAGATCACGTAGTTGAGGTGATCGACGACGCGCTTGCCGACCTTCTCGTCGCCGCCGAAGCCGATGTCGCCGGCATGCTGGGCCAACGCGACCCGCCCACCGGCCAGCCGCGCGAACAGCAGCGCATCGAGCGTTATCGTCGCCGTCGGTTCCTCGTCGCCGAAGTCCTCGACGACCTTGCCCCGGCCCTCGACCGCGACGTTGATCGTCCTGCCCAGCGGTCCCGTCAGCACGATCGACACCCGCGACCCGTCGGGCGCCCCACCCAGTTTGCCCACTACAAAGCCCATACTGGCCGCCATCTCGTCGAGCGCCAACATCGCGGGCGCGCCCGTCGGGTCCGACGCCGGCCGCCCGAGCGCATCGCGGATGTCGTGCTCATGCATCCAGCAGTCGAAGATCCGGACCCGCATGAACCGGCCGTAGCTGTCCGGGCCGGCCGGCGTCGCGGTCACCTGGTTCCACTCGTCGTCGTCCATCGCGGTCAGCGCCGCACGACGCTCGGCGGTGACGGCCTGAAAACGGTTCCTCAACTCCGCGCCGCTGATCGTCCGCAACTCCAGCACCCACCGCTCGTTGAGCACACCGATGTCGTTGCGGACGTGCTCGAACAGCGACACATCCACATCCGGCTGCGGCATGTCCATGCCTGCCAACATCGACTCCGTGCCGACCATGTGCGCCGTCACGTCGTGCACCGTCCAACCGGGCAGCGACGTCGCGGTCTGCCAGTCCGATTCGCCCAGGCCCGCCAACAGGTCACCGATCGTGTGCCATTCGGCGAACAAGGCATCGAGGACCGCAGTCTTGTCGAGCGTGGTGACCGGACGCGAGGGGCTGCTCACCGCCCGACCGTACCGCTCGTCACAGACGACCGTGCTGGGAACCCGCGACGCTACGGTGTGTCGGCGGCATGAGGTTCGACGGCAGATCGGCGATCGCAGTGGGCAACGCGAACAGATACCCCTGAGCCAGCGAGCAGCCCGCGAGGAACACCATCTCGGCCTGCTCCACCGTCTCGATGCCCTCGGCGATCACTTCCAGGCCCAACGGATCGCACACCGCGATCACCGATCGGTACAACGTGGCGGCCTGAGCGGGTTCGGGTCCGGCCAACAGGCTGCGGTCGAGCTTGACGATCTGGATGGGTAACGCGTGCAGATAGGTCAGCGAGTTGTACCCGGCACCGAAATCGTCCAGGGCAACCTTGACGCCAATAGCCCTGAGCCGCCGTATTTGTGCGGCTGCCTCGTCGAGATCGACGACCGGCACGGTCTCGGTGATCTCCAACGTCAGCCGGCTGGGTTCCATGCCGTAGCGCGTCAGCGTCCCGGCGACCACATCGCGGAATCCGCCGTCGCGCAAGCGTGCCGCCCCAATGTTGACCTGCAAATCGATACCCGAGCCAGCGGTGGTGACTTCCCGGCAACTCTGGTCCACCACCATCGCGTCGAAGGCATCACCGAGCCCCGCGGCCTCGGCGGCGGCCACGAACGTCTCGGGCGGTATCTGCGTGCCATCGGGTGCCGTCCACCTCGCCAGCGCCTCGATGGCGACCGGAGCCTCCTCCGGTAGCCGAACGATGGGCTGATAGACGAGGCTGAACCCGGCCGGCGGATCGCCGTCGGCGTGACGTAAGGCGGTGGGAAAGTCCACTGCCCGGCCGATCATCGACGGGTAGACGACGGCGATGTCTTTTCCTAGGCGTTTGCCCTCATACATCGAGTGGTCGGCCTTACGCAGCAGGTCGTCTGGGGTCTGGCTGTCGTCACCGGCATGCGGCCGCACCAGGCCCATGCTGGCGCGGACCCGCACGCTCGAGCCGTGCACCGCGAACGGCTCCCGAAGCGCCGCCCGGACGCGGTCGGCGACGACTTCAGGTGCCGCCGCGTCGCTGTTGATCAGAATCGCGAACTCGTCACCGCCGATGCGTGCCAGGGTGTCGGTATCCCGCACACATCGACGGAGGCGTTCGCCCACGGCACGCAGCAGTTCGTCGCCGCCCGCGTGGCCGAACCGGTCATTGACGACCTTGAAGTCGTCGAGGTCGACGAAGATCAGCACGAAACCGCCTCTGGTTGCGGCGGTTTCGAGTTCCTTGCCGAACAACAGCCTGTTCGGCAGCCCGGTCAAGGCGTCGTGATGAACCTGGTGCGCGAGCCGGTGCTGGGCGTCGAACAGCCGCAGTGTCAACCTGTGCTGCGCGCGCATCGCGAAGACTTGGCGCGTGGCGACGAGCAGAACCATCACCACCGCTCCGACGACCAGCACCCCGTCGAGCTCTTTGCCGATCATCACGTGGTAGCCGTAAAGCATTGCGATTCCAGCGAATCCGGCGAACGGCAAGATCAACTGCACCCAGTCCATCACCCGATCGCTGCTTTGCGCGGCGGTTTCTGACTGCGGCGTCGGTGTGGCGAGCGCGTAGATCACCAGTATCAGCCCGATGATGAACGCGCCGCCGCCCCACAAATCACCGTTCTGCAAGCCGACGGTCCGGAAGTAGGCGACCATCCGGTCGGCGGACGCGAGCAACATGACACCGCCGGTCAACAGCAGGCACTCCGCTCGATATGGCCGGCCTGGCCGATAGAGACTGGCGAAGAAGACCCCCGCCACCACCGCGCACAGCTGGAGCAGCGAATAGGTGACCAGGATGGGCGGATTGTCCGACCGGGGAAATGCCGCTGCGGCCAGTGCACCGTATCCGGCCATGTAGGACAGCAGCGAAAACGAGATGGCCGCCACGATCGCGTCGAGCACGGAGGCGACGAGCGAGTACTGGTGCACCGGGTCGGGGGTGTTGGTGCGTCCGAGGCCCACCCGCCCCAACACGACCACTGCCGAGAAGATGAGCACCGCGGGGAGCAGATACGCGACGGTCTCCCTCCCACCGGCTACTCGACCGTCGTCTGCGCCTCCGCCCGTCCACCACAGCAGTTCACCGATGAGCCAGCTCAAGCACGAGGCTGCGATCAGGACCCGCCACCATCGAGCTGTGCCGTCGACCTTCCGAGCAACCACGAAGCCGCGCACAACGATCACGGCGCCCAGGATCGCCTGCACCGCGATCATCCCCGCCTCGGCGCGGTCGTATCCCCACGGTGCCAGCGCATTCACCACGACCAAGAGAAGCAGGGCCACGACGACGCCGTAACGCCAACGATGACCCCTGAGCAACACGCCTTCCCCGCCTTTCCGTTCGTCATGATGCCTTATTCAACGAAGTGCTCATGTCGGCTCGGCCCAAATACTCGCGTCGATCAGCCTGCGGCGATCATGGCCACCGCAGCCAGCGCCAACACCATGCCGAGCGCCTGCCAGCGTGTCACCCGCTCGCGCAGCACCACGATCGCGAGCAACACCGTCGCCGCCGGGTACAGCGACATCAGCACGCCCGCCAGCGACAGCAGCGCCGCCTGAAGTGCCAGCAGCATCGCGATGTTCGCGCCGACGTCGATGAATGCCGCGAGCACCGCCAACCTCAGCGGGGTTCCCGACGGCGGTCGCAGGTTGCGGCTCAGCAGTGCGATGAGGACCACCAGCGCCGTCGCCGACGCGCGGGCGAACACCAACGGCCACAACTTTGCGTCCACCGGCGCCTGATCGATCAGCACGAAATTCAACCCGAACGCCACGCCCGAGCCGACCGTCAACCACGCCACCGTCGGGGTGAACCTGTGCTCCGTGACGTCCTTGTCGGACGCCTCCCGGCTGACCAGCACCACCGCCACCAACGCCAGCGCCACGCCCACGCCGGCGATCAGCCCGGGCCGCTCCCCCAGCGCTAGCCCGACGCCCACCGGGATGCCCGCCACCAGGATCGCGGTCAGCGGAGACACCACCGAGATCGGACCCGAACCCAACGCGGCGTAGAACCACCACACGCCGAACGCCTGCGCGACCCCGCACAACACGCCCCAGACCACTGCGCCCTGCGAGACGTCCCCGCCGATCGGAACCGCGAGTACCGCGAGCACCACCAACGCGATCGGATAGGAGACCAACACCACGCGCAACGCGGCGACGCGGCGCGAGGCCAGCCCGCCGACGAAGTCGCTGATCCCGTAGCCCAGCGCCGACGCCAGCGCGAGCGCGACTCCGATCAGGTCATGCCCTTGGCGCGGCGCCCCAACTCGCGGGTGATCTCGCGCTGCGCGTCACGACGCGCCAGGTCCTGCCGCTTGTCGCGGGCCTCTTTACCTCGGGCGAGTGCCAGTTCCACCTTCACCTTCCCGTCGGTGAAGTACAGGGACAGTGGTACGAGGGTGAGGTTGCCGTCGCGGATGCGGCCGATCAGCTGATCGATCTGCTTGCGGTGCAACAACAGTTTCCGGTTGCGCCGCGGCGCGTGATTGGTCCAGCTGCCGTGGTGATACTCGGGGATGTGCAGGTTGCGCAGCCACACCTCGCCGTCGTCGACGGTGGCGAAGGCGTCGGTCAGCGACGCCTGCCCGTCGCGCAGGCTCTTCACCTCCGTCCCGACGAGCTGGATACCCGCCTCGAACGTCTCCAGGATCGAATAGTTGTGTCGTGCTTTGCGATTGGTCGCGACGACCTTGTTGTTACTGGACCGGGACGGGTCGGCTTTCTTGGCGCCCTGTTTTGCCATGGCTACCTTCGTATGTAAAGCCGCAGTGTCGCGTAGGCGGTGATACCCGACATCGCCAACCCCAAGAACAGCATCAGCGGAGCGCTGAAGTACAGCACGTCGGCGTAGTCGACCTTGGCGATCAGGTTCGCTTGATAGAACTGGTTGAGCGCGTTCTCCAGGAACAGCGCCCGCACCACGATCAACCCGATGATCGCAATGACGACACCGATCAGGGCGGCAAGCATCGCCTCCACGAGGAATGGCAACTGGGTGTACCAGCGGCTGGCCCCGACCAGGCGCATGATGCCGATCTCGGTGCGTCTGGTGTACGCCGCGACTTGGACCATGTTGGCTATCAAGAGGACCGCTCCCACCGCCTGAACCAGCGCCACCGCGAACGCGGCGTTGCTGATGCCGTCGAGGACCGCGAACAGTCGGTCGATCAGTTCCTTCTGGTTGAGCACGTTGAGTACGCCGGGCTGGCCGACCATCGCCTCGTCGAATTCCTTGTGCTGCTCGGGGTCATCGAGTTTGACGATGAACGAGGCCGGAAACGCGTCACGGCCCGCGACGTCCTTGTATTGCGGGAACTTCGTGATCGCGTCCTCGTAGGCCTCGTCGCGGTTGAGGAACCGCACCGAGCGCACGTCGTCGCGGTCCTCGATCTGCTGGCGCAGCGCCTTGCACGGGTCGGCGTCACACGATGGGTCGTTGGCCGAGACGTCGTTGGTCAAAAAGACCTGGCTTTCGACGCGGTCCAGGTAAATGTTGCGGGACTGATCGGCCAGCCGGACGACGAGCAGGCCGCCGCCGAACAGGCCGATCGAGATGGCGGTCGTCAGGATCATCGCCACGGTCATGGTGACATTGCGACGAAATCCGGTGAGGACCTCGTTGATAAGGAAGCCGAAGCGCACTAGCGATCCATTCCGTAGACGCCGCGCTGCTCGTCGCGAATCAGCCGGCCGAGTTCGAGTTCGACGACCCGCTGGCGCATTGAGTCGACGATGTGGTGGTCGTGGGTGGCCATCAACACCGTGGTCCCGGTGCGGTTGATCCGCTCGAGCAGATCCATGATGTCCTTGCTGGTTTCCGGGTCCAGGTTGCCGGTGGGCTCGTCGGCGAGCAGTACCAGCGGCCGGTTGACGAATGCGCGGGCGATTGCGACGCGCTGCTGTTCGCCACCGGACAGTTCGGCGGGCAACCGGTTGGCCTTGCCCGACAGGCCGACCATCTCCAGCACGTCGGGCACCACCCGGTTGATGGTCTCGGCGCGCTTGCCGATGACCTCGAGGGCGAATGCGACGTTTTCGAAGACGGTCTTCTGCTGCAGCAGCCGGAAGTCCTGGAACACACAGCCGATCACCTGGCGCAGGCTGGGGATGTGGCGCCCGGGCAGCTTGTTGACGTGGAACTTCGACACCTGGATGTCGCCGTGGGTCGGAGTCTCCTCAGCCAGGAGCAGCCGCATGAACGTCGACTTGCCCGACCCCGACGGTCCGATGAGGAAGACGAACTCACCCTTGTCGATCTTGACCGAGACGTTGTCGAGCGCGGGCCGCGCTGACGACTTGTACTGCTTGGTCACGTTGTTGAGGGTGATCATCACGGGTCGCCAGTGTAGCGGTGAAACAGTGCCGCCCTAGCTGGGCGGAGTCGCCGTCGGTGGCGGCAGCAGTTGCGGAACCGGGGGCACCAGCGGCGTATCCGTCGTTGTGGGCGGCCCCTCGGGCCCGATCAGCGGCGTTGTCGGTGTCGTCGGGCTGGTCGGCGTGGTTTCGGTCGGGCTCGTCGTGGTGGTCGTCGGCGGGGTGGTCGTGGTGGTCGTGGTCGGCGGTTCGGTGGTCCGGCGCACGTTGGTGCGCGGCACCCACGCTGGCACTTATACACATCTCCGCGGCCACGAGACCAGTCATGAA